>JAZBNV010000028.1:0-71842 GCA_036350795.1 Marinilabiliaceae bacterium
AATTTAAGACAAACCTGCTAAGTTCCGATGTAGGAACGCAATGCCTTGCGTTCCTATATCAATTTTAAGACAAGCCTCGTAAGCTCCAGTATACTCCTCCTGTAATCGTTAAGGAATTTTCCACTTACCCTGTTGCCTATTACCGAGCAAACAGTAACTGCTTTATGACCCAGTAATGCTGACAGGCCGTAAATAGCAGAACTTTCCATTTCGTAATTAAGTATTATCTCATCCCCGTACCTGAAAGTTTCTATCCTGTCGTTAATACCTGCCATAACAGGTTCAATACTCAGGGTTCTGCCCTGCGGGGCATAAAACCCGGGTGCCGATATCGTAAGCCCTGCCCGTATACCTTCATTTGTAAATAATGAAAGTAAGTCGCTGTCGGCATCAACAATATAGGGTCTTGAAAGGCGCGGCGACCATTCAAGATGCTTCATCAGGGCAGATTCGAAGGAGGTGTCGGTAATTTCGTCTATGCCAGTATAGAAGTTAAGTACATTATCAAATCCAATGGCACGGCTGCTTACAACAAAAGTGCCCGGCTCAATATCTCCCTGTAGTCCTCCGGAGGTGCCCATTCTTACAAAGCTGAGCGTTCTTTTTTCTTTAAGCCTCTTTTTGCCTGCCAGGTCATAGTTCACTGCTGCATCAAGTTCATTAATAAGTATATCAATATTATCGGTTCCTATTCCACTCGATATGACAGTTATTTCCTTTCCGGACGAGATGCCGGTAATGGTGTGAAATTCCCTGTTTGATTTTCTTATTTTGATTATGTCGAACATGGATGCAACAAGATCAACTCGTGCCGGATCGCCCACAATAATTACCCTGTCGGCAATTTCATCACCCTTAAGATGGAGATGAAATACAGTGTTGTCAATATTGGTTATTAACTCTGTTTCTTTCATTCTTTTATATTAAGAAACTCAAAAATAACCTTATTAATGTTATTTACCAATAAGCAAAAAATCAATAATCTTTGTGACAGGCTGTTTATTTAGATTACTTTTGTACAGCAATAATTTGAATAAATCTTAAATTAATTTAATATGAAACAAAAGCAAACACTAATTGTAACACTGGCAATAGTCATAGTTTTATTGCTGGTTTTTGGAACCAAAATGTTCTATATAATACGTCCCGGTGAGCGAGCCGTGGTTTTCCGGACCATTTCGGGTTTTCTTGATAAGGAAAACATTGTTGGAACAGGACTTAAGCTGGTTGCACCCTGGAATTCTCTTTACAAGTACGATGTAAAAGAGCAAAAAAGTGAAGAAACAATGGATGTCCTGGATAAAAACGGACTTTCAATAAATGTTGATGTAACTGTTCGATTCAATCCCAGGTATGATAAGATTGGCGACCTGCATGAGATATTCGGAACCAACTATGTTAGCAGGCTGGTTATTCCCGAAGTAAGGTCGACAGTGCGCCAGGTAACAGGAAGGTATACTGCAGAAGAAATATATTCAACCAGGAGGAGTGAGGTGGAAGCAGCTATTATTACAGAAACAGCCACAATACTTGAAAAGAATAATATCGAAATGAAAGCACTTCTTATCAGGTCTATTGGTCTCCCCACAGATATTATTACTGCTATTGAAAGTAAGCTGACCCGTGAGCAGGAAGCCCTTGCAATGAAGTTTATTAATGAACGTGAAAGACTGGAAGCAGACAGGAAATCCATTGAAGCCAGCGGTATAGCAAACTTCAACAGGATCATCAGTGCAAGTCTTACCGATAAAATTCTACAGCAAAAAGGTATTGATGCAACCCTGGTACTTGCGCAATCGCCAAATTCCAAGGTAGTTGTGATCGGGTCGACCAAAGACGGTTTACCACTGATACTTGGCAATAATTAATTTTACTATAATATTTGGCAAAGCGGAGGGTGTCTGTATCAGGCGCCCTCTTCTTTTTTTATAAGCCGTCAGGGCTGGCTTCAACCCGGGCTGTTAAAAATTGTTAAGTATTATAAATATTATATTAAAAAAGGGTGTCGGGATTAACCTTTTGAATATTTTTGCTAAGGAAATATAGGTATTACTTTAAGTAGTTGATTTATAATGATATATAGAAAGATCTGGTTGAGTGTGCAATTGAAGATTACTTTAATGACACTGCTTATAACTGTTTGTTCTGCAGGAAGCCTGTTTGCTGAAGGAAATAAAAAGGACAGATCCTTGCTTGAGCGGAAAAGAATTGAGGCTGTCAGGATAGAACTTGCCCCAAAGATTGATGGGTATCTGGATGATGAAATCTGGAGCAGGGCTGATATAGCCAGGGATTTTGTACAATATGCTCCTTATAATGGAGAAGCCAGTAAATACAGGACAGAAGTAAGGGTATTGTATGATAACGCAGCACTCTACGTGGGTGCAATGTTGTACGACCCCCGGCCCGATTCAATATATAAGGAACTTGGTGAAAGAGACAGTGACCATAATCTTAATGCCGATATGTTTACCATCGATCTCAGCCCCTATAATGACGGCATCAACGGGGCCACTTTTAAAGTGTCAGTTTCGGGCGTACAATCAGACCGTCCACCGAGGATAAGCATGAGTATGAGAGGTAACAGCGATACATGGGATGCAGTTTGGGAAAGCAAGACTTCAATTAACGATGAAGGGTGGATTGCCGAAATAAGAATTCCATATTCAGCCCTGAGGTTTCCAAAGAATGATGTACAGACATGGGGGATAAATTTCTGGCGTGAAGTGCGAAGAACCCGCGAGCAATCGTCGTGGAATTATGTCGACAGGGAAATTGGCGTAACCTTTAACCACCTGGGCGAACTGTCAAATATCAGGGATATAGAACCACCTCTGCGTCTTTCTCTTACACCCTATGTCTCCGGCTACCTTGAGAAGTATAACTCCGACCCGATCGGTGCCACCTACAATGGGGGAATGGATCTGAAATATGGTATAAACGAAAGTTTTACCCTGGACGCTACGCTTATTCCGGATTTTGGACAGGTAAGGTCGGACGACCAGGTTCTGAACCTCAGTCCCTATGAGGTTAAATTCAATGAAAACCGCCCTTTCTTTATGGAGGGGACTGAATTGTTTAACAAGGGAGGAATTTTCTATTCAAGAAGAATCGGATCAAGGCCAAATGGGTATTATAGTCCCTACGATGATCTAAACGACAACGAGGTTGTAACTTACAATCCTTCTGAGTCTTCCCTGATTAATGCTACAAAGTTATCGGGGCGAACCCGCAGCGGCCTGGGTATCGGAATCTTTAATGCCCTTACAAGTGGTATGCATGCAACCATAACCGATACTTTGAATGAGGGGTCGAGGGAGCTGCTTACAGGACCGCTTACAAACTTTAATATGATAGTTATTGATCAGAGCCTGAAAAACAATTCATATGTCAGCTTTGTAAATACCAATGTCAGGAGAAACGCTGAAAAAAACGATTTATACTATACCGCAAATGTATCGGCTGCAGATTTTAGTCTCCAGGACAGGAGCAGGCAGTATTCGGTTTCGGGTAAAGCTGCTCTGAGCCAGAAGTATTACGATGATGCTGATACTGACCTGGGGCATATGCTCGAGTTAAGGATGGGAAAGACAGGAGGGGCATTAAGGGCGAATTATAGTCTCGAGATGAGTAACGACACCTATGATCCAAACGACATGGGCTACCTTAGAAGAAATAATGAATTTCAGAATCAGCTTGAAATTTCTCATAATATATATGATCCTTTCTGGAAAATTCTTACCACGAGGACCTCATTGCAGTACGGGTATAATATGCTGTACCGGCCAAGGGTATTTACCGGCTCAAACCTGGAGTTTTCTTCTTTTACCACATTTAAAAACTATTGGAGTGTAATGCTCAGGGCTGAAATAAGACCGAAAGGAACGGATGATTACTATGAACCCAGGCTAGAAGGATGGTTTTTCCACAGCGGACAAAATTTAAACCTCAGTACCTGGGTTAGTTCAAACATGAATAAGAGATTTTATTTTAATATAAGGGCCAGTTATCAGAAAACAAAATCGGAGTATGACCAGCATGAATATAGCCTGTCATTTGATCCGGGCATTAAATTTTCTGACAGGTTCTCGATGAGCTACAAGTTTGATATCAGGAAGAAAATAAATGACCTGGGTTATGCTTCATCTGATGATGTGAGTGAGATATATTTTGGAAAAAGGGATAATACCACGATTGAAAACCAGATTGAATCGAGTTTTATTTTTACTGCCGACTCTTATCTTTCACTAAGGTTAAGGCATTACTGGTCGAGAGCTGATTACCTGGATCAATATTACCTTTTGCAGGAAAACGGCTCTTTAGTGCCTGTGGCTTACACTGATAACCATGACTACAATTATAACGCCTTTAATATTGATATGAAATATACCTGGCGTTTTGCCCCGGGAAGCGAGCTTTCGCTGGTATGGAAGAATTCCATTTATACCGGGTCGGACGATATATTTTATGATTTCAGGGATAATCTGAACTATATGTTTGCCTCCGATAAGAATAACAGCCTGTCGTTAAAAATTCTCTATTACCTCGATTACCAGAGTTTGAAAAAAAGGAAGTAGATTTGTTTTCCAAAAGGATTCATAAAGCTTATGATACAAAGAATTCAAACACTTTACCTTGCTATTGCTGCTGCCCTTGCGGGAGTATTACTTAATGGTATAATTATTAGTCTTGTAGGAGCCGAAGGCGAAGCTTTTACCCTGACTTATAAAGGTATATCAATCCTCAGGAATGGAATTTCTGAAATGCTCGAAAAAAGCCTGCCCTTAACTATACTGTTGATTGCTGTTCCGCTGCTTTATTTTATGGCTATATTCCTTTTTAAGAACAGGAAGTTACAGATAAGGATTGTGGTACTCACCACTCTTTTAAATGCGGGTTCTTTTTTGCTTATCCTGTATTATATTTTATATGCAGGGAATAAGTTTGAAGCTGCTTTTGTATTTAACCTGAAGATCACTTTCCCTGTAATTGGCGTAATACTCGGCTACCTGGCCTTCAGGTCTATACTGAAGGATGAGTTGCTGGTAAAGTCCTACGACAGGATCAGATAAAAAAGAAAAAGGGAGATTACAATATTTCCATATGCTCCTGGTCGGTTATCTTTTCGCAATAATGACACTTAAGTGAGACATTATCCTTTGATTTGACGCGGAACCTTGTTGTTACCTGCTCAAAATTGGTAATACATTTTGGATTCACACACTTTGCTATTCCCACTATCTCGTCCGGGACCTCAACAACTTTCTTTTCCACAACCTCATAATCCCTGATAATATTCAGCTTGGCCTGTGGCGCAACAAGTGCAATCCTGTTAATATCCTCGTCCTCGAAAAATATATCTTCAAGCTTAACTATAGCCTTCTTACCGAGCTTATCGCTGGTGAAATTTGTGCCAAAGGTTATGAGCTTGTCGAACTCATCCAGTCCCAGTATCTGTATTACCTTGAATAAGTTATTTGCCGGTATATGATCTATTACTGTGCCGTTCTGTATTGCGCTAACGCTAAGTTGTTTAGGTTCTTTCATCGTTCTCAGGTATTATGTTATTTAAGTCCCAGCAGTGAACATAGAATTGCCTGCCTGGTATATACACCATTCAGGGCCTGTTCAAAATAGTATGCCTTCTTGTTGGAATCAACATCCATATCGATTTCATTAACCCTTGGCAGTGGATGCAATACTCTCATATTATCCTTGGTGTTGTCGAGCATTGAATTCTGAAGTACATACACATTCTTTACTTTTTCATACTCCATGGGATCACTGAATCTTTCCTTCTGCACCCTTGTCATATAAATAATATCTGCCTTTGAGATTATATCAGTGAAATCCTTGTGTTCATAAAACTTAAGGCCCAGTTCTTCGAGGTATAGTTTATATTCGTCAGGCATCTTCAGTTCGTCAGGCGACACAAAATTAAAGGTGGCATTCCACCTTGTCATCGCCATCATCAGCGAATGAACTGTTCTCCCATATTTCAGGTCGCCCACCAGGAAAATATTAAGGTTGTCAAGTTTTCCCTGTGTTTTTCGAATGGAATACAGATCGAGCAGGGTCTGTGTGGGATGCTGGTTAGCGCCGTCACCGGCATTAACGACCGGTATGCCGGCCACCTCGCTGGCGTAGCGGGCACTTCCTTCTATCGGGTGTCGCATCACTATCAGGTCGGAGTAATTACTTACCGTTCTGATTGTATCGTTAAGAGATTCTCCCTTAGTTACACTCGAACTTGAAGAGTCTGTAAAACCTATTATCTTACCTCCAAGCCTTGATATAGCACTTTCAAAGCTAAGCCTTGTCCTGGTTGATGGTTCAAAAAATAAGGATGCAATTACCTTGTCCTGAAGAAGTTGTTGTGAAGGATTCTTTTCAAACTCTGCAGCTAAATCCAGAATCCTGAGTATCTCTTCCGTGGTAAAATCGTCGATTGAAACTAAACTCCTGTTCTTCATTAATTGGCTTCTTTTATATTAGTACCTGCTGCAAATTTAACAACTAATAATTTTGAGTTAATTGTTGTTGAAAAGTAATTGATAAGTATCTGCTTCTTAATCTAAAGAAGGTAGATCATTAATTGTGATTCCTTCAATTATACTTAACCTGCCAATAAGCCGGTCTTTGTCAGATTTCCGGAAACATAGGTCGAGCGAGCATGAATTTTCAAATACCTGGTTCGACTGCTCAGGATTTTCATCTTTTATTATTTTCATTACGGCATTCATTGCTTCATAGGGGAAACTGATATGTATTTTCACCTTAAGGTGCTCAGTAATGATAATACTGTTTTCCAGTGCATTCCGTGCAGCATTTCTATAGGCATTTATTAAGCCGCCTGCACCCAGCAGCGTTCCTCCGAAGTACCTTACAACTACTATCAATACATTGCTTAATTCAAACGAGGATATCTGTCCCAATATCGGCCTGCCTGCGGTCCCTGATGGTTCGCCGTCATCATTTACCCGCCAGTTGTCATCTTCCGTACCAATTTTGTATGCATAGCAATGATGACGTGCATCACGGTAGTCCTTCTTAACTTCCTCGATTATCCTTTTTGCTTCCTCCGCAGAGCCAACCCTGCAGGCATGGGCAATAAATTTACTGCCCCGGTCCTTGAATATGCCGGAAGAGCTGGCTTTTATTGTTCTGTATTCGTCACTCTCCATCATACAAAACTAAGAACAACTATTGAAACAAGCGAGAGACCTATGCCGATCCTGTTAAGAGTGCTTACCTTCTCTTTAAAAAGGGCAAGAGCAAGCAGTATTGACAGCAAAACTATGCCTATGTTATTAATGCCGAATACGATCGACGAATCAAAAACATTGCTGTCGAGTGCCATTATTATGCCATAGAGTGAGCCGAAGTTTACGATTCCAAGTGTTATTCCCATAATAATAAGGTCTGGTTTAAACCACGACTTAAATGACTTTTTCCTGAATGGAGAAATAATGAATCCGCTGATTGCAGCTATCAAAAACAGGGATGATGAGAACACTATGCTTAGATCTTCATTCAGGTAACTTTCCTGTGTATACTTTACCAGCGAGTCAATTATGCCTGAACCGGCAAACAAAAGCAAAGGAAACCAGGCGTAAGATGAATTTGATATTTTCTTTGTTTCCTTTCTGTAAGTGGTGAGAAAGACTGATAGTATAGCGAGTATTATCCCTGCAATCTTAAGTATACTGATTCTTTCGCTGAAGTAGATAATTGAAAAGCTTATTGGAATAACAACCGACATTTTTGTGGCAATTGTTGTTGGAGCTATCCCGGTAAGCTGAGTAGACCTGGCCATAACCAGGAATATAAGAATAAACAGTATTCCGATAATTACTGACAGTGGCAGCCAGTTAAGCTCTATTATATCTGCGGCCGGAAATCCTCCTATCGAAAAACCAAAGATGGAGGCAGTAATATAATTGATAACGATTAATTTAAAATTATCGAGTTTCCTTATTCCTGCCACTTTAAATATTACCATTAGCAGTGAAGATGATACTATACATAATAGCAGATAGGCCATCGGTTTAGCTTACTTTTTTATTTTCTTAATTATTGCTCCGGCAACAGAATGCATCAGATTAAGGTCCTTGTCACCGGCAAGGCCGATTCTTTCCATTATACGCCCCGCCAGGTTAGGGTTTTCTGAGATTCCCGTATACTCAAGTATATATTCCACTTTTTGCTTAACACTAAGGAACGAAGCACTGTTCTTTTCTCCAGATTCTTCTTCATGGCCCGGATCTGCCGATCCGGGTGCTGATAACTCAAAGGCATATACCATAACGGCCTGTGCCAGGTTTAATGAGGGATGTTTTACAGACATTGGAATATATGAAGCTATATCACATAGTTTCATGTCTTTATTGCTGAGACCTGATTCTTCGCTCCCGAATACGATTGAGACTGTACCATCGATAATGTTCTTCGCCTGCACAAATTCATTAAGATTCCTGATATTTATATTATCCTGTTTAACAGCTCTTCTGCGGGTTGAAGTGGCTACCGTCAGATCAGAATTGACAAGGGCATCTTCCAGCGTCTTAAAGATTTTTGCATTTTCAAGGACATCTGCTGATCCATGTGCCATCCATTGGGCTCTTCCTTCATGGTAATGGCAGGGATTAACAAGGATAAGTGAGCTGAAGCCCATGGTTTTTATGGCCCTTGCACTTGCCCCGATATTCTCCGGGACTTTTGGTTCGACGAGGATAAAATTGATATTCATGATTAAAGAATACAAATATTCTTAAAAAATACCGGATGAAAAAAATATATCTACTTTTGTATTAACAGTAATAAATATTACTATGAGTATGGTACTTGACGAGAAAGATTTATCCAAGCTTATTGTGGTTGGCGACCGGATTCTGATTAAGCCTAAAACGCCACAGTCAAAAACCAAATCTGGATTATACCTTCCACCGGGAGTGCAGGAGAAGGAAAAAGTCCAGATTGGCTACGTGCTTAAGGTAGGTCCCGGATATGCAATACCCTCTGTCAGCGATGCTGATGAACCCTGGAAAGCTGCATCAAACGAGCCGCAATATGTTCCTCTCCAGCCAAGAGAAGGCGACCTGGCTGTATATATGCAAAACAGTGCCATTGAGATTGAGTTTAATACAGAAAAATATGTTGTGGTGCCACAGTCTTCATTATTGCTGTTAATGAGGGATGACGGACTATTTGACAGCTAAAGACTGCTTTTAGGGAAAGGTATATTTTATGAAAGATAATTCACGTCTTATTATTTTGATCAGTATAGGTTTTACCCTGCTTATATTTATTATTGTTTTTTCCAGGATAAATAACAACCGCAAGCTGGAGCAGAAAATTGCTATGTACAGTGGTTCAGAAAGCTGCAAGCCCTGCCATGAACGCTTTTACGAACTTTGGGCGCCATCGCATCATGGATTGGCCATGCAGGAGGTAAGCCCGGGCTTTATAGACACCGAGATCAGGAATCTGACCGAAGGGATTGCTGTTGGCGAATCGCTTTTCAGCGTTGAAGTTTCAGACAGTTCCCTGTTTTTTGTTCAGCTTGAGCCCGGTGGAGAGCTAAAGCGCTATAAAGCAGTGCACGCACTGGGAGGTAAGTATATTTATTATTTTCTTACTGAGTTCGACAGGGGCCGCTTACATACGCTGCCACTGGCCTATGATTGCAAAACAGAAAGCTGGTATAATAATCCTGAAAGTGGTGTAAGGCATTTTGAGACTATTGAGGATGAAGCCCTTGACTGGGAAAATCATCTGTATACCTTCAATACTTCCTGCTACAGTTGCCATGTCAGCCAGCTTGAATCAAATTTCAACCTGGAGGATCTTACTTATACAACCACCTGGAGCGAGCCTGGAATAAACTGTGAAACATGCCATGGACCGAGCTCAGAGCATATCAGGGTCTGTGTGGAAGCAGGGGAGGGTGAAGTGCCGGACGATCTGAAGATAATACTTACAAGTGCATATACACCAGAGCAGAATGACGCTGCATGCGGATCGTGCCATGCAAAATCAGGTATAGTAGCCCCTGGCTATCCTCCGGGCGAGAGATTCTACGACTACTTCAACCTTATAACTCTTGAGAATCATGATTTTTACGCCGATGGGCGTGATCTCGGTGAGAACTATACCATGACAACCTGGTCGCTGAATACCTGCCAGATGGAAAGCGATATGCATTGTGTCAGCTGCCATACATCCAGCGGCAGGTACAGGTTTAGTGGCGAAAATCCAAACCTGGCCTGTTCTCCCTGCCATAGCGACAAGGTTGATAATGTAAGTGCCCATTCTCACCATAAACCTGAAAGCACTGGAAGTGAATGTATTGCATGCCATATGCCAAAGACAGTCTTTGCAAGAATGGACAGAAGTGATCACTCTTTCCGTCCCCCGATGCCAAAGGCAAGTATGGCATTCGGATCACCCAATGCCTGTAACCTGTGCCACCACGACCAGTCGGCCGAATGGTCGCAGGCATGGATAGAAAAAACTCATGGCCATAATTTAGGATACCAGGATGAAACACTGAGACTGGGATCATATATCAGGGAACTGAGAGACGAAAACTGGAACAGTCTTGATAAACTTAATATGGGACTGGTTGCGGGAGAATTTGGCGAGGTATACACCACTTCGTATATCAGGTTGCTTGAAAGCTGCAACGAGCAGTCAAAATGGGAGGGTATAATGGCAAGAAAAGATGATGAATCCCCGCTTGTCAGATCAGCCGTTGCAAGTGCTCTCGCAACAAATGGGAGTGAAGAAGCACTCGATATACTGATGAAACTGGTTAATGATGATTACAGGCTGGTTCGTATTAATGCTGCAAACGCACTCTCAATGTATGGCAACAGGTACCCGGGCATACTAAATGATACGGCAGTTACAGAAGCTTTAAATGAGTATATAAGCTCATTAACATCCAGGCCTGATGACTGGTCGTCGCATTATAATCTCGGGAATTTTTACAGCGCAGGTGCAGATTACCAGAAAGCACTTGAGGCATACCAGAATTCAATAAAAGTATACCCCGAGGCAATAATGCCTATGGTAAATGCAGGATACCTGTATTCTTTGACAGGTAACATGGAAGCATCTGAAAAGATGTTTGAGATGGCCCTGTCTGTTGAACCTGACCATGAGGCAGCACTGCTTAACCTGGCTTTACTTTATGGTGAAACAGGTAATAATGAAAGGGCAATATCCTGTTTCAGGAGACTCCTTCTGGTATCTGATAAAAATGCAACTGCGGCCTATAACCTTGGAATCCTGTTAAACGAATCTGATCCCATAGAATCGCTTGCTTTACTTAAGAATGCCTCTGCCTGGGACAAAAATCCAAAATATTCCTACACCTACGCATATTTTCTGGGAAAGGAGGGAAACACCCCAAAGGCTAAAACAGTTCTGAAAGGCCTCCTGGAGTTAAACCCCGGGTATACAGATGCATATTTTCTGATGGGAACCCTTATGATAGAACAGGGTAATGGAAAAGAAGCAAGAAAATTTCTGAATGAAGCCCTTCTGAAAGATTTTTTTACTGATGAACAAAAACAGGGAATACAAGCGCTTCTGAAATCAATTGTGGAATAAACATGTTAAGAACTGAGAAGGGACTGCTGGGAAAAAAATCAAGTTACTTTATCACTTTTGAGAACTATGGTGATTTCAGCCTGTTGAACATCAATATTATAATATCTGATAAGCCTGTCGATACAGGTATTATTGCCGCGATAGAAGACCTGCTCTGTTCAAAGAAAGCAAAAGTCTTACTCGCTCTCGCTTTTGCCGGGCATAATTCTCCATACCTTGATCTTGTTAGCGGACTCGGGAAATCAGAAATTGTAAATATTCAGCTTCCCTTAATGTTATATGCTAAGTCTGATACCCTTAAGATACAGTTTATATGCACTGATAGTAAGAATGTTAGCTCTAAAGGGGATAGTTCTGAGATAAAGATTCCTGGTACTGATTCCATAAGATTTGTCTATCTTAATGCGCTCATAGATAGAAGCCGGGATTCCGGGAGTTCAGATCAGGCTGCAGGGGTATTCAATACCCTGAAATCCGGCTTGAAGGATAATAATCTTGAGCCTGCTGGTATTGTAAGAACCTGGATTTACCTCGATAATATTCTTGGCTGGTATGACGAATTCAACAGCGTACGTTCGGCATATTTTAAGGAACATGGAATCTTCGATTCCCTGGTCCCGGCAAGCACAGGAATTGGATCAGCTAATGCCTTCAAAAGAGCAATTGTTTTATCGGGACTGGCAATCGAGCGTAGTGAAGGCCTGAGTATTGAGACCATAAGTTCACCGCTTCAATGTGAGGCACTTGACTACAAGAGCTCCTTTTCGAGGGCAATAAGGCTTAAGTCCAAAGAATATAAGAAACTTATGATCAGTGGAACAGCAGCTATACTGCCTGGCGGAGAAACTGCTCATATCGGTGAAATGAAAAAGCAGGTGGAAATGACTTTCCGGGTCCTGAAGGCAATCTTAAACAAGGAAGGAATGGATTTCCAGGATGTTTCGAGGGCAATAGCTTACTTTCCTGACAGCACTACGAAAAATGTTTTAATTGATTGTTGCAGGCAAAATAAGCTGAATGCTGATACTGTTCTTATGGTAGAAGCCGATATATGCAGGGAAGACCTGTTGTTTGAGATGGAGATGGATGCTTTCTCAGGCAAGCAGGGCAGCTAAGCCTTTCCAGGTAGTAAATATGCCCGCAAGAACCAGTAGCAGCAGGACTATGGTGCGTATTTTTCTTTCGTTTATAATTTTAGTGAGTCTTTCGCCCAGGAAAAAGCCGGCAATCATTGATGGTATGCAGAAAATAATCAGCAGTAGTTGCTCAGGGTCAATACTTCCGGTGACTGAATAGAGTGCGGTTGAGTATGCATATGAAACCAGGAAGAATACAGACATTGAATACCTGAACTCATCATGTTTGAGTTTTGTGCCACCAAGCATAAGAGCTGCAACAGGACCACCTATTGATGCACTTCCTGCAAGTATCCCACCTATAAGTGATGCCAGCGAATAAGCCATGCCAGGCCTGGCGAACCTTAGCCTGTAACCCGAAAACATTAAAATCGCAAAGATTAAAATTACCAGGCCTGCACAGGTTCTGAGAATCTCGTTGTTTATCCTGTTTAGCAGCAGTACACCTGCAGTAACACCCAGGCTCGAAAAAACAATAATAATGATAAAATATCCTGACTTAATTAAACCCTTTGATTTTATGAGGTGTACGATAGAAAATGCCAGGTTAACCGCAACAAGCAGAACAACTGTTTCCCTGTATGGAAGTATTAAACTCAGCAGTGGCAATGCTATCATTGCCAGGCCAAACCCGCTTAATCCTCTTACGATGCTTGCAAAGAAAATTATAAGAAAGACAGCAAGAAGCAGGTTCAGGTCAGGCATTTTTAGTAGTGCTTTATTAGCGAAAATTTCTTTTGAAAGTCAGACACTTCAGAACTCCAGCGTTCTTTTTCTATAAGAATATTTTCTCTTTTAGTCAGGGCTTCCCTTGTCGTGGAATCGCCCATTAATATATCGAAGGGCATCAGCCTGTACTCATATTCGTATGGTGGTTTATTGAACTCCATATACAGAGGATTTGTCCTGATAATGGAATCATATAGCGAGATAGCTGTGAATACCGGTTCGTAGGTCCCCGGGTCTGTGATATGTATTTGAATTCCTTTGCAGTAGCTGTCAGAATATTTATTGAATGTGGGGATGAAATCGTGCAATCTGAAAGCACATCCTTTTAATTTTCTTGCTTTTAGGTCCTCAATTATTGAAGCTGTGTCCAGTGCAGGAGCGCCAAATAATTCAAAAGGTGTTGTAGTTCCTCTTGCCTCAGACAGGTTAAGAGCTTCAGTTAGAACCATCCCGGGGTAAACCACAGCTGTTTCCTGTGATGGCATATTCGGAGATGGAGGCACCCACTGAAGGTCTGTATCCCTGTACATCATGCCACGTTTCCATCCCGACATCCATTCAATGTGCAGTTCACATGCTGTATCTTCATATTCATTAAGCCATAATGCTATTTCGCCGATGGTGAGATCATGGCAAAGAGGTATTTCTGCTCCGCCTACAAAGGTAAAATAATCCCTCTTCAGAACGGGACCTTCGCATCCCAGCCTGCTTACAGGGTTTGGCCTGTCAAGCACAAGCACAGGCAGTGATAGTTCGGCACATACCTGCATTACATTCTTCAGGGTCCAGATATAGGTGTAGGGACGGGCACCTATATCCTGGAGATCAACCACAACAATATCAACGCCTTCAAGCATATGGTGTGCCGGTGTGCGATGCCTGCCATAAAGGCTGTAAACCGGTACTCCAAAAGCGCTTTCGCTATTCCCTTCCCATTCAATCATATTATCCTGTGTTTGCCCGAAGAGACCATGCTGAGGTCCAAAAATACACTTAAGACTTGTTTCCCTGCATTCTCTGAAAAAATCTATAATATGAACAAAATCCCTGTTAATACTTGGAGCATGGCATAATAATGCAAGAGATTTTCCTTTCAGAAGGGGAGGCAGACTTTTCGAGATCTTATCAAAACCGGTAAAAACCATAGCTGCAATTACTTTAACTATAAACCAGGATATTAAGCATTATAAACAAATAATTCAATCTGTTGTTTTCTATATATAAATATAGAATTGAACTAAAAACCTGACAAAATAGTGATAATAATATTTTAGAACTTATTTTTGTGAAATAATTAATGCCAGGTATGATAAAGGTACTTAAGAATATATTTGTTGTTCTGCTTACTCTAACTCTTTTTTCATGTTCAGGGAATGAACAAAGGCATAATATTACCATTGTCGCTACCACTGATGTACATGGTGTAATATTTGGGAAAGATCCTTCAAACGGAGAGCAGAGGGAATCCTCAATGTCAAAAATCTCTTCTTTCTTAAGCCGGCAGCAGGACAGGAATATTCTACTTCTTGATAATGGTGATAATATCCAGGGTACACCTGAAGTGTATTATTATAATTTTGAGGATACGGAATCAAAACACCTCTGGCCAAGGGTTCTTAATTATATTGGCTATGATGCTGTTACCGCAGGCAACCATGATATTGAAGCCGGCCACGAAGTATACGACAGGATCAGGGACGAATACAACTTTCCTATGCTTGCAGCCAATGCTATAAGTACTGAAACGGG
The DNA here is from genome assembly GCA_036350795.1 of Marinilabiliaceae bacterium. Lineage (GTDB taxonomy): Bacteria > Bacteroidota > Bacteroidia > Bacteroidales > VadinHA17 > JAUVKT01. Next base: position 15,231 of record JAZBNV010000028.1, read on the forward strand.
CGAACCATATTTTGAACCCTATACAATTATTAGAAAGGGAGGTTTAAAGATAGCAGTTCTGGGTCTGATAACACCGGGAGTACCCGGCTGGCTTCCCGAGGTGTTGTACGAGGGCATTGAATTCGGGGATATGACAGAAGCAGCTGCCAGGTGGATGCCGGAAATACTTGAGAATGAACCTGACCTGGTTGTAGGCCTGTTTCATGCAGGATGGAACGAAAGTTATGGAGGAGGTGAACCAGGGTCATTCAAAAATGAAAATGCATCACTCTCAGTTGCCCGCAGGGTTGATGGTTTCGATATTATATTTATCGGACACGATCATGATCTTATGGCCGACTATATCGAAACCGAAAGCGGAGACAGTGTTCTTATAGTAGACGGAGGTTCACACGCCAGGTTTTTGCCTCTTGTTGACATTGAACTAATTGATTCAGGACAGGGAAGAACTATCCTTCTAACCCGTCATCTTATTAAGACAGATACACTGGAAACTGACCAGGCTTTTGATAAAGAATTCAGTAAAGACTTTTCGCTGATTGAAAGATATATAAACAGGGAGATTGCTTACCTGAGAAATCCTATAAGCACAAGAGAGTCATTCTTCGGAGACTCTGATTTTATGGATCTGATTCACAGCGTGCAGCTTGAAACAACAGGAGCCGATTTGTCCTTCGCTGCTCCTCTCTCCTTTGATGTGAGTATTGATTCGGGTCAGTTATATGTGGCAGATATGTTCGACCTTTATCGCTATGAGAATATGCTTTACACAATAAAGCTGAAAGGGAGTGAGATTGATGATTATCTTGAATATTCGGCCGCATTGTGGTTTAATACTATTGATGGAAAGGATAGCAGGATTTTGAAGTACAGGGACGATTCAACTAACTTCCTGCTTAACCGGTCGTATAATTTTGATTCTGCTGAAGGAATCAATTATACGGTTGATTTAAGTAAGACTGAGGGAAACAGGGTTGAGATATCGGCTTTTACCAATGGTATGACTTTCTGTAATGATTCGGTTTATACTGTTGCTGTAAATTCATACCGCGGATCCGGAGGTGGAGGTCATCTGACAAGGGGTTGCAGTATAAGTGAGAAAGATCTCTCCGGCAGGTTGCTTGAATCAACCAGTAAGGACCTGAGATACTATATGATGAAGTGGATTGAGAGTAATGATACAATTGAAATCAGGAATAACAACAACTGGAGACTTGAACCTAAAAAGCTGTTGGGTGAAAGAATGCAGAAAGAGTACAGTTATTTGTTTAATAAATAGACTATAATGAATAAATTATTTTTAAGACTAAATACTTATGCGCTGCTAATCTTCTTAATATTAAGTGGGTGTAGCAGTGACGCTTACAGGCATGGTAGTGAAGAAAAGGTTAAAAACGTAGTACTTATTATTGGCGATGGCATGGGACTGGCACATCTATATAGTGCTATGTCGCTATACCAGGGTACCTTGAATATTGAAAGTGCCAGGAATATTGGATTTGTTAAAACCCATTCAGCCGATAATTATGCTACCGACTCGGCAGCATCTGGAACAGCTATGGCAACGGGCAAGAAAACCCGAAACGGAATGATCGGTCTTTTGCCTGACAGTACTGTAACTGAAAACCTGACAGAGCTGCTTCACAAAAATGAGCGAGCCTCAGGTGTTGTAAGCACAAGCGCTGTTACGCATGCTACGCCTGCCAGCTTTGTAGCTCATAATATTAACAGGAATAATTACTATGAAATTGCGGAAGACTTTCTGCTTACCCAGCCAGATGTATTTATTGGAGGTGGATTGAAGTATTTTAACAAAAGGCCCGATAACAGGGATCTTATTAAAGACCTGCGCAAGAACAGGTACAATGTTGTACTCAGTATCGAAGATCTTCTTGAAGTAAACAGTGTTAAACTTGCTGCCCTGCTTTCTGAAGAACATATGCCACAAATATCCGAGGGAAGGGGAGATATGTTATCCTATGGTGCACTTAAGGCAATAGAGACCCTGAGCAAGAACCGAAACGGATTCTTTCTTATGATTGAAGCATCCCAGATTGACTGGGCTGCCCATTCGCACGATACAAGGTATATCATTGAGGAAACTATTGACCTGGACAGAACACTTGGTGTTGTACTGGATTATGCAAGACGACTGGGAAATACCCTGGTTATAGTTACCGCTGATCACGAGACAGGTGGAATGACTATAGTGAAAGGTGATAACAATAAAGAATCTATTGTTGCAGAATATTCAGTTGGAGGTCATACAGGACTTGCTGTCCCAATTTACTCCTTTGGACCGGGCGCAAGCCAATTTACAGGATTCCTTGATAATACCGAGATATTTAACAGGATAGTTAAAGTAATGGCTCTGGATGAGAACGGTGTAACTGATAGTAAGAAGAAATAATGGATATGTAATAATCCGTCTTCTATCTGTAGTGCTCCTGACTAATGAAAAATAACCTGAATAATGGTTAAGAATGGCGACAAACTTCCTCTTGTTGAGCATTTTTATACTCTCCAGGGAGAAGGGCATAATACAGGTAAAGCAGCATATTTCCTGAGGATTGGAGGATGTGACGTTGGATGTAGCTGGTGCGATTCGAGATATTCGTGGAATCCTGATATTCATCCACTTGTTCCTATAGAAGAGATTATTGCAATAATCGCCGGGTCGGGAGCCGATTCAGTGGTTGTAACAGGCGGAGAACCACTGATGTGGAACCTGGATTTGCTTTGTGACAGCTTAAAAAAGATTGGAGTAAAAACCTTTCTCGAAACATCAGGAGCATACCCTTTAAGCGGTACATGGGACTGGCTCTGCCTCTCTCCAAAAATAAATGCTCCCCCAAAGGAGGAAGTGCTAAAGCAGGCACATGAACTAAAGGTTATTATTCAAAAGGAGGAAGATTTCTCGTGGGCTGAAAAGATGAGCAAACTCGTAAGTAAAGATTGCTATTTGTACCTTCAACCGGAATGGAGTAAATCGAGCGAAATAACAGGCACGATTGTTGAATATATTTTACGAAATACAAGGTGGATGATTTCCTTGCAGAGTCATAAATATATGAAAATACCCTAGGCTTATGTTGAGGTGGTTTATTATAGTAATTTTTTACCTGGCCAGCCTGCTGACTGTTAACGCACAGGATTTTCATACCTCTTCAAACAGGGCTCTGAAATCTTACACTGAAGGTAAAAGGGCCTATGATTTTGTGCAGTATGAACTCGCCGAACAGAAGCTCAGGGATGCGATTAAGATTGACCCTGAATTTCTTGAAGCTCATCTTATTCTTGCTGAACTTTATAAGGACAAAAAGAAATACGACTCCTCAATCAAGTCCTACCTCAAGGTTTTTGAAATAGATTCATTGTTTTTTAAGCCTGCCATCTTCAGCCTGGCCGAAGTATATTTTTTGAATGGTGAATATGGCGAGGCACTAAAATACTTTAATTCCTTTCTTAATAAATCACCTGTTTCTGATAAGCTTATCCAAAGAGCAGGTAAATATCTGGATGACTGCAATTTTGCACTGGAAGCAGTAAAAAATCCAGTTCCCTTCCATCCCCGGTCACTGGGCGATTCCATTAACACAGATTACGATGAATACTGGCCATCAATAAGTGTTGATGATAAACTGCTGATATTTACCCGACAAACCTCCCAGAGTGCAAAAAGCCTCAGTGGTATCAGGTACCAGGAGGATTTCTATTATAGTTCGAGGCCCGATTCTGTGTGGTTAAAGGCAAGGAATATCGGGACACCACTAAATACGGCAGATAATGAAGGTGCCCTGTCCTTATCAGCCGGCGGGCAATCAATGTATTTTACTGCATGTAACCGGCCTGATGGATTAGGTGGATGTGATATATATTATTCTTCAAGAACCGATAAGGGCTGGTTGCAGGGTTCCAATATTGGTGCCCCTCTTAATTCTGCCAGCTGGGAATCACAACCATCCCTTTCGTCGGATGGCAGGAGTCTTTATTTTGTGAGTAACAGGAAAGGCGGTTTTGGTGGAATGGATTTATGGGTGAGTTATTATACCGATTCAGGAAGCTGGTCAGAGCCTGTAAACCTGGGCAGGGATATTAATACTGCAGGCGATGAAATGTCGCCTTATATTCACTTTGATGGTAAAACTTTATATTTTTCGAGTAATGGTCGTCCCTCAATGGGAGGCTTCGATATTTTTATGGCAAGCAAAATATCTGATACCATCTGGACAGGGATAAGAAATCTGGGTTATCCGATTAATACTCAAACAGATGAAATAGGTCTTATTATTAACTCTTCAGGCAATAAAGCATATTTTTCTTCTGCAATAAAACCGGGTTCGGGCAGGGATCTTTATAGTTTTGATTTACCGGAAGAGCTAAGGCCAAACCCGGTATCGTATTTTAAGGGAACAGTGCTGGACGCAAAAACCAGGCGCAGGCTTCAGGCAACTTACGAGTTAGTTAACCTCAAAACCAATGAGGTGGTATTAAGCTCAAGTACAAATGGGAAAGGTGAATTTCTGATCTGCCTCAGTGCCGGCGAAAATTATGGACTGAATGTAGATCTTGACGCTTACCTCTTCTATTCTGAGAACTTCTGGCTCGAAAGTAATCATTCAGCGGCAGAACCATTCTTAAAAACGATAGAGCTAAGCAGGGTAAAGGTGGGCGAGGCTATGAATCTTTACAATATTCTCTTTGAAACTGATTCGTGGGAGATTAAGGAGGCCTCACTGGCAGAACTGCATCGTCTGAAGAATAAATTATTGGCTAACCCGAAAGTAATAATAGAGATTGGTGGACACACCGATGCTACGGGCTCTGTAGAGTATAATAACATTCTATCGAAGAAGAGGGCTGACGCCGTAGGTGCTTTTCTTATTTCTGAAGGTGTCTCTGAATCCCGGATCCGGTCGAAAGGATTTGGCAAATCCCGTCCTGTTTCTGATAATAATACTGAAGAGGGAAGAAGAAAAAATCGCCGGACAGAGATATTGATAGTAGATATTGTGGAATAATATATGCCTGCCTTTAAAAGGAAAGTCCCGCTCGTTATAAGCGGGACTTAAATGCCCATTTCAATAGCAGACTTGTATAATAGGCTTCGGTAGGAGTAATCATCAAATAGCGATCCTGGATTTAATCGTAAATTCTTCTTTCCCTACATCCTCAAAAATTTTCCTTTCCTGCACAGAGAAATATATAGCTGAACCATTAACCCCGTTTGGTTCAATCCAAAGATTTCCCCCCATACTGCTTATTAGCTTTTGAGCCAGTATTAATCCAATTGCAGCAAAGGTATTGTTGTTTTTGCCAAGCAAATTCTGTAATTCCTCACCTGAGAGAAGCTGCTTGTTGAGATGATATCCGGAACCTGAATCTATAACGTAAAAAATAACCCGTTTATCATCCCGTTTGTAACCTAATTTAACGTAACCCGAAGATGTGTGTTCAATAGCATTCTGAAAGAGGTTTTTAAGTACCCGAATTACTTTTTCCTCTTCCAGATATACCTTATAATCTGATGGAATCTCTTCCAGAACCAGTGAAACCTGGTTCCGGTCAAGCTTTGATAAGGAATTATTCAGATCAATTGCAAGGTTCTGCATAAATATCCCCAGTTCGCTCTTTTTAAGATTTGTTTTTGGAGATTCAGAATCAAGCATTGCCGAATCAAGAAAATTGTCAAATAACGTAATAAGTTGCTCGCATGAATTTAAAATATGATCAGAATATTCTTTTCGCTCCATAAGATTGCAGTTCTCATTACTCTGCAGAAATGAGAATGCTACAATGGAGTTCATATATGTTCTGACTTCGTGTGAAAGACCTGTTAATATTTTGGGGCAACTGAGAATGTTTTTATCATCGCATGAAATACCTCCTTCTGCACGATTTCCAGACTGGCTGAACCTGTCTGCAAATTTCTTTATATGTCCCTGGTCGGTGTTAAACATTTCCCGTTATATTGCCTGTGAATGCCTCTATTTTATTTTCCTTAATAACTTCTTCGCATCTTTTCTGAAGCGACTTTCACTGTTTAGTATTCCCTTAAGCGCCAGCATTGCCTGGTCGTAGTCTTCCTCTTTGTAATAGCAAAGGGCCAGGTAGTAACTGGCTTCCTCCATAAACATATTGTCTTTATTGTCTATTACCTGTGCAAAAGAGCTGATTGCGCCTGAATAATCGTTAGTCTGCATTGCCGATAAGCCACTTAAAAACCTGGCCTGTACAGTACATGAAGACTGATCCGGAATTGCATTAAAGAGGGCGGAAGCTTCTTCATAATAACCCTTATTGTAGAGTTCCATGCCCGGTACAAGCTCAGCTGGTGTTATACCTGAAACTGCCCTGCTATTGCTTGTAACTTCATATGCAGTAAGAGCTTCAGATGTAAAATCATCAATATTTATTGAGCCCCTGCTTAATAAAAACAAGGCACTGATAAGTATTAAGCCAAGAAAGACAGCTGCGTAGTTTGAAGGTACTTTCCTTACAGCGCGTTCTATATTGGTTTCCTTACGGTACCTGGCTTCAGCATTCATAAGTTTTTTACGAAGCTGTATTGCATCAAAGTTGGATGCAATCATCTCTGCTTTTCTTCGTAATTCAAGTTCATTACGCAGCCAGAGATTGCCTTCAAGCTCTTTCTCAAACCATCTTTTTTCTGATGGCTGCATTTTATCTTCCAGGTATCTCTCAATAAACCTGGTAAATTCAATCTTTTCCATTTTTATATAGGTATTTCATGCATATCTGGTAGTTGTAATATCTTAATTAAGACACAGGGCCTTAAGTAATTACCTATTTATCTATGCCAACTGGCGCATAATTTCTTATATGCACAAGAGCATTTTTGTTCGTTCTTATCTGCACCTGCCTTGCAAAAGCGGCAAACAGCAGAATAAGTTCAATATGTCAAAGAGACCAGCTCTCCGTATTCAAAGAGCTTTCCTAAATCTCAGGATCTACTGTTACCGGAGGTGTAACCGTTCCTTTATTGTCGCCATCACCACCTCTTACATTAATCATTTCTTCGTCAGAAAGTAAAAAATTGTTGAAAGTCTCGAAATTGGTTTCTTGATTCAGGTTTTTCATCACTTTAAATTTTTTGTTATTGATTCGGGTTATTTATTACGTTACATATATACATGTAACAAACCCCCTGTTTGTGACACGAAAAAATCAACTTTTTTTAAAATATTTTTTCAGATAGCTGTATGTATCAGAATATCAGGCGAATAAAAAAGTGAATTTTTTTGTCTTTTTGGAGTACTTTTGAGAAAATATTTGCGTTGATATTTTTTTTGCACATTTTCGCATAAATTCAAGACGGGTGAAAGAGATTATACCTAATATAAGAATTCTGGTCCTGACGGCAGTTTTGTCCTTGTCGGCGGCTGGCATTTCTTCTGCTGGCTCTTCTTCGGTTAATAACTATGTTCATGTAAGCAGCCAGTCCGACACTCTTATAAAGTACATCAACAGGTTCAGAACTCTTCTTGCCAATCCCCAATCGCCGGATTGTGCTCAGATGTATTCAACTTTGTCTGCCACTTATAGTAATATTAGCAGGGAGGGCAGCGACACTTTTACACTGGCCAAATTGTCGGATATTGCAAGGTACTGCGGTTATTATGATTTCGTAAGTGGCGAATACGAAGAATCCAGGAAGTTCTATATGGATGTGCTGGATATTGAACGATTGAAGGGGGATACTATAAGTGATAATTTTCTCGTGGCTTTATCGCAGATAGGACTTTCATATTTTAATGAGAAAAGGTTTAGTGAGAGTATAGGACCATTACATAATTCTATAATAATCCGTGAAAGACTAGAAGGTGAAAACTCCTCTGGATTGGTAAGGTCCCTAATTATACTTTCTTCTGCCTATGTCGAATTTCCTGCACTTGACCAGGCAGAGTCAGCAGCACGAAGAGGCATTGATTTAATATTTGCAACAGGGAGCCAAAATAATCAATTATGCAAGCTCTACTATACACTGGGCAGAGTATATAAAGAGAAAGGAGATTACAATACGGCAAAATCGTATCTCATGGAAGCGAGGACCAGCTTTTTTAATTACCAGAGCGACCCTGAGGTTCTGCTTTTGATAAATAATTTTAATGCAGTTATAGCAAAATTACTCAATGATACTACAGCAGCCCTAGATTCCTACAGAGATGCAATAGAATTTATTGAAACATATAATTATGCCGGGTCAACAGTGCCTGCTGTTTATTCAAATTACGGCTTTTACCTGGCCGAACTCGGCAGACTGGATGAAGCAGAATCCATGTTCCTGGATGCAATCGCCTGTAGCGAAAACAATTTTGGAGCATACAGCAGTTCAAATTTGCGCGAACGGGAAAACTATGCTGATTTTCTCTTTGACAGCCGTAAGAATTACAGTAAGGCTGAAGCGATCTATTCAGATTTGTTTAGCCGGATAGAGTCTGTTAATGATATAGAATCACTTACATATGTTTGCCAGGGCTATGCGGAAGTAAAGTCATACGAAAAGGATTTTGAGGCAGCTCTGGATTTATATTACATGGTTGATAAGCGCCAGGATGAAATGTCTCCATTAGACAGGGCATACTACCTGCAGGGGCGGGGTGAAGTATTTCTTGACTATTACCTTCACTCCGATTCACTGAGTCTTCTTTCAGATGCACTCAGGGACTTCGATCTTGCAATGAATATTATTGATTCCTCCAAACTTGACCTCAATGTTGAGGCAAGCAGGCTGAATTTAACCGGCAGGTTTGATTTCTTTTCTGACAAGGCAATCAGGTCTGCTATTCTTCTCTACAATAAAACCCTGGACAGGTCTTACCTGGATAAGGCTTTTTCCTATTCAGAGAAATCAAGGGCCTCAACCCTGCTGGCTGCAACCAGGGAATCAAGGGCTATGAAATTTAATATCCCTGACAGCCTCCTGTTCAATGAAAGAGTATTATCAAGCAAGATAAAGGAGCTTGATGCAAGGATATTCACAGAAAAAGGCAGGGAGAGAGTAAATACCGGGGTTCTCACAGAACTGGAAAGCAGCAGGCTGGATGTATTTACAGAAAGAGAAAGGCTGGTGGATCATTTTGAAAGAGAATATCCTGATTACTACAGGCTAAAGCACAATACCAGGGTTGCCCAACCACAGGAAATTGTGAAACATATTGGCCGAAAAATGAACTTTATTGAATACTATACCACAGACTCGACCATTTATATATTTGTAATAAACAGGGATGGAAGTCATATAGAAAGTGTGGAGATAGACAGCTCTTATAATAATATTATCAGGCAATTCAGAAGCGACCTGGTAAACCCTGTTTTTGAAAACGGTGTAAGAGACCAGTTTTCAAGGATTGTAAGCTCTGCTTACTACCTCTACAGTAAATTAATTAAACCTGTTGAAGCTTACCTTGTATCTGATAAATTGCTGATTGCAGGTGATGAGCTCCTGGCATATATACCCTTCGAAGCCCTTGTGACAGATACTGCAGGTATTTCTGCCGTGAATTACAGGAATCTTGCATTTCTATTCAGGGACTACGATATAGAATATACTTATTCGGCTACCTTACTGCTCGAAAATCCCGGTAAGGGGAAAAGTATATACAATAATGCCCTGGTTTTTGCACCCGGCTACGGCGGCGGATTATCTTCTGATTCAATAATGATATCGCGTCAGACTGAGAGGGAAGAACTGAAGGACATCCAGGGGGCTAAAGAAGAAGCCATTTATATAAGTGAGCTGCTTGGAGGGGATCTTTATATTGACACGGATGCAACTGAGGCCAATTTCATAAGAAAATGCAGCAAGCCCGCTGTTATTCACCTTGCAATGCATACCCTGATGAACGATATGGAACCCATGTTTTCAAGGATGGTTTTTTCTCTTAATGATTCTGTGGAGGATGGCCTTTTAAATACTTACGAGGTATACGATCTTGAGCTTGATGCAAAGATGGTCGTGCTTTCATCCTGTAATACAGGGACGGGTTACCTCAGCAAGGGAGAAGGAGTTATAAGTCTTGCAAGGAGTTTTATGTTTGCCGGAGCACCAACGGTTGTTATGTCGCTGTGGGAAGTTGATGATCAATCCGGAACAGATATTATAAAAACATTCTATAAACATTTAAAACAGGGCAGAAGTAAAAGTGAGTCATTGAGGAAGGCGAGAAAGAAATACCTTGCAAATGCAGGGCAGATGCATTCACATCCCTACTTCTGGTGCTCGCTGGTAATCCTGGGAGAAGACGAAGCTATATTCTTTAAGCTGAACAGGGTTTTTATTATATCGGGAATTATTCTCCTGGTAATTGGAGGCATTTTTTATCGTAAGCTGTATCCTTCATAATCTTCAAAGTCAGGATCAGCTTTAATAAGTTTGATAAGCTCTTCTTTACAGAGATATTTCTTTCTCCTTGCATAGGCAACACTTTTATAGCCCATTTCCCTCGCAATCTCTTCGTAAGTTTTTCCCTCCAGGTGCATGGTAAGAACTTTCTGACTTTCTGCTGGCAGTATAAGGAAAGCCCTCTGGACTATCTGTTCAATGGGTGTATCAAGAAGTTTCTCAAGCTCAGATTCATCCATTATATCCTGATCATAATCGCTTTGCTCTTTCTTAAGCCTTAACTGGTTTGACCACAGGTTGCGGGCAATACCAAATACATATCCCTTGAGATCACAGCTTAGTTCAACTCCGTTGTGCTGGAATTTCTTAAATACCACCATCAGCGCATCCTGGAATACATCAAAAGCATCCGCCTCAGTTCCACTATTCTTAGTAATATAAGATTTAACGGTACTGAAATAATTCTGGTAGAGGTAATTAAGTGTTTTGTCATCCCCCTTTCTTAAACCCTCAACCAGCTGTTTATCTGAGTGCTTCCTGAACACTTTTTCTGAAGATTATATGACAAATATAGTATTTCCAAATAATATTACTCATCCTCAGGGCCAATTGCTGGCTTGCATAAGCCAGGTTTGCTTACATTTAAATAATAGATATCTTTACTTTTTAATTGAAAATAACAGGAATGTCTTTCCCTTTTGTACAGCAACCTGATGCTATGGATTGCGGACCCAGCTGCCTTAAAATGATAGCAGCATATTATGGTCGCGACCTTTCCCTGGCTAATCTCAGGGATACTTCATTTATTACGAGGGAAGGTGTGTCATTTCTCGGGCTTTCTGAAGCTGCAGAATCAGCCGGATTCAGAACTATAGGGGTAAGGATAGACTTTGAGAAGTTAAGGAACGACACCCCCTTGCCATGCATAGTTCATTACAGGCAAAATCATTTTGTTGTGGTGTACAGGATCAGGGGAGAGAAGGTATATATTGCTGATCCTGCTACAGGGAAGTTGATAGTGTCTAAAAGTGAATTTGAGAAGCACTGGGGCACTACCACCGTTGATTCACAACGTCAGGGGCTCGTACTGATTCTTCAGCCTTCCCCCAAATTTTATGAAGCTGAAGATGTCAGAAGCCAGGAGAAGGGGTTCAGGTTCCTCCTGAAATATGTCAGGCTCTACAGGAAGTTCTTTATCCAGTTACTTATCGGGCTGATAATCGGGAGCTTTATACAGCTGCTTCTGCCTTTTCTTACACAATCTGTAATTGATATAGGTATAAACACAGGGGATATAAAATTTATCTACCTGATACTCTTTGCCCAGCTGGCTCTTGTGGTCGGAAGAATGTCTGTCGATTTTATCAGAAGCTGGTTGCTGCTTCATATTGCAACCAGGGTAAATGTCTCTGTTATCTCAGGTTTCCTGTACAAACTGATGTCGCTTCCCATCTCTTTCTTCGATACCAGGCTAACCGGTGACCTTTTGCAGAGGATAGATGATAATAACAGGATTGAAACTTTTTTTACCACAACCACCCTTAACGTATTGTTCTCCTTTATCAATATCTTAATATTTGGTATCGTTTTAGCTATCTATGATATAAGGATATTGTTGCTCTTCGTGGCCGGAACAGGGCTCTATATTGCCTGGGTCCTGTTATTTATGAAGGCCAGATCGCGCCTCGACCACATCAGGTTTGCCCAGATGTCAGAGAACAACAGTAAGCTTATCGAAATAATAAACGGGATGCAGGAGGTTAAGCTTACCCAGAGCGAAAGGAGTAAAAGGTGGGACTGGGAGAATCTCCAGGCAAAGCTGTTTAAAACCAAAGTAAAGGCTTTGAGTTTGTTGCAGTACCAGCAGGCAGGAGGGAGGCTGATAAATGAGGTAAGTAATATTTTGATTACGATTTTATCGGCCACTGCTGTAATTTCGGGCGACATTACACTGGGTGCCATGCTTGCTATCCAGTTTATTATCGGCCAGCTGAATACCCCGGTAAGTCAGATAACAAACTTTATACGAACTGCACAGGATGCCAGGATAAGTCTCGACCGGCTTGCTGAAGTACATGCTAAAGAGGAGGAGGAGAGCGCATCCGATATGAAAGTGCAGAACCTGCCCGCGGCCAGGGATATTTATATTAATAATCTTTCATTCCAGTACGAAGGACCAAGATCGCCCTTTGTACTTAAAAATATTGACCTTGTTATCCCTAATAATAAGGTCACTGCCATTGTTGGTCCAAGTGGTAGCGGAAAAACTACCCTGCTTAAACTGATAATGGGATTTTACAAGCCTGTAGAGGGTGAAATAGTGATCGGAGATACCCTGCTTCCAAACCTGAGCGTTAAACTATGGAGGAGTAAATGTGGTGTTGTAATGCAGGATGGCTTTATCTTTCCTGACACAATTGCTTATAATATAGCACCCGGAATTGATATTATCGACCAGGACCGTTTCCTGAGAGCGGTTGATATTGCAAATATCAGGGGATTTCTTGAATCCCTCCCGCTAAGCTACAATACAAGGATAGGGAACGATGGCAAGGGACTCAGCCAGGGACAGAAGCAAAGAATACTGATTGCACGTGCTGTTTATAAGGATCCGGAATACCTGTTTTTCGATGAAGCAACCAATTCACTCGACGCAAATAATGAAAAGGTTATTACCGGTAATCTGAATTCTTTCTACTCGGGAAAAACCGTTATTGTTGTTGCGCACAGGCTCAGTACTGTCAGAGAAGCTGATAATATTGTAGTTCTCGATGGCGGACGGATAGTAGAACAGGGAAGTCACGAGGATCTTGTAAGGAGCAAAGGCTCATATTTTAACCTGATAAAGAACCAGCTGGAGCTGGGTACATAATGAATTACAGGAAACACGAAATAAGGGACTCATCTCCGGTAGAGGCTATAATAGGTAAGCCCCCGGGGGCAATTGTAAGATGGGGAATAACAATTATTGCTCTTGTTATAGTATTCGCTTTAGCTGCATCCTGGTATATTGAGTATCCATATACTGTAAGCGGTAAGCTTACTATAAGCTCTTCAAACCCGCCTGCCACACTTATGGCCCAGACCTCGGGTCGTATTGAAGAATTCTTTGTAAGCGAAGGACAGAAGGTTCACGAAAATGATATTCTTGCATTGATTCAAAGCTCTGCAAGCCTCGAAGATGTTACCAGCCTGTATAATATTATTAAGCTTACCGGGATAAATGTATCGGGCGATACAGGGGCAAGGAATCTTAGCCTTTTTCCTGATAATATGGAGCTGGGCGAACTGCAAATGGTCTATTCTGCTTTCAGGTCAGCCTATATGAGTTATATAAACCATATTGAAGTAGATTATTATGGGAAGAAGATTTCTGCACTTAATACCGAGATCAGCAGCATTGATCAATATATAGCAAGTCTTAACAGGAAGAAACTACTGTTTGAAAAGAGAGTTTCACTTGCGGAAACAGAACATAGCAGAATGCTTGTGTTTATAAATGATTCTTTGATCTCACCCCAGGAAATTGAAGACTCTGAAAAGAAATTACTGCAGGATAAAATTGACCTTGAACAGGTTCAACAGGAAATAAATGCAAAAATAATTGAAAAGCAAACCCGGCTGCGCGACCTTGAAGATTTTAAAGCTGCCAGGGAAAATGAGGTAAGGGAAAAATGGACCAGGCTGGAAGAAGAAAGACTTAAACTGGAGGGAGAACTTAGTTCATGGTTTTTGGAGCACCTTATTGCATCACCGATAAATGGCAGGGTTACCTTCTCTGATTACTGGGGAGAAAACCAGTCTGTAAAAGAAGGTGATATCGTAATGACCGTTATACCCGATGGAGAAAACCGGACAGTAGGTCGCATGCAACTGCCAATGAGAGGATCGGGCAGGGTTGAACCCGGTCAGAAAGTTATCGTTAAGCTCGAATCATATCCGTATATACAATATGGTATTCTGGAGGGCAGGATTGAAACAATTTCACTTGTTGCAAATGAAGAAAGATATGTTGCAGATATAGAATTTCCCAGGGGACTTGTTACAGGAACAGGCAAGGAGCTTATATTCTCGCAGAATATGTCAGGAAATGCAGAGGTGGTTACCGAGAAAATGAAACTGATTGAACGTATTATATATCCACTGCGCTACCTTATTGAGCGTAATCGTATGCTCTCGGGCAACTAGGGCCGCTGCTCAAAACAGTCGGTGCAAACAGCGGATGATTTATCTGAGAACTTCTCCAGCTCCCTGTAGTATTTTTCTCTTGCTTCAGATGCCTCCTCTTTACCTGTAAGTTTAAGTTTAACTTCTGTACCTGCCCTGATCTGCCCCAGTTTATACATATCGGCATGGATAATATTTGCAAACTGGGGATATCCTCCAATGGTCTGGCAATCGCTGCCCATTATTATTGGCTTTCCATCAGGAGGGACCTGTATAGTGCCAGGATGAACTGCATAGCTGAGTATCTGCCTTCCCGGAATTGCGCCGGGGTCACTTCCTTCGAGCCGGATACCCATCCTGTTTGACTGCGGAGATACGCTAAACTCCCGGCCCAGCAAACTATTTCTTATTTTCTCCGGAAACATATCAAAATTAACTCCTTCTGTAACTCTTAATACCATTTTATCAGGGAAAGAGGGGATTGAACCTGCGGGTGCAGATCTCTTTTTCAGCACGTTTAAAACTGAAGGATAAAGTGGAATAATGTCGTTCTTTTCGAGCATCCTTCCCCTGTAGCCTCCAAGTCCGGCCGGAATATATGTTGACATGCTGCCAAGTACTGGATCGATCCTGAAACCACCGGAGATAGCAAGGTAATTTCGCATGCCGCTGGCCAGTTTATCAATCCTCAGCCGGTCACCCTTCGATGCTCTTACAGCTTTCCAGCATTCTATTTTTTTATTTCCCAGTATAACTTCTGCTTTACCCCCTGTTATTGAAAACACCGCCGTCGACAGGAATTCAATTTCAAGGCCATGGAATATCGATTCAATTACAGCTTCACCCGGGGTGTTCCTTACCAGCCAGTTAGCAACAATATACGAATATTCGTCCATGGCACCTGCTGAAGGTAAGCCATACTCCCTGTATCCAAACCTTCCTTTATCCTGGATTGAAGCACCAAAACCCTTATCTGTAATTATTATTCCTTTCATTCCAGGATTTCCTTCCTTACAGAATAATGGCCGGATCTCAGGTCTTCGGCAATATTAAAATATTCATCAAGACTGACAGCTTCGAATTTAATATAAGAACCGGCTCTGAACAGAAATGGTTCTTTCTGCGAGAAGTCAAATAAACTCAGGGGAGTTTTACCAATTATCTGCCATCCGCCTGGCGATTCCAGTGGATATATACCTGTTTGATCGCCGGCAATTCCTACACTTCCAGCCTTAATCTTAAGAACCGGAGTTTCCTTCCTGGGAAAGGCTATCCTCTTATCCATGCCTCCAAGGTAGGGGAACCCGGGCGTAAAGCCAAGCATATAAATTCTATAGGGCTTTTCGGAGTGTATCCTGATAAATTCTTCTTCCGGCAGTCCTTTCTCTTTTGCAATATACTCAAGATCAGGACCATACGCTCCTCCATAAGATACTGGAACATAAATAACAGTTTTTTCATTCCTATGCAGGTTTTCCTGCAGTTTATGCAGATGCCCTGAGATTTTTCCTCTTATTTCCGCCAGAGTGGTACTGGCATTGTTAAAATAGACCATCAACCCGGTATATGAGGGGACTGATTCAATATATCCCTTTATACCTGATGCACGTAAGGCAAGGTGTAAGTCAATAATGCTTTCGGATATTGTTTCATCTATACTGTTACCAAAGCTACAAAAGACAGCTGATTCGCCGGAAGGTATAAATTCCATACAGGCACTAATTTATCTGGCTCTTATAATATAAGCCCGTGAATTAATTTCTTTTCTGAGATTCTCTGCAAAAACAAGGGCTTCACGGTTATCCCCGTGTAAGCATATTGTTTCTGCCACAATATCTATATAATCACCTTTTATGCTTTTAACCTTCCCTTCTTCCAGCATTGTTATCACCCTCCCGATACACTCATTAACATCATGTATTACAGCTCCCTCAATATTCCTGTCAACCAGTGAGCCATCATTATTATAGGCCCTGTCGGCAAATACCTCCGATACAAAGTCCAGACCACTTTCCCTGCATGCCTTTTCCAGTTCACTCTTCCATGGTCCGAATACCTTTGCTCCCGGGCAGGTCTTTTTTATGGCAGTAATAATTGCCCTGGCGGTAGTGATATCTTTCGCTGCCATATTATACAGGGCTCCATGTGCTTTAACATGCTTAAGTACAGCTCCTGATAATGATACAATTCCGGATAGTGATCCTAACTGGTAAGCTGTAATAATTTGCAGCTCAGCAGGCGACATTTTTATTGGCTTCCTCCCGAATCCTTCCCTGTCAGGAAAGCCCGGGTGGGCTCCAATTGATACACCGGCCTTAAGGGCCAGCTTAACGGTTTTATACATCAGAGCAGGTGATCCGGCGTGCAAGCCACATGCAATATTGGCAGAGCTGATATGCTTCATCAGGTCCTTATCCATCATAAATCCCTCACCAACATCCGCATTAAGATCAATTTGTTTCATATTGTACCTGAATTTAAATCATTCCCAGAACACTTATAATACTTTTTATTCCCAGTGCAGTTGCCACCAGCAGTACAAGCACTCCGAGGATATTTGCAATTGGCCCGTTACTGTTGGATTTCAGCAGGCTTTTATTGTTCATTACCCTGAGAAGGAAGAAAGCTATAAAGGGCAAAAGTATCCCATTGGTAATTTGCGCAACGAATATAGCTTTCACAGGCTTCAGGCCAATAGCCGAAAAAATAATCCCGGTAAGTAATACTGATATCCAGACAGCTCTGAACTTTGGAGACTTCATATCCGCCTTCCATCCTAGTATCTCAGAGCTTGCATAAGCTGCTGCCAGGGGCGCGGTAATGGCACTTGAAACCCCTGCAGACAATAAGCCCAGCGACAGGAATATTCCCGATGTCCTGCCAAGCAGGGGAGTAAGCTGCTGTGCAATATCAGCTGCGTTGCTTACAATGCCTGAAGTTCCGAAAAAGGCTGCTGCTGATGTTATTACAATAGCTATTGATATCAGGCCACCGGCTCCTATTGAAATAATGCTGTCGCTCCTTACCAGGCTGAGCTTACCCGGATCCTTCCATCTTTGCTTCACTGCTGATGCATGAAGGAAGAGATTATAGGGTACAACAGTAGTACCTATCAATCCCATAATTGTCAGTACAGAACCTTCAGGCAGCGACGGGAGCAGGCCTTTTGCTATATTCAGCGGATCGGGTTTAACGATAATGGCTGTGGAGATAAAGGTTATGCTCATTAGAATAACAAGTACAATCAGTCCCTTCTCAATTACCCGGTAACTGGCAGATATCAGCAGGCAGAACGCAATAAGGCCTATAACAGGACCCCAGAACAAAAATGAAAAATTTCCTATTTTTATTGAGCCAATACCGCTTATTTCTTCCAGGCCCATTGCTCCGCCTACAATGTTACCCGTTTCATAAGCTGCATTGCCTATAGCTATCGCAACTATTACTATAACTATAGAAAGAATCCTCCCTGCAGCATGCTTAAATTCATTGCGCATAGCCTCTCCGAGACCTACCTGGCCTATTAAACCAAGCCTCGCAGACATTTCCTGCAGAACCAGTGTTGCAAGTATTGAAAACACTAAGGCCCACAGCAGGCTGTAACCGAAACCAGCGCCTGCAATAGTGCAGGTTGTTACTGTTCCTGGTCCGATAAATGCAGCAGCTACCAGGGCTGCCGGACCAACTGCTTTAAGCCTCTGTATTATTTTGTTCACGACCCTTATATAACCAGTCCGGGATTAATATGAATTAATTCATGAAATTAGCAACTATATTTTTATTATGTCTCTTTCATCCAAAGATTATTTCAAAACTACCTGTAAATGGCTGTTTGATTAATTCCGATAATCTTTGAGTTTTCTCATTATTTTCAATATTTTCGTAGCTTGAATAATTCCAGGGATACTTTTCAAGGTAGATCTGGCTGAAGCTGAACTAAACGGATTGATTATGACTATCAAAAATCCAGACGACTCTGTTCTTAACGAACAACTCAATTCCGGAGAAAACGGGAAAGAATCTGAAGAAAACAAAATAAGTACCCGGGAGCCGGCTCCCGGGCCTGATTCGGACGCTGCTGATAAAGTTAAGGCTGCTAAAGATAATGCAGGGAGCGATACTGAAAGCATCCCTGTGAGTGATGATGCCTCAGTTTCTGAGGAGGATGAGGAAGCAGGAAAGGAAGCTGCCGATGTGGAAAACACGACTGAGGATAGTGATGCCTCAGCTTCTGAGGAGGAGGATGAGGAAGCAGAAAAGGAATCCAGTTCTGTTAAGGACCTTAAGGCTGCTGAGGAAAAGGAAGACAAACTGGAAGATTTGCCAGAGGTCGACTATTCAGCGCGCTCACGTTCTGAACTTGTTGAGACACTTGAAATCCTGATAGAGAACAGACCCCCGGTAGAGATCCGGGATGATGTAGATAAGATTAAGATACTGTTCTATAAAAAATATAAGTTCGAAGTAGATGAACTGAAGTCCAGGTTTTTGGCTGAGGGCGGCAGTGAGGAAGACTTTAAGCCTCCTGTAGATGAACTTGAAAGCATAATGAAACGACTCCTTTCAAAGTTCAGGTCAAAAAAGGCGGAGCACGGCCGGCAATTTGAAATGGAAAAGCAGGAGAATCTCCGGAGGAAATATGAAATAATTGAACAGATAAAAGACCTGGTTAACAGGGAAGAGTCAATAAATAAAACATTCCAGGAATTCAGGGAGCTGCAAAATGAGTGGTACTCCCTGGGTGCGGTTCCTCAAAGTTCGCTTAAAAACCTCTGGGAAACTTATAACCACAATGTTGAAATATTTTACGACTATATTAAGATAAATAAGGAATTAAGGGATCTCGATTTTAAAAAGAACCAGGAGCTTAAGGAAGCACTGTGTGTTAAGGCAGAAGAATTAATAAAGGATCCTAACCCGATATCATCTTTCAGAATACTGCAGGATTTCCACCTGCGCTGGAGAGAGATTGGACCGGTGCCCAGGGAATACAGGAATGAGTTGTGGGAACGATTCAAGGAGGCCACCTCGGCAATAAATAAGCGACACCACGAATATTTTGAAAAGCAGAAAGATGAGCAGAAAGCTAATCTTGATGCAAAAACTGAGTTATGCGAAAAAGTTGAATCAATTCTGCAGGAGGAATTAAAGAGCTTCAAAGAATGGGAAGATAAGGCAAAGCAGGTGATACTTATTCAGAAAAACTGGCGGAAGATTGGCTTTGCTCCAAAGAAATACAATACAGCAATATATAATCGTTTCAGGGCAGCCTGCGATAAGTTCTTCCAGGAGAAGAGAAACTACTATGCTGCAAATAAAGAAACACAGGTAAGGAACCTTGAACTTAAAACTGCTCTTTGTGAGAAGGCGGAAGAAATGCAGGATAGCACAAACTGGAAAGCTACCACCGAGGAATATATTAAATTACAGAAAGAGTGGAAGGAGATAGGTTCTGTTCCGCGTAAGTATTCTGATAAAATATGGAAGAGGTTCAGAAAGGCATGCGACACCTTTTTTAATAAAAAATCTGAATTCTTTTCAGAAGTTGATTCTTCGTTCGACGAGAACCTTGAAGCCAAAGAAAAGCTAATTCAAAGACTTGAAGATTTTGAGCCCGGAGTTAAGCTTGATGAAGCCTTTGAAGAACTCAAGAAAATACAGGAAGAGTGGAATTCAATTGGATATGTTCCTTTCAGGAAAAAGGATGAGATTTCAAATAAATACAGGGTAGCACTTAATAAACAGTTCGATAAACTTAAAATAGACGAGGATCAAAAGGCAATTATAAAATTCCAGAATAAACTTGAAAACCTTAAGGAAAATCCAAAAGCTTCTCGTAAATTACGAACCGAGCGTGACAGGTTTATTCTAAGAATAAAGCAACTGGAAAGTGATATTGTTACTTGGGAAAACAATATAGGTTTCTTTTCCAAATCAAGTAATGCTGACTCAATGATTAAGGAGGTAAAAGACAAAATTGAGAATGCCAGGAAGACGATAGAGATGCTGGAGGAAAAAGTCAGGATGATAGATCAATCCGGTCTGGATGAATAAGAATTTTCAGATTTAATTAACTAAATAAAGCTTTTGTTTTGGCAGAGGTAAAATACATTTTTGTAACCGGGGGAGTAACCTCATCACTGGGTAAGGGCATAATTTCATCATCTCTTGCCAAATTGCTGCAGGCAAGAGGATACAAAGTAACTATTCAAAAACTTGACCCCTATATCAATGTTGATCCGGGTACATTAAACCCCTATGAGCATGGTGAATGTTATGTGACAATTGATGGTGCTGAGACCGACCTCGACCTTGGCCATTACGAGCGCTTCCTTAATATACCAACCAGCCAGGATAATAATGTTACAACTGGACGCATTTATAAGTCGGTAATTGAAAAGGAGAGGAGGGGCGACTACCTTGGCAAAACAGTACAGGTAATTCCACATATAACAGATGAGATTAAAGCCTCAATAAAGGCTGTTGCCAGAAAACATGAGTTTGAGATTGTTATCACAGAGATAGGCGGTACTGTGGGTGATATTGAATCACTTCCCTATATTGAAGCGGTACGACAGCTGAAATGGGACCTGGGCTCTGAAAATTGCCTTGTAATTCATTTAACCCTGGTTCCTTTCCTTTCGGCCTCAGGAGAGCACAAAACCAAACCAACACAACATTCGGTGAAGGCCCTTCTTGAGGCAGGTGTTCAGCCGGATGTGCTTGTACTTAGAACAGAAATGGAACTTTCCCAGGAGGTAAAAGAGAAAGTGGCTCTCTTTTGTAATGTCGACAAACAGGCTGTTGTACAGTCAGTTGATGTTAATACCATATACGAGGTTCCGGTAAAGATGTATGAGGAAAAGCTTGACCAGACAGTCCTGAACAAGCTTCATCTTTCTCACAAGGCCGAACCGGAAATGTATAAATGGAGAGAATTTCTTAAGCGAAATGCAGAACCAAAAAAGAGTGTTACCATAGGCCTGGTTGGTAAATATGTTGAATTACCCGATGCATATAAATCAATAACAGAATCATTTATTCATGCAGGTGCCGCAAATGAATGCAGGGTTAATCTTCAGCTAATTCATTCTGAAGAAATAATCAGCGAAAATGCAAAAAGTCAGCTTGAACACCTCGATGGTATACTGGTGGCTCCGGGCTTTGGCTCCAGGGGCATTGAAGGAAAAATACTGGCGGTAACGTATGCACGCGAGAACAATATTCCTTTTTTCGGGATTTGCCTGGGGATGCAGTGCGCAGTAATTGAGTTTGCAAGAAATGTTCTGGGATTTGCCGGGGCAGATTCATCAGAGATGAATGAGAATACAGCTTATCCTGTAATAGACCTTATGGAAGAGCAAAAGAAAATTGTGAATAAGGGAGGAACAATGAGGCTGGGTGGTTATAAATGTGTTTTGAAGAAAGAATCAATAGTATATAAAGCATACGAAAAGAATGAAATAATAGAAAGGCACAGGCATAGGTATGAGTTTAATAATGAGTACCTTGATCAATATATTGAGGCAGGGATGCTTCCTACAGGAATTAACCCGGAAGCAAACCTGGTGGAGATCGTTGAGATACCAGGGCACCGCTGGTTTGTAGGAGTACAGTTCCATCCCGAATATAGCAGCACTGTTGTAAACCCGCATCCACTTTTTAAGGAATTTGTAAAAGCCTGTTGCTGGAAATAGAGATTTTTTAATTGTTAAAGGATAATAATGGACAGAAATACTATTACGGGCCTGGTACTGATCTTCGCGATCTTTATAGGCTTTAGTTTATATAACTCTCAGAAGAATAATAAGGCCTTCGATTCTCTTGTATCTGTTGCGGATTCATTGTACGAAGCCGGGGATTATGATAAAGCACTTATAGAGTACCAGAAGGCACTGCAGTATAAAAGGGGAGAGCCGGCCACTATTGAAAAAGTCAGGCAAATAAGGGACAGGCTTGCTCCTGAGTTAAACACTGAATCTGATACTGCTGCTGCAAAAAATGATCCTGGCGTAAATCCTGAACAGCTTCAGAAACCCGCAGAAAATATTTCTGCTGATTACCTGGGTGATTTTGCTGAATCAGGGTCTGGTGAACTAAGCTTTATTACACTCAGAAATAATAAAATAGACATAAAGATATCAAACAGGGGAGGCAGGCCTTACAGGGCCGAACTGCTCGAGTTCAAGACTCATGACGGTAAACCCCTCGTAATGTTTGATGGTGATTCCACCATGTTTGGTTTCAAGTTTTTTACATCTGACAATAAGCCGATTCAAACAGACAGACTATATTTTGAACCTGTTAATACACCTGAACTTGTTGATGCAGGTGAAGATGCTGGTGTGGTGGTAATGAGACTGAACTCCGGTGCAGACAGTTATATTGAATACAGGTATACACTCGAGCCCGATTCATATATGCTCGGTTTCAATGTTTCATTTGTTGGGATGAACCAGACAATAGCTTCAAATCTCAATTCCCTGTCTTTCGACTGGCAGGCCTATATCAGGCAGCAGGAAAAAGGCAGGCAGAATGAGAATATGTATACCAACCTGAAGTATAAGCTATACCAGGATGCTGTTGAAGGATTCAGGGACAGGTCGCAGAAGGATGTTGAAGAGAATGATATTACCACCAGGATGGAGTGGGTGGCTTTTAAGGACCAGTTTTTCTCGTCTGTGCTAATTAACGAAGAATACTTCAGTAATGGCACAGTAAAAACAGAGAAGTTACCTGACGAAAGTATATATCACAGGCTCTTCACGGCTGAACTGGGCCTCCCATACAATCCCGCTGCAAATACATCATATAAGATGAAGATGTATATTGGCCCGAATCATTTCACAACATTGAAATCATACGGCTATGAGCTGCAGGAACTGGTGATGCTGGGTAAGAATATAATAAGGTGGATAAACCAGTATGTAATAGTTAACATCTTTAACTGGCTTAACAGGTATATCAGCAATTTCGGGCTTATTATTCTTATTCTTACCTTAATAATAAAAATAGTCCTGTTCCCTCTTACCTACAAATCATATCAGTCGCAGGCAAAAATGAAAGTCCTGAAACCACTGGTAGATGAAATAGGCAAGAAGTTTCCCAAGCAGGAGGATGCCATGAAGAAGCAGCAGGCCACTATGGACCTTTACAAGAAGGCCGGGGTAAGCCCACTTGGAGGTTGCCTTCCAATGATTCTTCAGATGCCAATCCTCTTTGCCATGTTCAGGTTCTTTCCGGCTTCAATTGAACTTCGCCAGGAAAGCTTCCTGTGGGCTAAAGACCTTTCGACTTATGACTCAATATTTGATTTACCCTTTACAATTCCAATGTATGGCGATCACATCAGCCTTTTTACACTGCTGATGACAGTATCGACAATAATAACCATGCGCATAAACAGCCCCCAGCAAACCGGTTCTGAACAGGTGCCCGGCATGAAAATGATGATGTATCTTATGCCGGTTATGTTTATGGTGATACTTAACAACTTTTCTTCAGGATTGACATATTATTACTTTCTTGCAAATATTTTTACTTTTGGACAGAACCTGATTGCGAAGAGATTCGTGGATGAAGAAGCAGTACTAAAGAAGCTTGAAGCAAATAAAAAGAAAGCTCCTTCAAAATCAAACTTCCAAAAGAGACTGGAAGAAGCAGCGAAAAAACGAGGTCATAAACCTCGGAAATAATAGATTTCCCGTCAGGGAATAACACAATCTGCCGGTTGTGGATACATATTTAATTAATAATTAATTATGCCTGGTTTATACCACGCTGCTTAAATTGTAATTGTTATGGCAAGGAAGGTAAAAATAAAAGACATTGCAGCCAGGCTGGGCCTGTCAAGCACCCTTGTTTCGCTGGTACTGAATAATAAAGCTGACAAGCACGGAATAAAGAAGGAAACCCAGGAGAGGGTTATAGCACTTGCCCAGAAGATGGGTTTTTACGAAAATGAGCGCATAGATCCGGTAAAGGATATTTATGACATTGGACCCGGTATTATTGGCATGGTTGTTTCTGACCTGAAAGACCAGTTTATAGTCGAAATATCTGATCATTTACGCAAGGCATTTTCAAGTATAGGATATGGATTCTCTATTATCACCTGGGATAAGAATGATAACAGGTTCAGGAGAATTGTATCTAATATGCGAAGAATGTATGCCGGTGTAATTCTCGCAGGAGACGCGGCAGATGATAATATTATACGTGCCCTTAAAGCCTCGGACTATCCCTTTGTTGTTCTTGAAAGATCTGATGTAAACCTTCGCCTCAATATCGTAATGAGCGATTGCCAGGCAGGAGCCAGGAAACTGGCAGCACATCTGAATAAGTTTAACTACAGGTCTGTGGCTATCCTGCATTCAGATGATTCTGCCTATTCACATAATAAAGTCAGATGTATCAGGGAAACCATGGAGCAGGAAAGTGAGGACTTAAGTATTAATAGCTACAAGATTGATCTTGATATTACTCAAAATGTTGATATAGATAGTGTTAAGTCTTATTTTACTCCGCCTGATGCCGTACGGCTTCTGATTGTTGTTGAATCAATGCTGGTTTATCCCATGATTGAAGCTGTGAGGAAATTGAAGCTCCGTATTCCCGGCGATGTGGCCCTGGTATCGATGGAGAATGGAATAGGTTTTGACCTGATGGAAACATCGGTAACACGACTGAAAAGGGATATAGCTTCCATGGCATCAAAAACCGTCTCGATACTGTGGACAGAAATAAAGAACAGTGGAAAGAGCAAATATAAAAGAACAGTAAGCCTTGCACCCGATTTGATAGTAGGGAGATCATGCGGGCAATTATAAATAACAGAAAGATGAACCTGTTTAAAGCCAATATTCTTTTAGTCCTGGTTTGTGCCATTATTACCGGGTCGTGCAAAAGGGATAAAGTCTTCTCAAGAAGTGATTATTCTGAATATATTACCGGGGAATTCAATAATACGAAAATTCTTGCCGGGAAAAGAAGTAATCAGCTCTTTTCTGTATTGAACGATAGCCTGGAGGAGGATATTAAAAGAGCCATGGAATTCTATTATGCTTCGATGCCCTTAAGTGATCTTGCTGATTATGATGGTGAATTTTTCCTTGCCAATGTTAAGAAAACCTTTGATGCATATAATGATTATGAATGGTGCAGAACCATTCCCGAAGATATCTTTCTGCACTTTGTTCTGCCACTTAGAGTAAATAATGAGAATCTCGACCATTTCAGGATAAACTATTATGCAGAAATCAGGGAAAGACTCAGGGATATTGATAATATTGAAGATGCAGCCCTCGAAATAAACCACTGGTGCCATGAAAAAGTATCATACCAGTCGGCCGATATAAGAACCTCTGGTCCCGAAAGCACAATTCTTTCTGCACGGGGCCGGTGCGGAGAAGAATCAACCTTTACTGTCGCTGCACTCAGAACGGCAGGTATTCCTGCACGCCAGGTTTATGTGCCAAGATGGGCTCATAGCGATGATAATCATGCCTGGGTCGAAGTATGGCTTGATGGTATATGGAAATACCTGGGAGCATGCGAACCCGAACCCATGCTTAACAGGGGATGGTTTACCGGACCGGCCAGCCGCGCAATGCTGGTTCATACAAAAACCTTTGGAAGGTATTTTGGGTCTGAAAGTGTGGTGAAATCATTGCCAGAATACTCAGAAATAAACTGCCTTCATAATTATGCCCCAACAAGAACCATAGAGCTCAGGGTTATAAGTGCAGATAGCAACAGCCTTGCCGGGGCTGAAGTTGTATTCGGGCAAATGAACTATGCTGAGTTTTACCCGCTTGCCACAATTATAAGCGGGCAGGACGGAAAATGTAAATTTACCACCGGAAATGGAGATATATTCGTATGGGTATCATCGAATGGTAATTCTGCCTTTGCTGAAATCGATATCAATGATAATAAACCGGTAATAGTACTTGATAAAGACCAGTTGGCAACAGATAAGGTTTTTACCTACGAATTATCTGTACCACCGGGCACCAGGTCAGATGCAGTTCTTGCAGATGAATTGAGGGATATTAATACCATGCGGCTAAAATATGAAGACAGTATAAGACATTCTTATATTTCTTCGTGGCCCGGGGATGCTGAAATTTCAGCATTTTTAAAGGCCGAAGATTGCAGTATTGATGATTTTCTTCCCCTGGTAAAAACATCAATGGGAAACTACAGTGAAATTTTCGATCTTCTTAAAATGCTCGATCAGGGGCATAAGAAGGATGCTCTTGCCCTGCTGCAGGTTATTGCTGAAAAAGATCTCAGGGATTCCAGCGCGGAAACGCTCTTCGACCATATTGTGAATGCCAGGAAATACTACAATAATGAGTATTCTGAAGAAATATTCGTAAAATATATTCTTAACCCCAGGATTGCAAATGAAATAATTAAACCCTGGAGATCATATATTCAGAACCAGCAGGATAAGCAAACGATAGAAGCATTCAGAAAATCGCCGGAAATATTGTCAGAATGGATGAACGAAAACCTTCAACCGGAAGATGAAAGGAATTACTATGGTGTGCCCATTACACCACGGGGTGTACTTGAACTTGGAGTGACAGATACTCCTTCACGAGATATTTTATTTGTTGCCTGCTGCAGGGCATGTGGAATACCCGCACGACTTGAGCCGGGCACCGGTCTGCCTCAATATATGGCTGAAGGAAAGTGGATCGATCCTTATTTCAGCGACCGGGGTGTTATAGAACCGCGTTCAGCCAGTATTAGCTTTGAATGGGATGGAACAGGACCCGAACCTGCTTATTACAGCTCTTTCACCCTGGCAAAGCTAAATGAAGGTGAATATAAAACCCTTGAATATGATTATTACAGGAAGCTGACAGATTTTACTGAGCCCCTGTTATTAAGTCCGGGCTTATATATGCTCACAACCTGTACACGGCCCGATGACAGCAGGATGCTTGCCTCTGTTTCTTTCTTCGAACTTATTGAAAACGAAAGTACCAGTCTCAGGATTGAACCAATACATATATTAAGCGATTTGAATGAGCTGGCAGTTCTGCAGTCTGATTCACTATTATCCTTAAGCGGTGACTATATTAATACTGAAGACCTGCTTAAGGGGCAGGCAGTATTTGCCTGGATTGACCCGGGGAAAGAGCCCAGTAAACACCTTTTAAATGAGATTCAGTTGTTAAAAACTGAATTTGACAGCTGGGGCGGTAATTTTGTATTTCTTACCGAACCTTCAGTTCTTACACCTTCTTTCAGTACAGGTTTATATAAGAACCTGCCTGAAAACAGTCTCTTTTTCAGCGATCCGAAATATACTTTGCTCAAAAAGACTTTTCCGGATATAAATACCGACGCCTCACTTCTTCCGATTGTGCTCTTTGTTCTGAATGATAAATCGGTAGTATACAGATCGTCAGGATATAAAATTGGCTACGGTAACCAGGTATTTTACCTTACCCGGAACCTGTAGTGTCAGCAGACCTGCCTGTTTTGTTTAACATTTATTGATAAAATAATCACGTATTTTTTTTACATATCTGATATTTGCATACTTTTGCATATATCAGGTAATGATACAATTTTCTAATGTATCATTAAAAGGGAATGCGGTTTGAATCCGCAACAGTACCCGCTGCTGTGATGCCCATTGCCTGGTTCCTGTTTATCAGTAAACAGGACGGCAATAGAGATCTTTTACCTGCAGCCACTGGCCAAAAAGGTTGGGAAGGCGTAAAGATCGGGATAATTCAGAAGACCTGCCTGTTAAGGAGAAATCCTAAGCTTTCGGGATAAAAGCGATGGTTATGCGACATCACTTTTGTTTCCTGCTTGAATAAAAAGTAGTGTAAAACAAAAACCTAATCAAAATGAAAAAGAAGTTTCTTTTTTTAACAGTGGTGCTGACTGTATTACTTTCATCATGTGAAAAAAATAAAATCACAACAGACCTTGTGGATTTTGAAGATCTTGCCGTAAATGGCGATGGTATCTGGAATGGATCAGCAGGAGAGGAAGGTTTCGTGTCGGGAAATGTCTTTTTTCCCAATATTTATGACACCCAGTACGATTCGTGGACAGGATTTGCATATTCGAACCATACTGATATTAATACAGCAGAGTATTCAAATCAATATTCTTCAATTGCAGGAAGTGGTGCAGAACAATCATCAAAGTACGGGGTATTCTTTTCGTGGACCAACGACACCCTTGTTTTCCTGAGACCCGAAAAGGTCACAAATATCTCGGTGTCGAACTCCACTTATGCCTACCGGGTAATGGAATCAGGTAATGACTTTGCAAAGAAATTCGGAGGTGAGGATGGAACAGACCAGGACTGGTATACACTTACCCTTACCGGGATTGATGAAAGCGGACAGCCAGCCGGGAGCCTGGAGATATACCTGGCCGATTTTCGCTTTGCTGACCCGCAAATGGATTATATTTCAAATGTCTGGAATGACCTTAGCCTGGAATGGATGGGTTTTATTAGTAAACTGGTCTTTACCGTGGCATCCAGTGATGTAGGACTCTATGGCATAAATACGCCTACTTATGTTTGCCTCGATAATATAGAAGGTCAACTCTTACCTCTTGAGTAGAACTGTATGAGACTGTTTATTTGTGTTCTTATCGCTTTGGCAGCTTCAGCCGCTGCAGGTCAGGGGTCATTACAGCTAAAAGCTGTTAACAGTGCTATACATGCCGATAGTTCAATAATTATTTCATGGGCAAATACAATAAGGGTGCTGCCCGGATTTATGGATATCTCCGCCAGGGAATCAGGAAGGGTTGATATAAGCGACTCCTCCCTTGCCCTCGGACATGCAGACAACAGGACAATCAGCCTGGGCGATAGTGGAATAGCTGTTGTCGGCTTCCCTCTTCCGCTGATGAATACCGCCGGACCAGATTTTGCGGTTTTTGAAAACTCATTTGATGGAAAATTCCTGGAACTCGCACAGGTTGAAGTATCTACCGATAGCTCCAGGTGGGTTAAGTTCTATTCAGTGTCATTAACAGATACCCTTTCGCAGCTTGGCACTTTTGGTACTATTGATACAGGTAATATTAAAAACCTTGCCGGTAAGTTCAGGTCTTTTTATGGCACCGGATTCGATCTTGAGGAGCTTAAAGACTCCAGCGGGATTGATATAATGAATATAAATTATATAAGGCTCACAGATGTAATCGGAAGGATCGATCATCCATTTCCTGTAAGATCCTCTGATGGCAGGATAATTAATGATCCCTGGCCAACTCCCTTTGCGACTTCCGGTTTTGATCTCGACGCTGTTGCAGTTCTTGGCAGCGGAGTTTCAGTAGTAAATACCAGAGAAGCGGCTCAACTCAAAGTTTATCCAAACCCCTCTGCCGGTTTGGTACAGATTGAAGCTATAATACCCGGGATGGAGAATCTTAAGCTAATTGCTCCTGATGGCAGGTTAATCAGGCAATTTGATTTGAGAACTAGCGGGCTTACCATTGATATGCAGGATTTACCTTCCGGTCTTTACTACCTGGTACCCTCTGATAAGACCAATTCTGCCATAGCGGTAATACTAAATCGGCAGTGATGAAATGGCAGCTTATAATATTGTTTTGCACTGGTCTTACTGTGAATCTTAGCGCTCAGCATCACCTGACCGACGATACGATTACTATCAACGAGGTGCTTATTCGCTCAGATCTTCCCGATGGAAGTTCAGGATTCCGAAAAACCGAATTTACTGATGCTGAAATACGAAGTGTGCCCGGAATCAGCATTACAGATTTCCTTGCAGCCAACACTTCACTTTATATAAAAGATTACGGGGCGGGCGGATTGAAATCTGTTTCTTTCAGAGGAATGGGCCCCGGGCATACAACAGTTTTATGGGAAGGCTTACGTATCGATAACCCAATGCTGGGTCAGAGCGACCTGTCGCTCGTTCCGCTGATGTTTATAGATAATATATCTCTTTATTATGGGGGTAACCCTGATATTTTTGGTAACAGGGGCAGCGGAGGAACAATTAATTTGTCATCCGACCCCGGGTGGGGATCAGATTCAAATGTTTCATTTTATTCCGGGCTCGGAAGTTATGGCTCGTTTAACGAAGGAATCTCGCTGAGCCTGAGGTCTCCGGCTTTTGTTTACAGCTTACGGGCATACGCCGGAGGAGCCAGGAATAATTATCTCTATACAGATAATGTTAATTACGCTGAACCCCTTGAGCTTAGAAGGGAGGGGGCCGACTACAGATCCAGGGGTTTATTGCAGGAGATATCTTTTAAAAGCAGGAGTTCGGTTCTTGCAGCCAAACTATGGTATAATTTTAATAACAAAAATCTGCCCGGGTCAATTTTTACCAGCTCAGATCCGGGTAATGAAAAGCAGCTTGACGAGTCGCTTAAAGCCCTTTTTACTTATAAGTATTATAGTAAGAGAATAACAGTTAAAACCGGCGCCGGCTTAATATCAGACTGGCTCAGCTATACAAACCATCTACTTGATATCGATTCGGGGAATAAGGTTAATACCCTGAGTGCAAACGCCAAAGCTGAATACACATATACCGACAAATCAACACTTACCCTGGGCCTCAGATCAATAAATTCCAGGGTCAGAACCTCCAACTATACAGGAATAAAGGGAAGAGACCTTGTTACAATGGACCTGTCTGTAAATCATATTTTCTCCGATCTGCTTGGCTTACATGCTTCCCTTGTACAGGAATTGAATGATTTTAAGCTCTTGCCTCTTTCTCCCTCGGTGGGCTTCGATTTTAAACCTGCCAGGAAGACAAACCTGCATCTTCTCGGAAGCATCGGAAGATCCAATCATCTGCCCGGTCTAAATGACCTGTACTGGAATCCCGGGGGAAATGTAAACCTTCTGCCCGAAGAATCTCTAAATAGCGAGCTTACGATAAGCTACGAATATACAAAGCATGGGTTCAGATGGGCGACAAATACCACGGCTTACAGCTCAGGTATAAATAATATGATAGTATGGATTCCGCTTAGCCAGTGGGTATGGGGTCCGGAGAATATTTCAGTGGTAAAATCCACAGGTTTTGAAGCAGATAGCAAAATAGAAATCACCAGCGGGCAGTCCGGCATATCTTTATCTGCAGGCTATGCATTTAACAGGGTAAGAAGAACTGACAGCAGCACTGATAGCGGAACAAATCTCCAGCTGATTTATGTACCTGAGCATACAGCATACGCAAACTTTTTATACCGGCTTAATGGCCTATGTCTTGTTTGGAACTCTGAATATACAGGTATACGCTATACCAGCACTGACAATACAAGCTATTTACCCTCAAATTTAGTGCACAGGCTTTCAGTTAATTACAGGGGACAGCTGAAAAGATCTGACTTTGTAACTGCCTTTACGCTGGCAAACCTCTTTGATCAGGATTACCAGAGCGTGTCAGGTTACCCCCTGCCGGGAAGATCGTTCAGTCTTTCACTCAAATTAAATCTCCATCTCTGATGTTTAAAAGGACGGCACTTAATATTATTATTGTTATTGTACTCTCAGCGACGACCGCGTGTACAAAGAATGTGCCTGATCCGGATACAGGGCTGCCTGCCTTTGATAATGGATTCTTTATTGTGAACGAAGGTAATTATACCTGGGGTAACGGATCACTCGACTATTTCTCCTATGATTCGCTATATGTTTACCCGGGCGTATTCAATAAAATTGCCCGAAAAGTACTGGGTGATGTTGCCATGAGGCTAAGCAGGCATGAGAACCTGCTGTATATTGTAGTTAATAATTCAGGTAAGATTGAAGTTCTTGACCTGGAAAAAAAGGAACACCATGCAACAATTAATGGGCTGGTTTCACCACGGGATATCAAAATTATTAGCCACAACAGGGCAATAGTTTCATCGCTGTACAGCGATTCTCTTGCTCTTGTTGATCTTGACGCATCACTTGTGAGAGACTATATCAATATCGGAAAATCGTCAGAGTGTATATTGCTGAATGATGAAAATATTTTTGTTTCTAACTGGTCAGAAGAAAACACCGTTACAGTACTGAGCAGATCAGATCTTACGCTTGTTAAGAGCATCGAAACAGCTCCCGAACCTTCTGAGATGGTTTCAGACAATAATGGCAGGGTCTGGGTTATTTGCAGCGGAGGATATTTAAACCAGGCCTACCCGGAACTTGTTGCTATTGACCCGGTCACATTGGAGATATCAAAGAGATTAACCTTTGGTAAAAAGGAAGACAGCCCTTCTGAACTGGTAATAAATTCAGCAGGTGATACCTTATACTATGTAAACGGTGGCATATTCAGGATGTCATGCAATGCTGATGAACTGCCTGCCGATCCATGGCAGCCTGCAGATGGAAGAACCTTCTACAGGCTTGGTTTCGAAGCTCAGATGAATGCAATAATTGCTACAGATGCCCTTGATTATGTTCAGAAAGGCTATTTTTACATTTATACCCGGGATGGCAGGGAGCAAGGAAAGTACAGGGCAGGGATAATACCGGGAAAAATTGAAAATTGATATGATAAGGTTAATTCTGCTATCCGCATTATATTTCTTTACATCGGGGATACTCCATCCTCAGATAATCCACTTTAATGCCTCACCTCACGGCTTTGCAGGCAATCGTGATACAGTAAGCTGGTATGATCCGGGAGTTAGCGAAAGTGAAAAGGAAGCCATTTTAAGTTCCAAGGGTAGCAGGGGCACCCTCAGGTTTGGAGTTGGCAGAAGTGTTGGTCTGAACCGCCAAAATTCAGGATATATCGTAAGCAATGAAAACGGGAGCTACTCCTGGTTCCTTTTTGTGAGATCGAAAGGAGCCGAATCGCTGAATATTATTTTTTCCACCTACCACCTTTCTGAAGGTGAAACAGTATTCATATATAATCCGATGCTCACAGAGATAATAGGGCCACTGTCATCAAAAAATAATAAAACATTCGGTTCTCTTGCCGTGAAGCCACTACAGGGAAGTGAAATGATTATCGAGTACAATTTTATTCCCGGAAGCGGTGGAGAGCTTGAAGTAGGCCAGCTTACACATGATGTGCTGGGCATTGCAGATCTGCCTTTTTTGAGGTCATTGGCAAAAGACGATTCCGGTCCATGCCAGGTAGATATAAACTGTGCAGAAGGAAATAATCTGCAGAAGGAGAAAAGATCCGTGGTGAGAATTATTGCCGGAGGGACAGAGCTCGGAACGGCCTTTATGCTCAATAATACCAAAAATGAGAACATAGCCTATACTCTCACTGCAAATCACGTTGTCAGTGAGCAGGCCGATGCAAATAATTCCGTATTTCTTTTCAACTATGAAAGTCCCTGGTGCGATGGTCCTGAAGGACTGAAAAACCAGACACTATCGGGTGCAGAACTGGTTTCCACAAACAGCGATATTGATTTTACCCTGCTCAGGATGACTGATTTTCCTCCGATAACCTATAAACCTTATCTTGCAGGTTGGACTGTTTCTTCCACCTTTCCCCAGTCAACACAAACAATACATCACCCATCTGGTGATGTAAAGAAAATTTCCATTGATAATGACCCTCCCGGTATCGCAACATTCCAGGACCTTTACACCAACGGATTCTGGCATATACTGAGATGGGAAACAGGAGCCACAGAAGGAGGTTCATCAGGTGCTCCACTCTTCAACCAGGACAGGAGGGTTGTAGGTTATTTAAGCGGTGGCGAGTCATATTGCGGACGATCGGTGAACGATTATTTCGGAAGGCTTGATGTGGCATACGATATTACGCAGGAAGCCGGCAGCAGCCTGAAAGCATGGCTCGATCCAATTCTTACAGGTGCAGTATATGTTAACGGCCGGGATCCCTATTATGATAATTTCAAGGAATCTGATACCTTATTCAACGGCAGCGCCGATGAGTTTTATATTCAGGAGTATAGCGATCCTGGCAGAGGCTTGTCTACCGGCATAAACAGTGACAGCCTTCTTGCCTATGCAGAAAAGTTTACTGTAAACGGCACTAAATATATTACGGAAGTAAGATTATTCGTTGCGAGATCCGAATATACAGAGCAGAGTAACACTGTGCAAATAGCTTTACGTGATGATAATAATGGTCCAGCCGCACTGATTGCAGCAAGAAATTTCCCGTTAAATCAATGCAGGGATACATTTATGCTATCGGTAGATTTCGGCGAACCGATAGAAGTCAGCGATGATTTCTTCGTTTGCTATCTTAATACCTATAGCATGCCAGCTGCTGAAGAAACAAGACAATTTGCGGTTTTCAAAGGGCAGGATCAAACTGCAGGCTCAGGCTCTGCATGGTTTATGGATTACTCAGGCTGGCATCCTTTCACAGATCATCCTTTCGATGCCGGGGAAGCAACACTTTTTATCGAAGCACTTACTGTTAATGATGCCCTGGTAGGTATAGATAAGAGCTACAGCCTGCCTGAGATTAGCGTAAGAGTATATCCTAATCCTGTAAACAGTGACTTTTGGATAGAAACAGCTGGTGGGCCGGAGCGAATATTATCTGTAGAATTATTTGATGCAGGTGGCCGGCTATTGAGAACCATTGATGGTGCCGGAAGAGCTAAGATCCTCCTGGAGGGAATGGATGAATATCCTGACGGAATATATTATACCAGGATTAATATTGATAAAGGGAGCATAACAAGGAAGATAATCAAATGGGGAAACTGATAAATTATATTTTACCGCTGCTATTATTACTTGTTTCCTGCCATGAGTCAGAGAGGAATCGCGGTGAAAATAACAGTTTCAGTCTGTCGGGGAATAAATATGCCAGGCTGTTTATGCTTAGCGATTCAGGTGATTATTACAGGCTGGATATCAGGTCACCATGGCAGGGTGGGGATGAGGTTATTTATACCTATTACCTTACAGAAGGGAAAAGCAGTCTTCCTGCTGATACAGACAGCAACAGGATTATCAGGATTCCGGTCACCACTTCCGTATGTATGTCTACTACCCATGTTGCAATGATTTCAAAAGTTGGTGGCGCTGAAGGTATTGTAGGTGTTTCAGGTCCTGATTATATTACAAATCCCATAGTTCGATCCGGAATAGAAGCGGGTATAGTATATGACGTTGGCTACGGAAATAGCATTAATAATGAACTGATCAGCTCACTTAATCCTGACCTTGTCTTTGTATATGGAATAGGCCCGGAGTCGGCAGGATATGTCTCAAAATTACATGAAGCCGGAATAAATACAATATTTATATGCGACTACCTCGAGACTCACCCCCTGGCCAGGGCCGAATGGCTGAAATTGTTTGGTTTAATATACGGGCGCAAAGAGATGGCTCTTACTGCTTTCAATTCAATCTCGGGGAGCTATGAAAAAATCAGGAATGAGATTGCCGCTAAAATTGATACCCGGCCGGGAGTAATGCTGGGTCTGCCTTTTAAGGATAAATGGTTTGTATCACCAGGTAACTCCTATATTAGCAGTTTAATATCAGATGCAGGAGGCAGCTATATCTGGTCTGAAATTTCATCCAGTACATCAATGCCACTCAGTATTGAATCAGTTTACCTGAAAGGTCTGGAGGCTGATTACTGGCTGAATACAGGTGTAGCAGAAAGTATGGCGGAATTACTTTCGGTCGACCACAGGTTCAGAAACCTGCCTGCAGTACAGGGAGATAAATTATATAACAATACCGGAAGGATTAACTCATCCGGAGGAAACGACTACTGGGAAGGCGGTTGCCTGAGTCCCGATACCATACTTATGGATATTGCCTCAATACTGCATCCCGGTATTATAAAGAATCATAAGCTGAGTTATTATAAAAAGCTTAAATAGTCAGTGGAGCTCCCCTTAATAAATATAAAAAACAGCACTGATGCTGACAGAATCCCGGTTTTAAAATGTGCCGGACTCTTTCTCCTGCTGCTGCTTGTATTTATTCTCGATGTAATGGTTGGATCAAGAATTATCACCTTCCCCGAACTATTCCGTGCACTTGCAGGCAAGGGAGATGAATATATCAGCTCCCTGCTGCTTACTTTTCGTCTGCCAAGAGCCTTAACAGCCGTCTTCGCCGGGGTTGCTCTTTCAGTTAGTGGCTTACAGATGCAAACAGTTTTCAGAAATCCACTCGCCGGTCCCTATGTGCTTGGAATAAGCAGCGGCGCAAGCCTTGGAGTTGCTTTACTTATCCTGGGCTTTTCTTCGTTCTTTACAGTTGCAGGTTTAACTATAGGTGGCAACTGGGCTATTGTGGTAGCTGCATGGCTGGGTTCGGGCATCGTACTCTTGTTAATACTGGTAGTATCAGGAAGGGTACGGGACATCATGACTGTTTTAATACTGGGGATAATGCTTGGCGGTGCTATTGCTGCCATTGTTTCAATTTTGCAGTATTTCAGCAGTGAATCAATGTTGAAAGCCTTTGTAATATGGACAATGGGTAGCCTCGGAAATCTTACATGGAACCAACTAAATGTATTGATAATAAGTATAATAACAGGTTTGGTGTTTTCGCTTATTTCTATAAAGCCCCTTAATGCAATGTTGCTGGGAGAAGAATATGCACGCACAATGGGCCTTAATATCCAGGGAACCAGGACCCTTGTTTTTATAAGTACAAGTATACTTGCAGGCAGTGTTACAGCATTCTGCGGACCAATTGCTTTTATCGGGATAGCAGTACCTCATATCACGAGACTCTTGCTTAACAGGTCGTCTCATAATTTCCTCTTCCCGGGTTCTGTAATTGTGGGAGGTATTCTGCTGCTTCTAAGCGATATTATAAGCCAGTTGCCCGGTAGCGATAAGGTATTGCCGATAAACTCGATAACCGCATTAATTGGGATACCTGTGATGATCTGGATTATTTTGCGCCGAAACAGGCTAATAAGTATTAACTAGATGAACGGCTTGTCTGAAATATTAAAGATCGAGAATCTTGAGCTGGGTTATATGGGCTCGGATTATGCTGAAGTGCTTGTATCCGGGATAAATGCCAGGGCAATTGAAGGTGAAATGATAGCCCTCCTTGGTGCCAATGGCACCGGAAAGAGTACCCTGCTCAGGACAATCCTGGGTATTCACCCCTGCAGTAAAGGGAATGTTTTTCTCAGGAATAAAGCTGTAAGTGCATACCGGCCCTCTGAGCTATCACGTTTTATAGGTTTTGTTGGAACATCAAGCTCATTCCCGGGTAATCTTTCAGTTCGTGAACTTGTTTCGCTCGGGCGTTTTCCCTATACCAACTGGATAGGAAAGATGAAGAAATCAGATTACGACGTGGTTAACAGATCAATAGAAAATGTTGGACTGGGCAGGCTGAGCGAAAAGAAACTTGATGAGATGTCTGATGGCGAACGGCAGCGGGCAAATATTGCAAGGGTACTTGCCCAGGATTCGGATATATTATTACTGGACGAGCCAACTGCCTTTCTTGATCTGCCAAACAGGTATGAGCTGATATACCTTCTTAAGAATATTATCAGCATCGAAAAAAAAACAGTTATATACTCCACGCACGATCTTAATATAGCCATCGGCGAGTCAGATAAGATATGGCTGCTCAATCAGGGCCGCCTGTTTGATGGTGCTCCCGAAGACCTGATGCTGAACGGAAATTTTTCGAACCAGTTCACCAACACCAGGATTAAGTTTGATAATGCCAGCGGAAGCTACATTTATCCAAAAGAATCAAAAATAAGAGTCAGTGTTTATGGAAGGGGAGAAGTGCTGGATCTTACCCGGAGAGCCCTTTCACGGATAAGTATAATTGCTGATACAGAAGACCAGGGCGAAAGTGTATGTAAAATATTGGTCAGCGATGCAGATTCACAGCACAAATGGACCCTGGTTCATCAAAACACCGAACATATTTTTTTTAGTATATATGATCTTATATACTTCCTGAAGACCGGTCTTTTCAGTGCTTAGTCTTTTTGTAGTTGGAAATAAAATCTTCAATCATTTCAACCGATATCTTTTTTGCGATAATATTCTTATCCCTGTCGAGGATATATATAAGAGGCGTGGCATTTACATTGTAGAAGAAATCATAATGAGTCGATCTCGTGGGGTCCCAGCCATTAATCCAGTTCAGCTCGTGCTCTGCAATATATTGTTCCCATTCTTCCTTACTCCCCTGCGTACAAACAGAAAATACCTCAAAGTCGTTAGCAGAACGATTGTCATAAAGTTCTTTCAGCTTTGGGGTTGTGGTCTTGCAGTGACCACAGTTTGGTTCCCAGAAATACAGAATTGTATATTCATTCTTTACATCATACAGCGACCTGGGAATACCCTCGTAGGTGTTCATAACAAGATTAACGGCCTTTTTGCCAATAAGATTAGGCCTTAGTCTCTCTGCATCTTCTTCAAGACTTTTATAGGTTTCGTCGCTTATCCAGTAGGCTTTCCCAGAAAGGTAGTAGTCGTCGATTATCTTAACCACAACTCCGTCATGACCCATAATCTGGCTCTCCCTGAACTGATTAAAAAGAAAAACTACCATATACCTGAACATAGTCGAATCTGCCTCGGTAAGTGAAACTATCTCAGGTATATGACGAATTAAGGTGTCCGGATGCTGAATTAGAATCCTGGAAAAATATGTCTTTAATCTGCCATATAGAACGGGCGTTCTTATTAAGCGTGAATCTGACAGGTCTACATTGTCAAAAAAGTGTTTAACGTTATAGTTATACTGCATTATCCACCTTAGTGAGTCGGGATTGTGAGAATCAGGAGCTATGTTGAATTCGGCTTGTTCCATAGGGATAAGAGCCCTTACAAGCAAGGAAAGAAAGGAACCGGGCTTACTGTCGGCAGTTTCTTTAAGAAATTCAACCATGGTCTTTTCATAATCTGTAATCATCTCCTGCAGGATTGCCGTTGAATCCTGGCTGCTTTTGTTTTGCTCAAGACGGGTCTTAAGATTTCTTGAATGCTCCTGCATCCCGATCCATTTTCTCTGGTATTGTATAAAACTGGTATTTTCTTCACTGCCATCTACTTTCATGGTTCCAACAATATCATCTTTTGAGCAGCTGATACTGAAAAACTGGTCATCATCAATTATAATATCAAAATACCTGTTATCGGGCAGCAAAATAATATACAGGCCCTGGTCCAGCATCTCCTCGCCTTCATATATTCCGTAGCCTTCAGAATCAGTTGTAATGGTATCTTTAATATATTGTTTATCGCCCAGGTGGTAGCCAATGGTAAGTATACTGTCCTCATTACCCTCTATAGTGATTTCCAGTTTAAATCCCTGTGCTTTCACCATCATTGCCGGAAGCAGGAATATTGCTATTATGCTGAAAAGGATCTTTGTAATTTTCATTTATTGCTTATTTGAGATCAGATGCAAAAATATAGTTTACAAATACATTGCCAAAATTGAAAAGGTGATTCACAGTATTTTATATCTTTACACTTTCAATGGACAGCTAAGGGTATGATATCTATTTGTATTCCGGTTTATAATTATGATTTAACCTCTCTTGTAAATTGTCTGCATACAGCAATTGAAGATTCAGAGATTTATGGTGAGATCATAATAGGAGCTGATGGTTGCGATAATTCTTTCCTGGAATCATATAAGATGTTAACCAGTCTTAATAAGGTAAGATTACATATCTCTGAAAAGAATATTGGCAGGGCAGCCATCAGGAATGAGATTACCGCGGCTTCAAAAGGTTCTTTTCTTTTGTTTATCGATGCTGATGCCCTTGTTGTATCGAATGCAAGGGATTATCTTGATCGTTATGTGCAATACCTGGATTCAGCGCCTGTAATATGCGGCGGAGTACAGTACAGGGAAACAGAGCCCGACGATCCTGACAAATATCTTCGGTGGCGCTATGGTCACTTCAGGGAGATGAAAGCGGCAAAAACAAGGAATAAGAAAGCATATGCCTCATTTTCGGGCTTTAATTTTCTTCTTGAAAGATCTGTAGCTGAGAAGATCAGGTTTAATGAGGAATTTGTTAAGTACGGGCATGAGGACACTCTCTTTGGCTTCCAGCTTTTGAACGCAGGCATTCCTGTCCTTCATATCGATAACTCCCTCCTGCACGATGGTCTTGAACCAAACAGAATATTCCTCGGTAAAACAAGCGAAGGCATTGGTAACCTGAGCAAACTATATGATCTGGTAAAAAACAAGAAACAGCTTGGACGTGTCGTCAGGCTGGTGAAAGCATACAATTATATAAAGATTCCGGGACTCGACAGGGTGCTCTGTAATATATATTTAAAACGGAGAAGAAGAATTGAAATAATTGTAAGATCAAGAAAAACATCACTGCGTATGTTTGATCTCTATAAGCTTTCCCTGTTCTGCTATCACAGGATTAAGAAACCTCTCGACTAGGGCTTGCCCCACCTGAACGACCTGCTGTCTATAGCCCTTTCTGTGGCAAGTATTCCATCCAGGTGATCATATTCGTGCTGTATTAATTCTGCCATATCATCACTTAAATCCCATTCCTCCTTTTCCCAGTTGAGATTCATAAACGAGATTCTCAGGTGCTTATGCCTCAGTACCTTCACAAAAAGATCAGGAAAACTCATACAATCATCCCAAAGCTCCATCATTTCGTCGCTTGCATATTCTATTTTCGGGTTAATTAACAGGTACCTGCTGTCGGTATCTATAGCTATAACCCTTTTCAGCAATCCTGTTTGTGGTGCTGCAATTGCCCTTCCCCTTCCGTAAACATCCCTGAATTCCCTTATTAGTCTCCACATCAGGTCGAAATGTGGAAGCAGCTCTTCTACTTCATCCCTTCTGAGTTCCAGGGATTTTTTATACAATATCGGATCACCGATCTTCCTTATTTCACTCAGGCTCATAATGTATCCCGGTATTTAATTTGCATATGATCTGCCCTGGTGCCGTCGCCAAGCAAATATCCTCCCAGGGCTTCAGCCGTAAGACATGAGTGTACAGGTATAATATATACAAGATCACCTATTGAGACAGATCCCGGCACTCCGTCACTGTACCTCAAAATGCCATGCTCCTGTGACAGGCTTTCAAGATAAACAGGCTCAGAAGGAAGTGCCCGGCCATCTCCATTTTTCCCGATAAGCAATCCATATACCTTTCGTCCCTCCGTTTCGGCATATTCTTTTGAGAAATGAATTCCTCCTCCATAAATTACCACCCTGGACCTGTCAGAGGAGATATCTGCAACAGGACAGGCTACTCTTACAGCTACCTGGTCAAGCCTGCACGATCCGATAAAATATTGCATCAGATCGTAAAATACAAAATTACCGGGTCGCAGTTCATCAATCCCTTTAAACTCATTGCAAACTGATGCCGAGGGTGTGTCACCGACAGATAAAAGCAGTGACGGATCTCCGATACTGTCTCTTGCATATATAAGTCTTTCGGCAGATAACTCAGAGATCTTCTGTATTTCTTCCCTGCTTTTTGCTTTGTAGGTGTTGCCTGAGTGTGTCATCAGGCCTTTTATACTTATATACTTACACTGCTTAAGAATCCGGTATGTCTCACGAAGGCCGGCTGAATTGTCCCATAAGCTGCCTGATCTGCCATAACCTGTATCAGTTTTGATCATAACACTGACCTTAAAATTGCAGTCCCTTGCAAGCAGTTCGGCCGACTGCGGGCCTGTTATGCACAGGCCAAGATTTGTTTTACCCGCCAGGTCTCTTATCTCATTCACTTCCATGGGATTATACGGGAAAGCAATAAGAATATCTTCCCATCCATCCTTACAAAAATATTCAGCCATTCTTACAGATGAAACACATATTTTATCAACTCCGTATTCCCTGAACCATCTTCCTGTTTTATGCGACTGGTGAGTTTTGAAATGAGGTCTGAAAGTAAGACCCATTGCAGCAGTTTTTTCGGTCATTTCCCTTATGTTCTTCCTGCAAAGGGCCTCATCCAGTAATAAGGTAGGAGTTTTTATTGTCATATTGCCCACATTCTTATGTTACTGTAAAAGTACTAAAATATAGATATTAAAGTTTGTCTTATTCTCTTTGTATATTTGGAATATTAAATTCAGACAGTTATGAGAAGCAGAGTTACAAACTGGATAAGGGTTAAGCTTAAATATATTACCGAAGACATCTGGCACATACCCCTGGGCGATCTGCCCCGAAGGCAATCATTCCTGATAAGGGAAATCAGGATTATAGTGCTTGCCTTTAAAGGCTTTACAGAAGATAAAGTACAGTTGAGGGCATCGGCTCTGACTTTTAATACCCTTCTGTCAATTGTACCTATAGCAGCACTTGCCTTTGGTATAGCACAGGGATTTGGATTTGACAGGAAGCTGGAGACCGAGATTATGAACAGTTTTCATGGTCACGAGAAAGTAATGGAATATGTATTGAACCTTGCGCGTGGCTTCTTCGATAAACTTGAGCCTGGCTTAATGGCAATTATCGGACTTGCAATCCTTATCTGGTCGGTGATGCAGGTTTTGAGCCATATTGAAAAATCCTTCAACCATATATGGCAGATTAAAAAAGGGCGGCCCTGGGGCAGGAAGTTTGCAGATTACCTTTCAATTATGATTATAGCACCGGTATTTCTTATCCTGTCGGGAAGTGTTACTGTCCTTATCTCTACCATGCTGGAAGAGTTTTCTGCCAGGATAGGAGTTTTAAACAGTCTCAAACCTGCAATTGTCTTTCTTCTGAGATTCACTCCCTTCTTTATTATGTGGACTGTATTTACACTATTGTACCTTGTAATGCCAAATACACGGGTTAAATTCAGATCAGCCCTCGTTGCCGGTATTATTGCCGGTACAATATTCCAGATAGTGCAGATTCTATATATTAATTTCCAGGTAGGTGTTTCAAAGTATAATGCAATATACGGGAGTTTCGCAGCTTTTCCACTGTTTATTATCTGGATGCAGATAAGCTGGCTTATAGTTCTCCTGGGAGCTGAGCTTTCTTTTGCTAATCAGAATGTCCATAAGTATGAATTTGAATATTCTTCACTTAAAATAAGCGATGGCCAGATAAGGCACTTGCTTCTTATGATATTAAGCCTGGTTGTAACACGGTTCAGGAGCGGAGAATCTGCGCTTTCGGCAACAGAGATTTCACGACGCTTCCAGGTTCCGGTAAGGATAACCAGGGAGGTGCTTTACAGGCTCACCCAGGCTTCATTATTAACAGAGATCCAGGTTGAATACCCCAAGGAGAGAATTTACCAGCCAGCAGTAGATCCTTCGCTGCTCACTATCCATTATGTATTGTCGAAGATCGACAATGTGGGCACAGTCGATTTGCCTGTTCTCAAGGACAAAGAGTTTAACAGAATAGCACAAATCCTGGCTTCGTTCTCAGAAAAGATAAAAGATTCTGAAGAGAACATACCCTTATACGCCCTCTGATTCTTTCTTGCCTGCCGAAGACTTAAGGTAATTTATCATTTCCATAAAACTCTCCCAATGAAAGAAAGGGTAGTGGGGGAGTTCAAGGCTTACAAGACTGGTGCTTTCTCTTTTCGACCAGTACCCTCTTACATTCTTATAGGGAAAAATCCTGTCACCGGGTGAGGCAACTGCAATGTCCCACCTGTACTTCAGATCATTTGTTTCCATTATCCTGTTATACATCCAACGCAGTTCTTCCCTGAATGAGTCTACACTCCTTCGTGATGTACGGTCCCTGTACTTATCCAGTGTTGTCTTGTCCCCAAAGAGCCTCAGGTTAAACTTCTCCATGCCCTGGTCGCTCAGCTTGTTAAGAGTACCCTCGAAAATATCAAGCGGAACCCCGTAAAGGTCATCAGCAGGAACCGGCGTTCCATTAATGGCAATCGACAGGTCGGGCTCCAGTCCCATTGAGGATGAAAGGTACTCAGCAGCCCAGATACCCAGCGACCATCCAATAAGGGTAATATGCTCGTAGGTCTTTTCTTCTGGCAGAATAAGGGGCTCATCAGCCGAATAGTTATAATAAAGAATAAGGT
This sequence comes from Marinilabiliaceae bacterium, assembly GCA_036350795.1. Classification (GTDB taxonomy): domain Bacteria; phylum Bacteroidota; class Bacteroidia; order Bacteroidales; family VadinHA17; genus JAUVKT01. The sequence goes on from JAZBNV010000028.1 coordinate 59,732, forward strand.
CGTGTTCATGCGTGCATAAAGGCAGGAATGCATTCTGGTCGGTTCCCCATCCGCCAAAAACAATGATCAGGTTAGTGTTAGCCTCTCTTCTGCGTATATAGGTCTTCATTAAATAAGGAATGAAAAAAGATCATGCAAATATAGTGATGAATGATATAAATAGAAAAAGAGGAGAAAAACTGGTCGATGTTACAGGGAACGGGTGCGTTTTTTCGACCCGGAATCTACTGTCTGATAAAAGAAAGGCGTAGTGCCTAATTTGAAAGTCAATGTCTGCAATACAATCCTGCCTTCACCTAACCAATATGTTTTATCTCCTCTTTCAGCTCTAAGAGCCGTCTAACAAATATAAATGATTAAATTAAAAATTCAAAAAAATATTGCAGAACATTTAAAATATCAGGGGCTTCTTATTTGCTGAACACCTCCCTAACCTGCCCCTGGTGCACAATAGGAGATAAAATACATTTTGCCATGTAAAAATTGATATAAACCATTTTTTTGATAGAACTTCTGGATTACATTTGTGATTAAACATAAAAACACACCTATGACCATTATTGAAAAGATACTTGCTGCCCACTCCAAACATGCAAGTGTTAAAGCAGGAGATATTATTGATGTTGAAATAGACGCACGGGCTGCACGCGACTTCGGGGGAGCCAATGTTGTAAAGAATATCAGGGAATATGGCCTAGATATTGACGACAGCGAAAAGACCATGTTTACCTTCGATTGTAATCCGACAGGTTCGGATCAGAAATATGCTGTAAATCAGCATATATGTCGTCTGTTTGCCCGCGAAAAGGGTATCAGGGTATATGATATTGATGCCGGCATTGGCACTCATATACTTATTGACGAAGGCTATGTTTACCCTGGAGCAACTGCTGTATCAACCGATTCGCATGCTAATATTCTTGGGGCTGTCGGAGCTTTTGGCCAGGGAATGGGCGATATGGATATTGCTGCATCATGGAACAAGGGTAAGGTCTGGTTCAAGGTTCCTGAAAGTGTTAAGATAATTCTAAAGGGCAGTGTGGGAGCAAATGTAATGGCAAAGGATATAGTGCTTAACCTTCTAAAGGAGTTTGGCGCAAATACTCTTCTTGGCTATTCAATAGAATTATATGGGGCGGCTATTGATTTGCTCGACCTGGATGACAGGATTACTATTGCATCGATGGCTACTGAGATGGGAGCTATTATTATATTAATACCTCCAAACAAGCAGGTTGTAGACTACTGTATGAAACGCGCAAAAAGGAAATTTGAAGCTGTTTATGCAGATGATAATGCTGAATACACTAAGGTGTATGAGCTTGATGCAGCAACATTTGAGCCTATGGTTTCGAGACCTGGCAAACCGCATGATACGGTTGCAATACCTCTTGTAAAAGGAATAAAAATAGATTCCGCTTTTATCGGCAGCTGCACAAACGGCCGGATAGAGGATATGCGGGCCACTGCAAGGGTACTTGAAGGTAAAAAAGTGGCTCCGGGTGTCATTCTGAAAATAGTCCCGGCTACCGATGATGTATGGAAGCAGTGTCTTGATGAAGGTCTTATCGATATCTTCAAGAAAGCCGGTGCACTGGTTTCGAATGCCGGCTGTGCAGGATGTGCTGCCGGACAGGTTGGACAAAACGGTCCGGGCGAGATTACAATAAGTACCGGTAATCGTAATTTTCCGGGTAAGCAGGGTAAGGGTGATGTTTATCTTGCCTCTCCGTCAACAGTTGCTGCCTCAGCTATTGCCGGGGTAATTACCTCAGCAGACAGTATACCTGAAAAGGCTGCTCTGCCGCAAATACCGCTTGCTCCGCCCGGGATAAAAACACGGGCAAAACGAAATACCGGGGCAGTCAAGCAGAAAATCTCAGGTCGCTGCTGGATAATCAATGAAGACAATATTGATACCGATATGATCTTTCATAACAGGTACCTTGCAATTACCGATATAAACGAAATGGGACAGTATACCTTTGATAACCTGCCGGGCTATGAGAATTTTGCCCGTGAAGCCAGGAAGGGAGATATTGTTTTTGCAGGTAAGAATTTCGGGTCAGGCTCTTCGCGTCAGCAGGCTGTCGACTGCTTCAGGGCACTGGGCATACAGGCTATAGTTGCAGAATCATTTGGTGCTATATACGAACGAAATGCAATTAATGCAGCATTCCCCCTGCTTAGCTATTCATCTCTTGGCGAACTTGAGCTAAAAACAGGCGACGAGGTATCGCTGGATTTAAAAACAGGAGAACTGCTGAATAATACAAACATGAAGAAAATTTATATTAACCCCTTCAGTGAGGTTCAGATGGATATCTACATGAACGGGGGTCTTTTATAGTATTACCAATAAATTAATTATCCAATGTCAGCAAGAACCTTTGTCGAAAAAATTTTCAATGCACCTGCCGGAACAATAGTATTTGCCAGGCCGGATATTGTCCTAACACACGATAATACAGCCAGTATCTTTAACACTTTCACAAAAATGAAGGGTGAAAAAGTGTTTGATCCCGATCAGTTGCTGATTGTGCTCGATCATAATGCTCCTCCCACCAGTGCGAAACTGGCCACGCAATACCAGGATATCAGGAATATCGTGGCAAAACAGTCAATAAATAAATTCTATGATGTAGGCAAGGGTATCTGCCACCAGATAATGTCGTACCATGCCAGGCCTGGAATGATAATAGTGGGCAGCGACAGCCATACCTGTACAGCAGGGGCTTTCAATGCCATGGCCGCCGGAATAGACAGGACCGAGTCGGCAGGCATCTGGAAAAGAGGAGAGACATGGTTCAGGGTACCCGAAAGCATGAAGATTACCCTGAACGGCAGTTTGCAGGAGGGAGTATTTGCAAAGGATCTCTCTCTCTTTATTATAGGTTTGATAAAATCTGACGGGGCAAATTATATGTCTATCGAGTACCATGGCGAAGGAGTTAAAACCCTCGGTATTTCTGATCGCATGACACTTGCCAACCTGGCTTCGGAGATGGGAGCAAAAAATGCTGTTTTCCCGGCCGACGAGGTACTTGAGGATTTCCTGGGAGAAAGACCGGCAAATGCAGTGTGGGCTGATAAAGATGCACACTACCATACAGAAATTACAATCGACATGGATTCAATTCCGCCACTTGTAGCGGCACCGCATCATGTTGATAATGTTAAAACGGTCAGTGATGTTGAAGGTATCGAGGTACACCAGGGACTTATCGGAACCTGCACAAATGGTCGCATCGAAGATCTCAGGGAAGCGAACAGGATACTCAGGGGCACTAAGGTTAAAGAAGGATTCCAGCTGCTGGTTATACCCGCTTCCCAGAAGATATACCTTCAGGCTATTGAGGAGGGCATAGTAAATGATATGATTGAGGCAGGAGCAAATATCCTTGCCCCCAGCTGTGGACCCTGCCTTGGAACAGGTCAGGGGATACCTGCCGATGGTGCCAGGGTAATTTCCACTGCCAACAGAAATTTTCTGGGGCGCATGGGAAATAAGGAAGCTGAGATTTACCTGGCATCACCTGCTACGGTAGCTATGTCGGCCATCTATGGAAAGATAAGCGATCCCAGGGGAAGAAGCTATAAAGACAGTTTTGATTTCGGAACAACAGGAGACACAGGTGACAGCGGTGTAATCACTGACGACAGGTTAAAGGGAAATGTGTGGGACTATACCGACGTTCACAATATGAACACCGACCAGATGTTTGCCGGCAACCTTACCTATAACATACTCAGCTCCGATGCAGATGCAATTATGCCCCACCTCTTCAAGGGCTTTGATGAAAGCTTCAGCGACAGGGTGGCTGCCGGACAGATGATCCTGGCCGGTGAGAACTTTGGTTGCGGCTCTTCGCGCGAGCATCCTGCAGTTGGACTGGCGAATGCCGGGATTAATGCCGTTATTGTAAAATCCGTAAACCGGATATTCTATCGCTCGGCAATAAACCAGGGACTGCCTCTGATTGTGCTTCCTGAAGCAGTTGATGCCTATAAACCCGGAGATAAAGTGCTTATCGATTTTTCTTCAGGTACAGTTATGGTAGGAGATCATACAATCAGGTTTGAACCACTGCCTGACAAGCTGAATGAGATAATCAGGAAGAAAGGACTGGTTAACTGGATATCTGAATCATCATAGGCATCCTATCTGATAATAACTAATCTTCTGTTATAAGTTCCATTTTTAGTTTCTATTCGTAAAATATAAACTCCTTCAGCAGTATCGGCTATAGAAATCTCATTATATCCGGAAGTAAAAGCTACATCCTTTCTGGAAATTACCCTGTTACCCTGTAATCCGATAAGCGTTACTTTACCTATATTTTCGGTATTAATACCTTTAATATAGATTAGCTCTGAGGCGGGATTAGGATATATTGCAAATCCAGATAGCATATCAGGCTGGTTTATGCCTGTAGCAAGAACCTCGGTAGTGATTTCTATGCCTGATACAGTAGCCAGAATAGAAATTGAGTCAGCAACAGGTGTTAGTATTAAGAGTGGATTAGCCGGATCCATCGGCAGGCCTTTATAGTCAACAATAAACTTATATTCATCATTCGGAAGTCCTTTAAATTCAAAGTAGCCACTTTCATCTGTGATATCATAAGCTTCCACCTGGCCACTTGAGTTATTGACAAGGTAAACCAGGATTCCCGCCATTGAAGCAGAGCCCGCCTTGCTTTCTCCAAATGTTACAACAGTATTGCCTTTACCGCTTCCTTCAACTACATTGCCATTTATTGTTCCATCCCCGCTGCCTTCGCCGGGTTTGGCTACCAGGTTAATATCCTGGTTGCTTAAATCAGAGTTTACTGTTACATAGCTTGCATTATAGAGGTCCGGTACATCTCCCAGGTATGTTGGAAGAAATTCAGGGTATTCATCAGGATCAGGATAGAATCTTACAGTGTATTCGTCCTCAGTAAGGTTATTAAAAGTATAACTGTTGGTTCCGATAATACCAATTAACTGTTCATAGTTATACGATCCTGCCCTGTAAAGGGCTGCATAGCCCTTGCTTACTTCTGAGATGCCATTGTCTTCAAAAATATTACCACTTAATGAGTATACAAGAGCAGCAGCATTAATTGATATTTCCCTATCAACTGAATTAAGTTCAGCGTCAGTTATTGTAAGAAGTACCTCATAAGTGCCAATATCATTAAAAGTATGTACAGGGCTTTGCTCCGTGCTGACCTCACCATCGCCAAAACTCCAGTCGAAGGAGTAGGGTGAAGTACCACCGCTTACGCTAACTGTAAAGTCAATTTCCAGGGGGACACTTCCACTGAGCTGACTTGCATTTATAAGAGCCCGCAGCGGAGCTATTCCCTCTTCAGCTGTTCCAGACAGAGTAATAGTAATTGTATCTTCGTCGGTGTCATTTGATGCTATTCTATAACTGGCTGATTTACTACCTGCAAACAGCGGTGAAAACCATATAGAATCTGTTACACTTTCGCCGCCTGCAAGTGTTCCGTTAAAACCTTTATAAACGAATTCATACATATCTCTGCCCAATATTGCAGTGCTGCTTACAGTAAGGTCTGAAGTCTCGGTATTGGTCAGGGTAATAAGCATCAGGGATTCTTCTCCGACACTTATATTCCCAAAGTCGATGCCTGCTTCAGAAACAGCCAGGTTCCTTTCAACAGATGTTCCCATAAGACTGATAACCATGGGATTGGAATATGTGGAATTGGAGTAGATATTTATACTTGCAGTACAATCATCTGCAATTGTTGGGTTGAAAGTTACCTCAACTTCGCACGATTCTCCGGGAGCTATGGAGGTGCAACTCTGACTTATTGAAAACTGGTCAGCATTTACACCCGTTAGTGTAATGTTGGAAATTGTAAGATCCAGGTCACCTACGCTACGAATCATAAAACTTTTTGTGGACGACTGGTTCATATCAAGATAAGCATAATCCAGAGTGTAAGTGCTTGCTGTAATTAAGGCCCTTGGATACTGGCCGTTTCCGCTTAGCCTTACCTGCTTATATGGATTTAGTGCATCATTGGACGTGATATTGAGGTAAGAAGTTTGTGCTCCTGTCTTCCTGGGATAAAAGTCGATTATTGCCTCGCATTGTTCGCCAGGGGCAAGAATGCCACAATCCTGGGATACAAGTGAAAAATCTGTGGGGAATTCATAGCCAAACATTTCATATTTTACATTCACGTCAGAAATGATTAGATCTACCTCACCTTCGTTGGATATTTCTACTGTATCCCGCACATGAGTATAAGGAGTAACTGTACCAAGATTTACAGATTCCGGATTTACATTCAAGCCCGGAGATGGGGTCCTGGCAAATACCGGAATATCCATAAACAATCTTGAGTTGCTGGTAAAATATATTCTCAGGTAGCTTGAAACGGCCAGCATTTCCTTTGGTGCAAAAGTTATAGTCAGCGAGTCTTTTATGCCTTGATATAACACAAAACCTGGTTTACTGATAATGAATCCCCTGGGATCAAGAACCCTGACCGAATCTATCAGTATCCTGTTGGCCATATCATTTAATAATGTAAGTTGAATGGTTTTTGATGAATCAAGCTTTACAAGTCCGAAGTCAAGAGTGTCCCTGTCCACAGTAAAATACTCTATTGCAGGACGCAGGGCATATTTTACCATACCCTGGTTCTCGTAGAGCAGGTGGATATTGCCATACTCATCCCCGTCCATGTCAAGCGATAAATCCCAACCTGTAGCTTCCTTTTCAATTGTCTGCTTAATCCATGGACCTGCAATATTAGTTCCATACCTTAGTTCTCCCGTGGGTTGATGGAAATATGAAACATGTACCGATCCGTTATCATCTGCAACAATTGCATTAGCTCCACTCTGGTTAGCACCGATATCTATCTGTTGGACTTTCCAGCTTGTTCCATCTTTCCAGGCATATTTAATATTCTCCTTTCCATCCCCATTTGTGCCTCCCGGGTATATAATATGTGGATTATTCTGGGCATCCACATCAATATCAAGCACCATCCCTTCCAGCTGGGCCCCTCTCCAGGCTTCTTCAATTACCTCATCCGCATTCCAGCTGCTTATTATAGTATCCTGGCTTTTCCTGTAGATTGGTCCAATATTAATACCTATAAAACAGGTATGCGCAAAGCCATCGCTATCCAGAACCATATCAATATGATCATAACCTTCGGGATAAAATATGGAAGGATAGGACCAGTCGTCTGCCATACAGTTTTGATACATAAATGGAGCAGTCCAGGCCGCACCTGGTGATTTCTGATAAAACATATGTATGTTATCACCAGGACTGAGATCAGCGGCAATGCTTGAAAAACCAGTGTCTGACAGTGCAATAATACTATTGTGCCAGATACCTGCATTCTTGTCTGTAAGGTAAAAAAGCCGGCTATCTGGCCTCTTGTCGTATATATTATCCGAATAGGCGATATGTATATTACCGCTTTTATCCATTAATATATCACTATCGCTAAATCCACTGACTGTATCAAGTAATTCATATTGCCAGATACCATCAGGTATTTTCGAGGCATACACTACAGAATCGGATGTTCCATACACTGCATGTACCTTACCATAGTCCTCTGCAAACAAGGATGGCTCTTCTCCGATTCCGAGTTCTTCTCCAACCACAATTTTTACCTCGGTCACCTCATTTATAGTATTATTTGAAGGATCGGGATCAAAACCGGAACCACTGATTTCTGCTCTGAAATTCAGGTCTCCAATTTCATATGTTCTAAGATATATTTTTAAGATTGCTGCAGAATCATTCTTAAGAGCACCAATATTCCAGGTCAGGCTCAGTCCTTCCTCACTTACATTTCCTTTATCAGCATTGAAACTTTCGAGCATCGCATTCACCGGTAAGAGGCATTGGACCATTGCGCTGAGTTCATTATCAGGTCCATCATTCGTGGCACTCAGTTCATATACAAGGGTTTTGCCCTTTGGAACAGGATCGGTTTTTTCTACCAGTTCAAGCATAAGATCCACTCCCGGAGGCCTGTCCCAGATATAGATGTCCCCTTCATCATTCCTGTGATCTTCCCATACCACTCTTCCTTTCGATGTTCTTGGATTAAGCTGGTCACCTGCCTCAAGACATACAGGAACTATTTCACCGGAGTACGGATTGGTGAATTGGTATGCATAGATGTCCCAGGAGCCATTTTTGTCGTCCATATATACAAGCTGACCGTCTGCGATGTGAGCGCCAGTCTGATTACTCCCATATCCCAGGTAAAGGCTCAAAATTGCATCAACATGGTGGAATGACCTGTACATGTATAAATCCTTATCGCTTCCCCTTTCATCCGTCCATACAACAGTATAATCAAGTACATTCTTTACGTAAACGGAAGGCCTGGTCTGGTCTCCTGCTTCTTTACAAATCTTAAACACTTCATCGGTATAAATATTATACCCGTAAATATCAGCATCACCATTCCTGTAATCTTCCCATACTACAATATGACCTGAGATTGACGGAAACGCCTGCCTTCCGGATGCAGAACAAATTACTTTTTCCTCAAGTGTAACAAGGTTAAACAGGTAAATATCATAGTCATCACCTCTCAGATCCGACCATGTTACATAGGTACCTGATATCTCGGGTGAAGCCTGGAAGCCAGGTTCGTCACATACCGGTATATCACCCTGCCAAGGATAGTGAATGTAAATATCGGACTGACTCTCATTGTGATTTCTTGCATCTTCCCACACTATCCTTTCGCCTGATACCGCAGGCTCCGACTGGAACTCAGGATTCGTAACCAGCGCTATCTCCTTTCCCACATCCAGGTGGTACTCATAGATATCCTTATTTCCGTTTCTATCGTCCTGCCACACCACTATTTCTCCATCTATGTCAGGAAGTCTTTGTATGCCTGCCCCTGTAACAAGCGGTAGCTCGGTAAATGCAGGTACTGTAGTGATATCCTTTTCAAGCGGCTCACTCTTGTTCCCGGATTCATCAACTGCAAAAACTGCAAAGGGATAGGTTTTGCCCTGCTCCAGGTCCACAGCCTCATATTGTCTCAGGTAGTGCTGTGTACTGCCAATAGCTACACCATCCTTTTCAATCTCGTATTTTGTTACACCAAAATCATCATCTGCAGGTACCCAGCTGAATAATGCAGATGTCTCGGTTGTTTCTTCAACAGTTATTGTGGCTTCGTTGGGCCATGTTGGTTCATGGTCAAGTGGCATTGTATAATCCAGGTGTCCGCCTGAAACCCATTGATCTGCAGCATCTCCTGCTTCAATATTAAAAGAATAGCTCTGTTGACTAACAAGGCCTCTTATTGTTGTAAATAGAGAATCTCCTGATATAGTATAGCTTGGACCGTCAGTTTGAAGAATCCGATAATACGATATTCCATTATCATCAGTAGCACCCGGACTCCACCCAAGCCTTAAAGTTGTTCCGCTTGCTGCCACAGAATACAGGGATGCTCCATCCCAAACAGGTTCTTCATCATTATTCATTGTAATGTTGTCGGCTACTAAACCTGGATTCGTCCAGTTTCCTGATTCATCACCTGCCAGTACTTCAAAACTATTGCCGGTACTGTTTGGTACCAGTCCGCTTACCTGGTAACTGGTATTATCCTCAAGAACAAGCAGGGGCTCACCATTTACGATTACGGAATATAGAATTGGTCCCTTACTATCACCTGCTTCAGGCCACGAAAGGTCGATTGTTGTGCCGGTATTATTGCTTAATGAAAGTTCTGACCCACCCGGCCATGAAGGAGGTGTTTTATCCGGGCAATCTTCATCGGATGTATTATCAAAAATTTTAACACTTCCATTGAAGTATTTAATATAGTGACCATCAGCCTTAGTATAAACATCTTTCAGGCCTATTCCTGAACCTTGTTCAATATCTCCTATATCCGGTCCTCCGGTTTTATAGAAATTGCAAGTTGGATCTGAAGAGGGCGTTTGATATATCCAGAGGAAATAGTCACCACAGGGACTGAACCTGAATGCTGCGGTTCCCCTGCTGCCTCCCGCTCTGATGATGTCCTGGTTTGTTTCAAGGTTTTTTACAATCAGTGTGTAGGTGCTCACGCCATAATTGTCTATATTGGTTAATACCGCATGTGCAAATGAACGATCTCTTCTGTCAGGACTAAATCCCCACCCGGCAACGCTTTCACCGGCTGGTGATCCAATAATGTCTACCCCGTTTACAACACTGTAAACAACACTTTGATCTTTAGTATCAAATACATAGAGTACGAGATTACCAACGCTTCCAATTGCACCGTACACAAGGTACTTTCCGTGAGGACTGAAACTGATCCTGGCCGAGCTTACATTGGTGGGACTTATAATTTGTGTGCCTGTAGCTTCCTCTCCTAAAACTGATGGATCGGGGTTAAGATTATAGAGCCAGACCCAGTGCCATCCGTTATGGTCCAGGCCATGAATTACAAATTTATCTTCGTCCGGACTGAATCCCCACCCCGAGGCAGGGTAGAGGCCCTGTAATATTTCTTTTGAATTTTCTTGAACAGATATTGAAACCTGGTTATTTATAGCAGAATGTACAACAACCTGGTACTTATTGTTTGCTGAATGAGCTTCGTTAACCGTTGCTCCCTGCTCAATTAATATTTCCTTAACTGAAGGGGCTTTGTAGCTGTCATATTCATTACAGCCACATTCTATTCCTGGACTTTGGGCAGAAGAGCCGAAAGTAAATACGAGAAAAATAACTATTGCACCGAAAAGAAGTTTGTAGCAGCAGGTTTTAGTTTTCATGATATATCATTTTAATATTATTCGCAAAGAGTAGTGCAGAGCCTGTTCAGATTTGCTTAAACTAAAAAGGCTTAAATATATATGATATAATAAGTTACACCCTGGAATAGCTCTTGTCAAGAAAAATACTAATTCAAAAAGCCCCTATGCTCATCTGTAGCATGCAAATGCTAATTCAATAAAATATCAGGAATACAAAAGGGGCATTTTGCCGGAACTAAAGCTCTCTTTGCCTGGTTCCTCTAATCCATGATCAAATAGTTTGACGGGTTTATTATTTACCTTAATACCTCTAAGTCAATGTCAGGACCATAAAGATTTATTTGGTCAGGAAAGCTTATTTATGCTTGATGTTATTCCAATATTTTCTTAACTTGTAACAAGATGCATGAAAAACAAAGAGGATAAACTACAGTTTTTCATATCTTCTTTGGCTTCTTTGAATAAGATCTGATTTTTTAACTCAAAAATTCTAAAAATGGCTGTTGAAATAGTATTAATAATTGTAGGTGCTGCATTGCTCCTGATTTCTATTGGTGATAGCATAAAGATTAAAAATGCCTCTATGGACCTGATTAACATAAAGCTCAGAATTCCACTGGGAATAATAGGGGTGCTTTTAATAATCTATGGCGGCTATTCATACGGATTGCTTAACCCGCAGGGCCAGATTGAAATGGCAGAAGCAGGAAACAAGTTACAAATTGATCACCCTGCTGAAAAGGTTCAGATAATATCACCCCTTGAAGGCGATTCTGTCAAATGCCGGATCCTTACAATGGGCATTTACCCTGAATCTCATAAAAAGGATATCTGGGTACTCTTAAAACCCTCCAACAATAAATACTATCCTCAGTCTGATCATACCAACACCTCATATAAAAGAAACGGGGAGTGGCAGGTTATAAGCAGGTTCGGTGGCGACAAGGGGGAAGTATATGAAATAATAGTATACGAGGCTGATTCAGCAGCTTCTCAATTTTTCAGTTCAACTATCCAAAATTGGAAGGATATGCTTTTATTTCCGGGTCTTGAGGCTGAAGAGATCCCGGCAGGAGCTACTGAGCTCGACAGGATCTCTGTTGTGCTAAAAGATAATTGCAGGGGAGTCTTTTAAATCGGGCTGTTTTAGGCACTATACACCCCTTATTTAGATACGATCTCTGTCCCGGGGCACATAGATTTATTCAGACATAAATAAGACTCTATTATATTGTTATTTTATATAGTTATTTATGTTCCTGTAAGGGGGGTGTTGTGTCCTTAAAACACCTTGTTTTGCCTGTGTATTGGGCGCTGTGAGACACTTTCTGAGCT
>JAZBNV010000029.1:0-47458 GCA_036350795.1 Marinilabiliaceae bacterium
ATTACGTGTGATGACAAGAGTATTACGTGTGATGACAAGAGTATTACGTGGGATGACAAGAGTATTATACTTTTGAGACGGCCTCATTTAGTAATGAACACCAGGCAGGGAAAAATAGTTGGTAAAGCAGGGGAAAAGGGTGGAAATTAATTGCTAAATTTATAGCTAAAATTAAAAGAATAATGAAACAAGTTGGAATTTTTTACGGTCCGGCCGGAGGATCAACTGAGGCAGTGGCCAATAAAATAGCTGCACTTATTGGTGCGGATAAATGTGTTACAAAGGCGGTTAGCATGGCATCTGTAGATGATCTTGCAGAATTTGAAAATATTATTTTTGGGATTGCTACAATCGGTAACGAAACATGGAATTCAGAGCCACTTAAAAGTGGCTGGTTTTCATTTATGAACGACCTGGAGAAAGCCGATCTTTCAGGTAAAACTATTGCCCTGTACGGACTGGGCGATCATATAAGGTATGCAGATCATTTTGTTGATGCGATGGGCGAGCTTAAAAAAGTGCTTGCCGGAAAAAATGTAAAGCTTATAGGACAGGTGGATGCAGCCGACTATACCTTTCGCGATTCGAAGGCCCTGGAGGGCGATAAGTTTGTAGGCCTGCCCATAGACCAGGATTTTGAAGAGTCGCTTACCGACCAGAGAATAAGCTCATGGATTAAAGAGCTTAAGAAAGAATTTGTCTGATACTTATTTTGAATTAGTCAATAATTAATAATCAAAAATCAATATAATGAGTGATATACGTAATCTCGAGCCTAAAGCTCTCTGGAATTATTTTGCTGATATCTGCCAGATACCTCATCCTTCAAAGAAAGAAGAGAAGATAATTAAGTTTATGAAGGAATTTGGCGAATCGGCCGGACTTGAAACCATTGTCGACGAAACAGGAAACGTGATAATTAAAAAGCCGGCAAGCCCGGGATATGAGAACAGGAAAGGGATAATCCTCCAGGGACACCTTGATATGGTGCCACAGAAAAACAGCGATAAGGATTTTGACTTTGAAAAGGATTCAATTGAGCCTCTTATAGATGGCGACTGGGTTACAGCCAATGGTACCACGCTGGGAGCTGATAATGGTATGGGTGTTGCCGCTACAATGGCCGTTCTTACAGATAAGACACTCCAGCATGGTCCTGTTGAAGGCCTGTTTACTGTTGACGAAGAAACAGGAATGACCGGGGCAAATAACCTTCAGCCCGGTATGCTGGATGGAGAAATAATGATGAACCTGGATTCGGAAGATGAGGGAGAACTTTACGTTGGCTGCGCCGGAGGAATCAATGTATCTGCCAAGATGGAATATGTAAGGGAAAAAACACCATCAGGAGTAGCGGCTTATAAGGTAAGCGGAAAAGGGATGAAGGGAGGCCATTCAGGTATGGATATTCCCCTGGAGAGAGCCAATGCCAACAAGGTAATGGCACGGTTCCTGCTCGACGCAGAAAGAGAACTGGGTGTCAGGGTGTCTGAATTTGCAGGTGGTGATCTTCGGAATGCAATCCCACGCGAAGTCTACGCCCTTGTACTTGTTCCTGAAATTAAAGCAGTTGAATTTGAAGCATTTGTAAAAGATTATTCTGAAATAATTACTACGGAGTTTGCAGAAACAGAACCAGATATGGTATTTTTTGCCGAAAAGAGTGATTTACCTGCTGAAGTTATGGGCGCAAAAGACCAGTTCAATATTATCCGGGCTGTTCTTGCATGTCCGAACGGGGTGCTGAGAATGAGCCAGAGCATGAAGGGAATGGTGGAGACCTCAAATAACCTTGCCATTGTGAAGTGCGTGGACGGCAGGTTTGAAGCACTTAACCTTACCCGGAGTTCGGTTGATACCGCAAAGGATGCGGCTGCCCGCAATATTGCCGGTGTATTTGAACTTATCGGCGCAGATCTTACTCTGGATGGAGCTTACCCCGGCTGGAAGCCCAACATGGAATCACCGATTCTGAAGACAATGCAGGAGGGATATAATAAGCTTTTTGGTAAGATACCTGAAATTAAAGCCATCCATGCCGGGCTGGAATGCGGAATTATTATGGGACCCTATCCCCACCTGGATGTGATTTCCTTTGGCCCTACAATCAGATTTCCTCATTCACCCGACGAAAAGGTAAAAATTGATACAGTTAAGAAATTTTATGACTTTCTTGTGTATACACTCAAAAATGCACCTGAAAAATAGTAAACTGTAAAATCTATATATTAGAGGCTGTCTCAAAAGTATAATACTCTTGTCATCCCACGTAATACTCTTGTCATCCCGAGCGAATGCGAGGGATCTAAATGTTTGATAATCAAGACCTGGATTCCTCGAATTCGCTCGGAATGACAAAGATTGTGCCCTTTTGAGGAAGCCTCTTTTTTATTATATTAGCTGAAATTCAAAGATCAGGATTTATGAGCAAGAATCGATTATTATTTCTGTCAATAGCAGTCTTGTTGCTTCTTTTACTTATTTCATGCAACAGTAAAACCCCGGGCCTTATCCTTACCTGTGGATGGGATGAAATTACAATAACTGATATAAGTAAGGAGGTACCTGAGAAAGTCTGGAACTGGAAAGCTGAGAACAGCCAGGGACTCCCTCTCTTTATGAGGAACAAGTTCCAGACAACCGACGAGTGCAAATCCATTAACAACGGTAAACAGATACTGGTTACGAGCTCGGGTGGGGGAGTGGCCCTGGTGGAACAGTCGGGTGGATCAACACTTTTCTACGCTTCAGTGCCTAATGCCCATTCAGCCGAATATCTCCCTGGTAATTTTATTGCGGTTGCTTCTTCATTCAGTCCACTGGGCAACAGGATAAACCTTTACAGCCTTGATAAACCTGATCTTGTTGTAGACAGCGATTCTCTGTACGGGGCTCATGGCCTTGTTTGGGATAAAAAAAGAAAAACCCTCTGGGCCCTGGGTACCTATGAGTTGAGATCATATTCCCTTAGCGGTGGTGAAGAACCTTCACTTAAATTTATTAGATCCATGGAACTGCCCGATCCAGACGGACATGACCTTTGCGTTCTTGACAATAAGAATGAATTATGCCTGTCAACAGGAAATCACGTTTGGCTGTACAATATTAAAGAGGACAGTTTTACGAAACACCCGGTATTAGGTGATGAAGCAAGGGTTAAATCCCTGTCATATAACAGTCTGGATGGAAGCACAGCCTATATTAAAGCAACAGAGGAAAACTGGTGGGCATATTATATACGCTTTGCCGGATCAAAAAAGGTTATTTACCTGCCCGGACAGAAACTTTATAAGGCCAGGTGGGTATATAACTAAATTTAAGAAGAAAACGTGATGTCTATATCATTGATAATTAATGATATATATCAGTGATTAATTTGTATGTAGAATAATTCAACATATGTATAATAATTAATCACATGTTTTAACAGTCTGTATAATAGCTCTTTAAACCTAAGACCGAAATTAAGTGTAGAAATAATCTACACTTTTTTTATTTTCTATTCCCGGGGAGAGTCTTGTAACATACTGAATGATAGGTGTATACATAGCCTGAAAAATGTCTGGCATTGTCTTTGTCTAAGGACTGTTGAAATTTTCAATTAAAAAGCAGAAATACATTTATCATGAAAAAGTTATTGTTTTATTTATTTACCCTGTGCCTTGTTTTTTTAAGCAATGGCATTCAGGCAGCGAGACCGGTAAAAAACGCCGGCACAACTGATACCCTGAAGGTATACGTAGACCCTCTACAAAAGGATCTTATGGAGAAGTTAAGCGCTTCTTATAAAAGCTATTCAGGCATAGGCAGCATTAGCCTGCTGGAGCCAGCCCAAATCAGCGGAAGCGATGACAGTTACCTGCTGGTGAAAGCCGAACCGGCCCTGGGCTTTTCGGGCACAGGCGGGTGGTTTATTACTCTGGGCAGGGAAATACTGGTACCTGTTATAAATAATAAGAATCCTGAAAGCCTGCAAATACTTGGTAAAGGGATAATGCGTTCTGATCTGAAGCGAATGCTTGAATCAGCTCCTGTACAGGATGCATCATCGCTTACAGGTGCAGAAGGCAATACAAAGGGTATTGTATTCTGCAGGCTCAGCGATATTGTCAGTAAGGAATCCGGAGAGCTGCTTCCTGGTATTCAGCCTGTACCTTTTGATATAAATAAGAATGGTCGTATTGACGGCTTTGAAAATAACTGTCAGACCTATTCAGATATTGAAAGGTCTGTTTGGATGGGGAAATATCCAAGGGAGTTATTTACTGAAATACGGCTTATTTCGGGTTCAAAACCGGCCGACAGGACTACTCTTGATTTTGTTGAGTGGCTTGTGACCGGAGGCCAGGCATATATTGCTGAGGCAGGCCTTACAAACCTGATATTGCATGAGAGACGTACAGCCTTAAACAGCATAAGCACCGCTGCAGTGAGTGACGAAGCAGTAAGTGATACGGCTGTAAGAGCCTATTCACCTTTTATCTGGATAATCAGTGGTCTGGCACTCTTAATGCTGGCAGCTTTTGCATCCCTGTTCTTTTCGCGTGTGCCTGTCATCGAAGCGCAGGGTCCGTCAGGACCGGGGGATCTGAATATGGATATGATCAGGATGCCCGGCGGACTGATGTATGATAATGCTTATACCTGGGCTTACCTGGAAAAGGAAGCTAGTGTAAAGGTTGGCATTACCGATCTGCTGCAGCATTTCACAGGAAAGATATCTAAGCTTAAGCTAAGGAATGAGGGGGAGATGGTTAAGAAAGGAGATCTTCTTTTTACCCTGGTACAGGACGGGAAACACCTCGACATTGTATCGCCGGTATCAGGTACAATTAGCAAAATGAACACACGGCTTGAAGGAAATGGTGCTATTCTGAACAAAAGTCCCTACGATGAGGGATGGATATACGAGCTTAAGCCTGTGAGCTGGGTGGAAGAAGCATCTGTTCTTAAGCTTGGCAGCCAGTTCCGCAGTGTTGTGGAGAATGAGATCAGGAGATTAAAGGATTTTGTTGAGAGGATGCAACTTGGCAGGAGCCCCGGAATGATGATCCCGGTGATGCAGGAGGGAGGAGAAATTAAGGATGGCTTCCTTGAGCAGATGGATCCTGAATTCTGGGAGGAATTTCAAAATGAATTTATTAACAGGGCATAATATGCCTGCAATTAAACAATAATACTATGAGTATAGACAGACGAAATTTTCTAAAGGTACTCGGTGTGACGGGTATTTCACTGGGGGCAGGCAGAAAGCTTAAGGCTGCCCCGGCAGGAAAGGCGAAGGATGATAAGGAGTTTTACGCAATACTCTACGATTCAACCCGTTGCGGAGGCTGCCAGGCTTGCGAGTTTGCCTGCGCTTACGCACATGGCCTGCCTGAACCTGATTACGAAGATATCCCGGAAATCGGGAAGTTAAGACAGACTAATGAGAACAGAAGATCGGTTATTAATGCCTTTGATTCAGAGCAGGGAGAGATCTATGTTAAGAATCAGTGTATGCATTGCAATGAGCCTGCATGTGCTTCTGCCTGTCTGACGGAAGCAATGAAAAAAACCGAAGAAGGTCCCGTGATATGGCGGGAGGAAAAGTGCATGGGATGTCGCTATTGCATGGTTTCATGCCCCTTCGATGTACCTAAGTTTGAATATCACAGCTCAAACCCGAAGATACAGAAATGTGATATGTGTGCCGACAGGATTGCTGAAGGGAAACTCCCTGCCTGCGTGGAAGAATGTCCGGCCGAGGCCCTTGTTTTTGGTACCCGCAGGGAGATGATCGCCGAAGCACGAAAAAGGATTGCTGAAAATCCGGATCAGTATTACAACCATATCTATGGAGAGAGCGAGGCCGGAGGTACAGGCTATCTCTACCTTTCGTCGGTTCCCTTCCAGGACCTTGGAATGAAAACGAACCTGCAGAACAGTTCATACCCAAAACTTACAAAGGGCTTCCTCTACAGTGTGCCATCGATATTTGTTCTTTGGCCTGCAATGCTCCTTGGAATACATAAAGCTACCAGTAAAAACAAACAAACAGATGAAGACGATGAGTAATAATGATATAACAATAAGCCACCAAAACGACAGGGGTTCCATGTTGAGATTCCTGCTGTCGGAGTTTAAGCCCAAGGGAAAATTATTTACTCCCTTCAACCTGATTTCCATACCGGTAATAATTATAGGGCTGATAATAATTGTAATCCGCTTTGCCAAAGGACTGGGAGCAGTAACAAACCTGAGCCAGGATGTTCCATGGGGACTGTGGATAGGCTTTGATGTTGTTACCGGTGTTGCTTTTGCCGGAGGAGCCTACGTGATTACCTTCATGGTATATATCCTTAATATGAAGAAATACGAATCCATAGTAAGGGTAACCGTACTAAACGGATTCCTTGCCTATGTATTCTATGCCGGAGCCCTGCTGCTCGACCTGGGTAAACCATGGAATGTAGTAAACCCGATTATCGGAAATAATTTTGGTGTAAGCTCGGTATTATTCCTTGTTGCATGGCATTTCCTTCTGTATATGCTTGCACAGCTTATCGAATTCTCTCCGGCAATAGCAGAATGGATTGGTGCCAAAAGGGCAAGGAAGATACTATCTGGCATGACACTTGGTGCTGTAATATTCGGGATAACACTTTCAACTCTCCACCAGTCGGGACTGGGAGCTCTGTATCTTATGGCAAAGGAAAAGATTCATCCCCTCTGGTATTCTGAGTTCATTCCCATCCTTTTCTTTGTTTCGAGTATTTTTGCCGGGCTTTCGATGGTAATATTTGAAGGTTCAATAAGTTACAAAGTGTTCTCAAGCCAGATAAGCGATAAAAATCACAGGTCACATCATGATATTATACATGGTCTTGCAAAGATTTGTACCATCACTATGTTTGTATATTTCTTCCTGCAGGTACTGACCTTCGTGCACGGGAAAAACTGGGCTTACCTGAGTACAAGGATGGGACACTGGTACCTTGTTGAGATGCTTGGTTTCGTACTTTTGCCAATGGCCCTCTTCTTTCACTCTTACCGCACAAGAAACCTCCTGTTGATTAAGGTAGCCTCAATTATTACAATGCTTGGAATCATTATAAACAGGCTTAATGTTACCGTAATTGGTTTTAAGTGGGATGCCGTTAATCACTATTATCCAACCTGGAAGGAGATAGTTGTAACACTGACGGTAATATTTATCGAGATATGGATATTCAGGTGGATCATAAACCGTTTGCCAGTATTGCGGGAATCACCTTCCTGGGCAAAGAGTCATTAACCATAAAAAATTATAGAAATGGATGCATTTAGCTATACAAATATTTTTGATACCAAGGGTATAGAATACCTTATTATAATTGGCTTCCTGATACTGGTTATACCTTTCTGGAGAGCACTGAACCGACCAATAAAGGCTAAGTACCTGTTCAGGGATGCTGTTGGGGCGCTTAAGCCGGAAATGCTGAGAATCCCAAGGGGACTACACTATGCCAGTAACCATATGTGGACTCATCTCAGAAAATCCGGGTATGCAAGGGTAGGGATAGACGACCTGCTTCTGAAGCTTGTGGGACAGGTGGAACTTGAAAATTTCATGAACCCGGGCGAAAGAGTAAAAAAAGGTGATATAATTGCCCGTTTAAAGCAGGGAGATAAGCAGTTAACTATTCAGTCGCCTATTTCGGGAGAGATAAACGAGGTAAACAGCAAGCTCAAAAAGAATTCGGGAATGATTTATGAAGATCCCTACGGCCTGGGATGGATTTACGATATTAAGCCGGATGACTGGAATAATGATATCTACCACGCTGCTACTTCTGACAGGGCTAAGGAATGGTCAGAAAATGAGCTGCAGCGTTTTAAGGATTTCCTGGCAAAATCCCTGAAATCTCATTCCAATGCAGAATCAGCCCTTATACTGCAGGAGGGAGGAGAGCTCACACAATATCCCCTTTCCGGAATGTCGGCTGAGGTATGGGAGGAATTTGATAAGTCGTTTCTGAATTCAGGTGCGTAAGCAGATGATTCAGTGATTCTTATATACACCGGATCGGTATCCTGTAAAAGGAATTGATGATTGTTAAAGAGCATGGAGGGAGATAAACATACCTCCATGCTTTATAAATTCCTGTTATGTCGTCAATTTTTTTTAACTTAAGCTCTTCGAATTTGAATAAGAAATCACTGATATTGAAACCAGGGATGGCCCTTAATTTTTTGCTCTTTTCTTTAATATTTTATATTAACTCTGCTTAAGATGATGATGTCGATAATTAACAGGCTCAGGAAAAGCATTATCCTGGGAAGGTTTATAAAATTTCCTTCAACAATATACGGAAGGGTTGTATTGATACTGACTTCCTCTCTGGTTTTTCTTTTTGTATTGTTTAACCTGGTATTCAGGTCGGTCTATACCGAATATTTTAACAGGAATCTGCAGCAATGCGGCGACAATATGAGTTCAATTGTTGAAGGATCGCTCTATTACTCAATGCTTGAGAATGATAAGGCGATGTTGCAGCGAACGCTTGATATAATCAGTACCATGTCAGGTATCGGACAGGTAAATATGTATGATGTTAATAATAACCTGGCATATACTACCAGTAATCCCGATAATGACGGGCAGGGTAACCCCGATTGTAAGTCCTGCCATACAGACCTTCATATATTGTTTCCTGAGGATGTTAAGTCCTACCATATCGTAGGTGATACCGCTGACTGTGGTGTATTCGGGCTTGAAAATACAAGCCGGCAGTTACTGATCAGAACTCCGATTCTAAATGAGCCTTCATGTTATACTGCAGAATGCCATGCACATAGCCGCGATGATAAGCTGCTGGGATCGATGGTAATAAAGATGCCTCTCGACAGTCTCGACCGCATGGTTAACCGTTCTTCAACCGAGTTTCTTCTTATTGCCATGGGTATTACAATTTTTGTAGTATCGTTCCTGATAATTTTTACACGACGAAGAATAAAGCACCCCCTGAATTCCCTGATCGAAGCAAGTGATGCAGTGTCTGCCGGAAACAATAGTTTCAGGCTGGATATTAATCCCGCGCTTCTCGACGATATGAAGAAGGTGTCGCTTGCTTTTAATAATATGCTTGATAACCTTGAAAGCTCAACAAAGGAGTTGCAAAACTGGTCGCATCAGCTCGAATACAAGGTTCAGAAAAAGAGTGAAGAATTACTGGAGGCCCAGAATGAGCTGGTTCATGTTGAGAGAATTGCTTCACTGGGCAAGCTTTCATCGTCTGTTGCACACGAAATCAATAACCCTCTTTCGGGCATACTTATTTATACCAAGCTGGTACATAAGCAGGTAAACAATGATGATTTTAAGCATCCAAAGAAAGAAGCTTTGCTTAAACACCTTAAGTATATTGAAGATGAAACAAAGCGCTGCGGTGATATTGTTAAAGGACTGCTTGATTTTTCGAGAAAGGACCAGGAAGGATTTGTGCAGGAAGACATTCACAAAATACTTACCTCCACATGCAACCTGATTACCCATTCTGCCAAGATTTCGGGGATTAAGGTGATTACCGACCTGAAAGCAGTTGCATCTGAAGCATGGTGCAGCCCGAACCAGCTAAAGCAGGCATTTTTTGCACTAATGGTTAATGCCAGCGAAGCAATTAACAAAGATGGTGAAATAAGGCTTGAAACATTTAACCCTGATAATGAAAATATCCGGATAAGCATTACAGATAATGGCTGCGGAATTGCCCCGGGCGAGCTTGCACATATATTTCAGCCCTTTTTTACTACAAAGCATGACTCCAGGGGCACAGGTCTTGGATTGGCTATCGTGCACGGAATAATAGTAAATCACAAAGGCAAAATCGATGTTGAATCGGAGCCGGGTAAAGGAACGAAAATGAATATAACCCTGCCACTTAAGGGGCAGAAATAAATATGCTTATGTCAGATAAAATTTCAATCCTGATAGTTGATGATGAGCAATCTGTAAGAGATTCGCTTTATAACTGGTTTATTGACGACGGATACCAGGTTGATACAGCAGAGAACGCTAAAATTGCACTTTCGCTGGTCGAAGAGAATGATTACGATATTATCCTTGCAGATATCAAGATGCCTGGTATGGATGGTATGGAAATGCACCGCAGGATCAAGGCTCTTAACTGCGATGCAGTGGTAATTATAATGACCGCTTTTGCGTCAGTTGATACCGCTGTTCAGGCCTTAAAAGACGGTGCTTTTGACTATGTAACAAAACCTTTTGACCCCGACGATCTTTCACACCTGGTCAGAAATGCTTCGGCTCAGATTATGCTGAGGAACGAGAATGAGAACCTTAAGGACCGTATCTCCACGCTCGAAGATGTGGATGATCTTATTGGTGCAAGTTCAGCAATGTCAAAAGTATTAAAGGAAGTGGAAAGGGTTGCCAAGTCCAGTTCCTCGGTAATAATTACAGGTGAGAGTGGTACTGGCAAGGAGTTAATAGCCAGGGCAATACATTCAAACTCTCCAAGGAAGTTCTTTCCTCTTATAAGTGTGCATTGTGGTGCACTTACCGAGTCCCTGCTCGAAAGCGAACTTTTCGGACATGAAAAGGGAGCCTTTACCGGTGCTACCTTTAACCGAAAGGGGAGATTTGAAATGGCTGACGGGGGTACAATCTTCCTTGATGAAATAGCAACAATCTCGCCTAAAATGCAGATTGAGTTACTGAGGGTTCTCGAATCAAAGACCTTTGTAAGGGTAGGGGGGAACAAGGAAATTAGTTCTGATTTCAGGGTAATATGCGCAACAAACCGGGACTTGAAGAGTATGGTGGAAAATGGAACCTTCAGAGAGGATCTCTTTTACAGGCTGAATGTTGTTACAATTAATGTGCCTCCACTCAGGGACAGAACCGAGGATATTCCAATGCTGGTTCATCATTTTATAAAGAAATACTGTAATTCGATGAGCAGGGAGTTAATATCGATAGAAAACCAGGCTCTTGATTATCTGAGGGGACTGGAATTTCCAGGAAACGTGAGGGAGCTGGAGAATATGGTTGAACGGGCAATAGTTATAGGAAATGGAAAAGAAATAAAACTTCGCGACTTTCCCCAGGCAAAGAATATTGTAAGCAGCTCTGTAGAGAGCCTGGACGATATTGAAAAGAAGCATATTCAACAGATACTCCAAAAATACAGCTGGAATATATCAAAAACTGCCAAAGCACTGAATATCGACCGGGTTACCCTTTACAATAAAATTAAAAAGTACCAGCTTGAGAAATAAATTATAGTACTGCTATTTAACAGCCAAGAATTTGAATCATAGTGTACTGATATTGCACCCCTGTGGTTATTTTGATACCTCTCTGATTGATACTGTCAGCGCCGACCTGGAAAAAGAATTCAGTATACGTGTTGAACATGGAAGGTGCAATATTGATATCAGCAGGTTTTACGACCCGGGCCGAAGGCAATATAATGCCAACGAATTGATGAAGAGCCTGTATGAAATAGTTGCAGACCGTGATGATGCCAGAATAATGGGTCTGCTCAGGGTTGATCTTTATGTACCCATTCTTACTTATATCTTCGGGCAGGCAGAACTGGGCGGAAGGACTGGTCTTGCCTCACTCTACCGCTTACGCAGCGAACTTTACGGACTGGAAATTAACAACAAACTCTTACTTGAAAGATTCAGGAAAGTTATTATGCATGAAGCCGGTCATCTTAGCGGACTTATACATTGTCATAACCCGGTGTGTATAATGCGATCCAGTACCTATGTGGAAGATATTGATCAGAAAGATTTATGGTTCTGCGATAGCTGTCGCCAAAAACTTGATGACGGTAAAGATTCAGCCAGTTCTATTTAATCTTGATTTCGACGAGTACATCATCCTTCATCACAGTTGTATTGGGGATAATATTAACGGCTGTAACTATACCGTCAACAGGACTGCTGATCTCGTTCTGCATCTTCATTGCTTCAAGAATAAAAACAGCTTCCCCCTTGGAAATTTCCATGCCTTCTTTAACCATGACATCGAGTATCTTTCCGGGCATGGGAGCAATTAGTTTTTCCTTGTCAGCTTTGCCGCGGCCCTTACTCAGAACCTTCTTCCTCTTAAGTGAGAAAGGAGTCTCTATTGTGAAACTATAACTTATGTCGTTAAAGAGAATCTCGTATTTATTCTGCCTGGATTGAAGAATCTCAACCGGGTATTTCCGGTTTTTCCAGAAAATATAGAGACCGTGTTTTTCGTCCTCCTTGATCTTAATCTGGTATTCTCTTTTACCTATTGTAATAGTCTCTTCAAGGGGAAGGTTAAAACTGTATTTCTTGTTTTCGCGCAGGGCGAATAGTTTTTTCTTGCTGGTAGTTGCCATAATTAATTGTCTGTTGGTTTAGCGACCTATCCTTTTATTAAGCAGCCATGGACTGATATTCTTTGTCTGTTCGAAATCAAGCTTCAGGTTACTTTCGTCAAGATTCTCTTCTGCAAAGAGCCTGGTTGCAAGCCATGCTGCAATAGTTTCTTCGTATTCCCTGTATTCGTAATATTCCCCGATCTCATTTTCAATAAAGCTGGTGGTAATGCTTCCCTTAATAAATGCCTGGTTACGAACCAGCATCCTGAAAAATGGAAGTGTTGTTTTTGTACCCTTAATCCAGACCCTGTCAAGAGCCTGTTTGCAATTGGCAATTACCTCTTTCCTGTCTTTGCCATATACAATCAGCTTGGCAATCATAGAGTCAAAGTTTGCAGCTATCACTGAGCCAGCCTGTACACCCGAATCTATCCTGATATTATTGCCTTCGGGCAGTATGAGGTATTCTATCTTACCCGGGGCAGGAGAAAAGCCTGATTGAACATCTTCGGCATTAATACGGCACTCTATTGCCCATCCTTCAAGCTTAATGTCTTTCTGCTTAAAGGCTAATTTCTCACCATTTGCTATCCTTATCTGCTGCTCAATAAGATCAATTCCTGTTATCATTTCAGTTACGGGATGTTCTACCTGTATCCTGGTATTCATTTCCATAAAGTAGAATTCATTGTTCGAAGAAAAGAGAAATTCTACCGTTCCGGCCGAAAAATAGTTTACCGAACTGGCCATGGTAACTGCTATTTCACCCATCCGTTTTCTTGTTTCTTCGCTCAGGGCAGGCGAAGGAGCTTCTTCCAGGAGTTTCTGGTGCTTTCGCTGTACCGAGCATTCTCTTTCGCCCATATGAATTATATTCCCAAACTTATCGCCAAGTATCTGAAATTCTATATGTTTGGGATTCTCAATATATTTCTCAATAAAAACAGAAGGGTCGGAAAACGCTTTTTCAGCCTCGTTTGATGCAAGCCTGAAATTCTTTTCAATATCTTCTTCTTTATGCACAACCCTCATACCACGTCCTCCGCCGCCGGAAGCCGCCTTGATAATTACAGGATAACCTATGCGACGTGCAACGCGCCTGGCATCTTCTTCGTTCCTCACCTCTCCTTCGCTGCCTGTTGCCATGGGTACCTCGTTAACCTGGGCAATCTTCCTGGCAATTGTTTTATTACCCATTTTATAAATGGCGTCAGGTGACGGACCAATAAAGACCAGTCCATTGTCTTCGCATTTTTGAGCGAAGTATGCATTTTCAGCCAGGAAGCCATAGCCGGGATGAACGGCATCTACTTTCATTTCTGATGCAATCCTGATTAATTTGTCGATATCCAGGAAAACCGGGATTTCAGATTTGTTTTCTGTATCATCGTAAATATGGTTGGCTTTACCAAGGTACATTGCTGATGGTTCTGCAGCAGTTTTTATTACCGTAGTTTCGATGCCCATTTTCCTGGCAGTTTTGATAATCCTGACTGCTATTTCGCCACGGTTTGCGATAAGTATATTTGTAATTTTCATCTTTAAGTGTATTGTTTTTTACAGCGGAATATTCCCGTGCTTCCTCGAGGGTACCTGTACCCACTTGTTTGAGAGTGCTTCAAATGCCGAAACAAGTTTTTTTCTTGTAATGGAAGGATCGATTACTTCATCAATAAATCCTTTTTCGTCTGCAATATAGGGGTTGGCAACTTTTTCACGGTACTGCTTAACCAGGTCATCCTTAAGCTTAAGGGGATCATCAGATGCTGCAAGCTCGCGCCTGTAGAGTATTGCAACTGCTCCTTCCGGTCCCATAACGGCAATCTCAGCAGTTGGCCACGCAAAATTAAAGTCACCGCCAAGCTTTTTGCTGTTCATAACTATATATGCACCCCCGTACGATTTCCTGAGAATAACCGTAATCTTTGGTACCGATGCTTCGCTGTAGGCATAAAGGAGTTTGGCGCCATTCCGGATTATACCCGAATGTTCCTGGTCGATGCCCGGAAGGAAGCCTGGTACGTCTTCAAGGGTTAAGAGAGGTATATTGAAAGCATCGCAGAACCTGATAAACCTTGCTCCCTTAACAGAGGAGTTAATATCCAGTACACCGGCAAGAACTTTTGGCTGGTTCGCAATTATTCCCAGTGTCTGACCTTTTAACCTTGCAAAGCCAATCACCAGGTTGGGAGCGTATAACTCGGCTATCTCGAAAAAACTGCCTTTATCGACAATATTACTTATTACATCTATTACATCATAAGCCTTATTCGGATCGTCAGGAACAATCTCAAGGAGCTTCCTGTTTACATCAGGTGTTTCATCATCATCATCAAGAGAAGGTGGGTTCTCAACGTTGTTGGATGGGAGATAGGTAAGAAATTTTTTAAGCCCGATTATGGTGTTTTCCTCATCATCATATATAAAATGAGCAACGCCGCTTTTTTTTGCGTGTGCCTCGGCTCCCCCGAGTTCCTCGAATGTTACATCCTCATTCAGCACTTCTTTTACAACGTTAGGACCTGTAACAAACATATAGCTTGTGTAATTGGTCATAAACACAAAATCCATCAGTGCAGGGGAATAGACTGCTCCTCCGGCAGCCGGACCCATTATTACCGCAATCTGCGGTATAATACCTGAAGACTGTATTATATTCTGGAAGATAGTGGCATAGCCCGTAAGAGAGGCAATACCCTCCTGTATCCTGGCTCCTCCCGAATCTATAAGTGCAATTATCGGTGCTCCCATTTTAAGAGCCATTTCCTGTATCTTTGCAATTTTACGGGCGTGCACTATACCAAGCGAACCCCCCATTATTGTAAAGTCCTGGGCATAGGCAAAGATAAGCCTGCCATTTATCCTTCCGTGTCCGGCAATTACGCCATCTCCGTACGACTGTTCAACCTTTCCGAATTCAAGTCCCTGATTATCAGGTGTTACAAAAGCATCAATCTCTTCAAAGGTAGCGGCGTCAAATAGGAGGTCGAGACGCTCGTGTGCCGTAAGTTTACCTTTTGCATGCTGTTTTTTTGCTCTTTCTGCAGAGTACTGATCCTCCAGCTTTTTGCCTCTTTCTATAAAGGCCTTATAATATTTACCCTTCAGGTCCATACCAGATTATTTAGTGCCTGAGCAAAATTGCTCAATAATTATATATTATTATTCTCATCCTGTAAATTAACCACTCTAAAAATAGTTATATATGTTAATTATCCAATAAGCGCTTTTCGACCCTTAATATTATTGATGTTGTTAATACCCACATATACAATATTATGAGTTATGATTTTTTTTCGAATATAAGTGCATTATTAATCTATGCCTGATTTTTGTTTAAGGAAGTCATAAATCTCATACTGTGACCTGTACCCTGGTATTCCGTATGATGATAATTTATTTGATAATTCCCCGTCGAGATGTCGGGCATTTGTGCCGTCATTCCACTGCATATCAAAAATTGTCCTGAGCTCCTGCTGTAAATCCTTATCGAATATCGGCACGCCAACTTCCACTCTTCGTCCGAGGTTCCTTGTCATAAGATCGCTGGAGGTAATAAAATATTTCTCTTCGCCACCATTGTGGAATATCATAATTCTGGTGTGTTCCAGGAAGCGATCTACTATTCCTATTGCTTTGATCCTGTCAGAAGTGCCAGGAACCCCGGTTTTCATTGAGAACATTCCTCTTATATTAAGCTTTACATCAACCCCTGCATCTGAGGCTTTATAAAGCAGATCAATCATTTCGTAGTCTACAAGGTTATTGAGTTTGAGATGGATAAACGCTTTCTTTCCCTCCCTTGCATTATTAATCTCGTTGCTTATAAGCCGTGTAATTCTGTTCCTGGAGTAAATAGGTGCTACAATAAGGTGATAGTAATTAGGTCTTTTGTAATTCCGCTGCAGGAACTCGAATATTTTGGACACCTCGTTGGTAATCTTTGTGTCGGAGGTCATAAAGAGGTGATCGGTGTAAACCCTGGCATTGTCTTCGTTAAAATTGCCTGATCCGATGCAGGCATATTTCTGCGTTTTGCCGTTCTTATTACGTTTTATCAGGACTATTTTGGAATGCACCTTCAGTCCGGGCACCCCGTATATAACCTTTACGCCTTCTTCTGCCATTATTTTACTCCAGTAAATATTGGCTTCCTCATCGAAGCGGGCCTGCAGTTCCACAATGGCAATAACTTTTTTTCCGTTTCTGACTGCATTTGTAAGTGCATTTACCACACTTGAGCCCTTTCCTATCCTGTAAAGTGTTATAGCTATTTCACTTACTGCAGGGTCGATAGATGCTTCGCGCAGCAGGTCGATAAAGGTATCAAAGGGGTGGTAGGGGTAATATGTAAGGATATCGTTCTTTCTGATCTTCGAAAGTATGCTGCCCTGCCCGTTAAAGGCAGGATGCACAATGCCGGGCATCGGTTTATATTTTAGTTTTTTAATGCCGGGGTCAGGGAAATTAATAAGGTCTTTAAGATTGTGGTATCTTCCCCCGGGATGAAGGTCGTCCTCCTGGCTGATATTCAGTTTGTTGCTAAGAATATCCATAAAGTGCCTGGGGAGTCTCCTGTCGTAAATAAATCTTACAGGATCACCCTTCTTTCTCTGGTTAAGGCTTTTCGACATCTTCTCCACATAAGATTCGGAAAGATCATCAACTATATCAAGCTCTGCATCCTTGGTAACTTTAATAGTGTGCGCTGTAATTTCCCTGAATTTAAAGAGAGAAAACAGGTCCCGCAATCCGTAGCGAATTATATCATCAAGGAATATAATATTGATTTCCTTATCCCCTGAAGGGAGTATGATAAACCTTGGCAGTACCTTTGTCGGCACTTCCATTATGGCATAACGTATCTTCTTTGATTCCTTGCTGGGAATAATGCTGATGGCAAAATATACCGCATCATCCTTTAATGTTGTAACCACGGTCTCGTCCTGCAGGAAAAAAGGCATTAATATAGGCTTAAGCTTCCCATTGAAATATGAGCTTACAAATTCTTCCTGCTCGCTGCTGAGGTTAGTTTCATCCCTGAAAAATATATTCTCGGCTTTTAAGTCGGCTATTATCTTTGCGTAAATCTCTTCGTAATATACCCTTTGCTCCATTACTATTCGCTTTACCTCACGAAGGGTATCAGCAGCATCATAGCCCAGAAAATCTTCAGCCTTTGTCTGCAGTCCTGCAAGTCTTTTAAGTGTGGCCACCCTGACCCTGAAAAATTCATCAAGATTATTTGAGTAGATACCAAGGAATTTAATTCTTTCAATAAGCGGTACCTCAGGATTGTCAGCTTCCTGAAGCACCCTGTGGTTAAAGGATAACCAGGAGATCTCTTTGGGTATATATGGTATATTGGGGTAAGTGCTCATTGTAGCAATCTATTTATTCTGCTCCTGTGTACAGATCTGTTTCTTTTTTTATACAAGGATTATTTCCAAAGCATGTGCCCATTGACCTGGCTTTTTTAAGCAGGGGATGATCTTCAGTAACCAGGTTTAGTTTGCCTGCTACTTCACTGAGTGGTACAGATTCTATCTTATTACATCTGAGGGCAACCATATTGCCGAAGTTGCCTTCAGCAATCAGTTTTGCCGCATATGCTCCGTAACGTGTAGCCAGTATCCTGTCAGCCGGTGTTGGCGCACCGCCTCTCTGAGTATATCCCAGTACCGTCTCCCTGGTTTCCAGGTCTGTTCTTGCTGCTATTCTTTTGGCAATATAGTGACCTGCCGACTTTTTCTTGTTTCCGGGGACCTGTATCCCTTCGCCAACCACAACAATTGAGTAATCCTTGTTTTGTTCGGCCCTCTCTTCAAGGTACCTTATTATTACATCTTCGTCGTATGGAATTTCAGGCAGAAGAATCACATCTCCACCCCCTGCCAGCCCCGAATATAGTGCAATCCATCCTGCAGAATGTCCCATAACTTCAATAACCATAATTCTTTTATGACTGTTAGCTGTTGAGTGGAGCCTGTCAATAGCCTCGGTGGCGATTGTAACTGCCGAATCGAAGCCGAAAGTCTGGTCGGTACCAAATACATCATTATCGATGGTCTTGGGTATTCCTATTACATTAAGGCCTTCGTCAGAGAGCTTTGCCGCAGTTTTGAGGGTTCCGTTTCCCCCTATGCATACCAGGCAGTCAAGTCCCATCTGGTCATAGTGTTCCTTTATAAGTTCAGGTTTGCTGATAGACCCGCTGTCGTTTGATTTCTTTTTAAAAGGCTTTTCCCGTGATGTTCCCAGTATAGTTCCTCCCACAGTAAGAATTCCGGAAAGCCTGTGCTCTGTAAGCTCAAAATAATCTTTGGTAATAAGCCCGGTAAAGCCATCAGAAATTCCATAGACCTTCATTCCGTATTCCACTATTGCTGTCTTGCCTACCCCCCTGATCGCTGCATTTAAACCCGGACAGTCGCCACCGGCTGTAAGAATGCCAATCTTTTTCCTTTTTACCCTGTTGCTCATTGAACCAAATTTTTTAAATAAGTTGTATGTGTTAAAGCATTATTGTAAGCCTGTTGCAATTTAGGAAAAACAATTAACTGTTAAAAGCTGTTAAAAAACGAAAGGCATATTTTCTGATACCGCGCTTCTACGAATTTTAATCTTAAATTGTAATGAATTTTAAAACCTGAAATATGAATAAGAGAATTCTATCGATGATCGGATCTAAAACTTTAATCCTGTTTGCAACTTTGCTGATTGCAGCGAACCTTAATTCGCAGGTGCTTGAGAAGGCCGTACTGGACAAGGTTCACTACAGGTCTATAGGACCAAGCAGGCAGGGAGGAAGATATGTAGCCTTTGCTGTAAACGAGAACAAAACAGATACATTCTATGCTGCTCTTGCTACAGGTGGTTTATGGAAAACCGTTAATAACGGCATTACCTTTGAGTCAGTCTTTGATAATGCCGGAGCTATAAGTATTGGAGAAGTTGCCATTGATCCAAACAACCCGGATATTGTTTGGGTTGGTACTGGTGAAGCAAATAACAGCCGTACAGCCTATTATGGTGACGGAATCTATAAATCGACCGATGGAGGCAAAACCTGGGCGAATATGGGTTTAAGCGAGTCACATCATATTGGACGTATTCTTATCCACCCGGATAATCCTGATATAGTGTGGGTGGCAGCCCTGGGTCATCTCTACTCTGAAAATAAGGAAAGAGGCGTTTATCAAACCACCAATGGCGGCCGCACATGGAAAAAAGTACTGGAGGTAAAAAATAACGGAAAGTATATAGGTGCAGTGGATATGACTATGGACCCCGGGAATCCGGATATTATTTATGCGGCTGCCTATGACAAGGTTCGTAAACCTTGGACCTTTAATGCAGGTGGCCCGGGCTCTGGTATATACAAAACAAGTGATGGCGGGAAAAACTGGAAGAAGCTTGAAAATGGCCTTCCGAAAGGAATGCTTGGCAGGATAGGAATTGATGTTGCACAGGGGAATCCAGATGTGATTTATGCCAATATTGAGAATAATAATATTGAAGGAGTGAGCGATGAGGAAAGGTATAAGCAGCTCTTAAACGGTATCCCACCAGAGGGCAACGAGATTGGTTCGGAGGTATACAGGTCTGACGATAAGGGAGAAACCTGGAGGAAAGTAAGTCCCGACGACAGGTCAATAGGAGGAGGCCCCGGGTACTATTACCAGCACATCCTGGTTGATCCAACAGATGAAGATCATGTATATGTTATGGCTACCGGCATGTTTGAAACAAAAGATGGCGGAGCAAACTGGGACAGGCCCTTTAATTTCGGTGGAGATAATCACTGCATGTGGATTGATAAAAATAACCCTGATCATATGTTGCTTGGCTATGATCATGGAATGGGAATTACTTATGACCGGGGCGAAAACTGGTACCACCCCGAGATGAAAGATGTGGGCCAGTTTGTTGCTGTGGGCTATGATATGGATTACCCCTATAATGTTTACGGAGGTATGCAGGACAACGGATCGGCAAAGGGGCCATCGACAAAAAAAGATGCTGGAGCAATTGTAATTGGCGACTGGCAGCGTATTGGCGGAGGCGATGGTATGTACAATGTGGTAGACCCTTTCGATTCAAGATGGTTATATAACGAATCGCAGTTTGGGCCCATCAGCAGGCGTGATCAGTTAACGGGAGAGACTGTTGGTATAAGGTATGGAGAAATGGACAGGTGGGCATGGAATGCACCCATCGTAGTATCTGCACACACACCTGGCAAAATATATCACGCAGGCAACAAGGTTGTGATGTCAACAAACCGGGGCGATACATGGAAACTTATCAGCGGCGACCTGACAACAAATGACGAAGCGAAGATCCAGGGTACCGGTAATATCCAGTACTGTACCATAGTTACAATGGAAGAATCACCGGCACAGGAAGGAATACTCTGGGTAGGAAGCGATGACGGAAAGGTGTGGCTTACAAAAGACGATGGTAAAGAGTGGAAAGAGGTAAGTGCTAATATTAAAGACCACCCGGGGTACTGGGTTAGCAGGGTGGAGGCCTCGGCAACCTACCCTGGCAGGGCCTATGTTACCGTAACCGGATACAGGAGGGATGACTTCAGACCCTTTGTCTGGAAAACGGAAGATTTTGGAGAAACCTGGACTTCCATTGCATCAAACCTTCCCGATAATCCCTTATGTGTAATCAGGGAACATCCTGATAACCCGGAACTGCTTTTTGCCGGTTCCACAAAAATGGTTCATATGTCAATTGATGGCGGAAAGACCTGGAACGAGCTTAGAAATAATATGCCCTATGTTCCCGTTGAAGATCTCAAGATTCATCCCAGGGAGAACGATCTTATTGTTGCAACACACGGTCGCAGTTTGTGGATCGCCGATATATCTTATCTTCCCGGCCTGACACCGAAGACAATAAATTCTGATATTTCACTCTTCCAGCCGGAAAATAAAGTGATATGGGTAAATAACAAATCCTATACAAGCTCTTCAAATAACTTCAACGGCGAGAGTGAGACAATCGGTGTCCCGGTTTACTACTATAACAGCGGTAAAACAGAAGGTGCCCTTATTGAGATTGTCGACGGCGAAAGGGTCATCTACAGGCATAAATGTTCAGTCGACAGGGGAGTGCATAGTTTTATTTGGAACTTTGAAAAGATAGTTCGCGAGAAAAGCGCTGAGGAAAAGGACAGGACTGCCAGGATGGCTGAAAGATGGAAGTCATTTGGTATGACAGATGAACAGATAGCCGAACGCATGGGTAATTCCGACTATGTAATGGGAAAAGTGGGACCCGGAACTTATAAGGCGCGACTAATATCCGGCGATAAGATGCTTGAGAAATCCTTTACTGTACTTAAGGATTACTGGGTTGAGTAGTTTAACGTTAAACGTTAAACGTTAAAGGTTAAATGTTAAAGGTTAAATGTTTTGAGTTTATTTTCGGGTTAATAACCTGAGCCTTTACTTATCTTGTAGCGATACGATAAAGAAGATTCTGGCCCTCGGTAACAAATTCTGCCGA
Source organism: Marinilabiliaceae bacterium (assembly GCA_036350795.1). GTDB lineage: Bacteria > Bacteroidota > Bacteroidia > Bacteroidales > VadinHA17 > JAUVKT01. Next base: position 21,870 of record JAZBNV010000029.1, read on the forward strand.
GGGTCTTTCTTTTAACCGGGAATAATGCAGTGAGTTCAGAAAGCCTTCCAGTTCTTTCTCCAATCCGGCAGCTTTCATTGACGGATCCATAGAAAGTTCCTCTTTCAGGATCCGGATTTTTTCAAAGTCCCGGATGCCCTCGATAAGTTTCTCAAATCTTACAGAACTTTCATTATCAGGGTATACAAGGTAGGTGTCTCCACTGGGCCAGGTTCTGAACCTGGAATCATAAGCCGGGTTTTCCACCCAGCTGTTATATGCCCACCTGAGGAAACCCGAGTAGCCCCATGCTGCCGCGTACCAGCCAATATAGGTATTGTCGGCAGGAGGGGAGAAAGTGAAATTATTTGGGTGTTCCGGTTTTGAACAACAGGTATAGAATGTTGTTGGTTTGCCTGATTCTACCCTTTGCCTTACCAGGTCCCTGCCAGGATCAAGCCCCAGGGCAATACTCAGATCGTAAAGGTCCTTATCTATATCAGGCTGGAGAATATTACCGGCAAGGGTAATCTTCAGCTCCGGAGCAAATTCCCTGACCATGCTGATAATCTTTCGCATATCCTCTTCCTTTCTTTCATCCATTGCTATTGTGGCTATATCGATCCAGCCCATGTCGCGCAGGTGTTCCCTGAAATCAATAAGGAAGGGTTTCCATAATTCAATATACTCAGGCGAACCCGGAACAGCTTTAATATCAACCCATGCCGTTGAGTCTTCGCTGTAATACCTGAACTGGTTTCCCCATGGTACCATTGTATAGCAATTTATCTGTTCAGTGATTCCACAATCCATTGCGAAATTCACATACTGGTCGAAAACCGAGTAATCGTAGCTCCACTTGCCCTGGTCGTCTTTTATCCAGGTGATCATCGATCCGAAAGGGTCGAAGGTCTGACCACCCCAGGGCTTATCGTTCAGGGTGGTGCTTATGCACTTCTGTCCTGCCGAAGCAAGCTTTTTCAGCAGCGGTTCAAGCAGGTCCCAGTGTTCCTGCGACCAGAGTTGCACATCATAGTACCTGGCAACTGCGTAGGGATTCTGCCACAGGTCGAGATGAAAATGCCATTCTCCCGGTGGTGGCAGTGTTTTATCAAGTACTTCAATACTTAACTGAAGCTCCACGGTATCAGACTCGCCTGTAATTGTAGGAATAAAGTTATATATGCCGGGAGTGCAATCCTGGGGTATGGAAAATGATAGCCATACCGGCCTGGTTTCCATTTCGTTAATCTGAAACTGCTGCGTGTTTTCAAGCCTGTCAGGGCTTATTGTTGCAGGAATTGTGTCTTTGTCCCGCCAGCCGCAGCCATTTAAGAAGCTATCGCTCAGTACGTATCTTACAATCCTTATTTCAGGATTTATCGTAGCGTTCTTGCCAGGGGCTTTGCATTCGACCTTTAGCGGGGTATTAAGATCTTTGCTCCATACAACAAGCTGTGCATGAACGGTTTCACCTTTCCATGCCTTTAGTAAAACCGAATCAGAGCTTACTGCAGGAGGAGTGTTCCTCTGGAAGGACTTATTGGTACTTGCCAGCAGTGCATTAAGACCCGGGCCTGTTTCTTTCCAGGTTTCTGTATCTGTAGCGTAAGGGGTATCTGGCTCCCCCTCAGGGACATTGCCGGTTTTTTGCGTGCACCCTGTAGTAAAAACAAGTAATATCAGCAGTAGCTGCAATCTTGTAAACATCCGGTTTAATCTTTATATCCTGATATCAGCCTGTTAATAATCTTTACCATTTCCTCATATTGGTCTTCATTGCTTTCAACAAGCCTGAACTGGGTTCTTGCCCTGTCAATATTATGCCCTTCACGATGTATCTTAAAATAGTTGTCACCGTCAATATAGTCTGTCAGAAAGCGTAAACCAATTGTAAAGGTAATCAGCCTGGGTGCAAAAGCAAGTTGTTCAAGTTCTGTCTTGTTGAGAGTATTGCTTGTTTCAGAAAGATAGCCGTCGGCATAGGCCTCAAACAATTTTATATCCATTTTCACCTTCTTCAGGTCTCTTTCGTCTTCAGAGCTGCAGTTGGCAACTGTGCGTATGGCATCTCCGAAATCGTAGTGAATATAACCGGGCATAACGGTATCGAGGTCTATTACACATAGTGCATTATTATTACGATCGAGCAGTACATTGTTGAATTTTGTGTCATTGTGAGTTGTTCTCAGGGGAATCTTACCCTGGCGCCCGAGATTTAGTATAAGGCTCATTTCTTCAGCTCTCTTCTTTACAAAATCAATCTCCTTTCTGCAATATTCTGACCGGCCGACCGGGTCTTTCTCCAGTGTACTATAGAATTTTTCAAGTCTTTTTTCAATATCATGAAAATATGGGATTGTTTCGTTTAGCTGAGTGCTGTCGAGATCTGACAGCAGTGACTGGAAACGTCCAATTGCCTTCCCACCCTGGTAGGCCTGGTGTTCGTCTTTTACTATGTCATAGCTTACATGATCGCTGATAAAAATATACATTCTCCAGTAGCTGCCAGTACTATCAATATGATAATTTTCACCTTCATGTGTTTCAATAATCTGCAGTACCTTGCGGTCAATATCATCTTCGCCAGCTTCAAGAAGTTTTCTGCGGATATGGCTGGTTACAAGGGATATGTTATTCTGGAGTGCATCAATATCACTGAAAATCCTGTTGTTCAGTCTTTGTAAAATATAATCATGGCAATCATGCTCGCTGCTTATTACCCTGAAAGTATCATGTATATGTCCTGAACCATATGGTTCGCCTGAGAGGAAGGAGCCCTTAGCCTTAAACCGGCTGAAAATTTTTTCCAGATTCTCCATTTTTATTTTTTGTTTCAGACAGGATGCAGGGAAATGGAAAGCCAGATCCCTGCATCTTATTATTCCCTGTTTTTATTTAATTGGCTTTAAGCTTCGAAAAAGATTTGAATAGGAAATATGTTCCTACTATAGCCATACCCAGCAGGATAAAACCGTTAAGTAAATTGCCATATACAAAACTTCCTATCGAGAAAAGTGAGCTATAAATCACAATTGTACCTATAAAAACGCACAGTATCTGAAGTGGCATCTCCCATTTCTCATTTTCTTCTTTAAGTTCAATTCCCTGTTTTTTGGCTTCAACTCTTACTTTTTCCCATCCGGGTCCACCCGGGCGAATTTTCTGGTAGAAATTTATCAGTGTATCCATGCTCTCGGGCCTGGTAAGATAGGTTGTAAGAAGCCATGTAACCGTTGTACATCCCACTGCTATCAAAAGCTTGCTTGAGAATGCGTCAAGTACATTTCCGCTAAATGCTTCATCCGGGACAAATAAAACCAGTATTACTGCAACTACAGTAGCTCCGAACATTGCAACTATTTCTGTCCATGCATTAATTCTCCACCAGAACCACCTCAGCAGGTAAATTGCCCCGGTACCGGCTCCTGATAAAATAAGTATATTAAATGCCTGGGTAGCATTGTTGAGGAAGAAGAGGGCCAGTAAACCGGCTATTACCATCAATACCACAGTGGTGATACGACCAACCATTACCAGCTCTTTTTCCGGTGCCTCAGGTTTTACAAATCTCCTGTAGAAATCGTTTACAACATAGGAAGAGCCCCAGTTAAGGTGGGTCCCGATAGTTGACATATAGGCAGCAATAATTGAAGCTGTTACAAGTCCAAGCCATCCCGGGCTTAATTTTGACAGCATCGCAGGATAAGCAATATCATCTTTAAGATAGGTGTTGTCAATATTTGGGAATGCTTCTTTTATTGAATCCAGGTCGGGGAAAACCATAATTGATGCAAGAGCTACTATTATCCATGGCCATGGTCTGAGTGCATAGTGTGCAAAATTAAACAGCATAGTGGCACCGATGGCATTTTTCTCATCCTTTGCCGAAAGCATCCTCTGGGCTATATAGCCACCTCCACCCGGTTCGGCACCTGGATACCATACCGCCCACCATTGTACGGCAATAGGAATAACCAGCAGAGGTACCCAGAATGAAGGATCCGACATATCAGGGAGTACCTTTATTGTATCCTGCAGGGCGGGATTACTGAGTAAATTCTGCAGTCCGCCCACCTCGGGTTGCTTAACTGCAACAACAGCAGCAAGCACTGCCCCAAACATAGCAATGCTGTACTGAAAGAAGTCAGCCCAGATAACACCCTTCAGTCCACCCAGCGATGCATATACCATTACCACTGTCGATCCTCCCACAACTGCAAGCCAGGGTTCGATGCCAAGCATCACTCCCCCGATCTTAATTGCTGCAAGGGTTACTGTCCCCATAATCAGCGTATTAAAGAAGACGCCAAGGTAAATAGACCTGAAACCCCTCAGGAAGGACGCTGCCTTACCTGTATACCTCAGTTCATAATACTCGAGGTCAGTCATTACATTCGACCTTCTCCATAGTTTGGCATAAATAAAAACAGTAACCATACCTGTTATAAGAAAGGCCCACCACGCCCAGTTTTTTGCAACACCGTTCTCTCTTACCATGCCGGTAACAAGGTTAGGTGTATCAGCTGAAAAAGTACAGGCTACCATTGAAATACCAAGCAGCCACCAGGGCATGCCCCTGCCGCCAAGGAAGAATTCTGTAGTGTTTTTACCGGCTGTTTTTGAGGCAACCCAGCCAATGCTCAGAACTATTACGAAAAAGAACGCAACAATTATCCAGTCGATTGTTTGTAACAAAGCTTTAAGTATTTAATTTAACATCCCTAAAATTGACCAAATCTAAATTAATTATCTATTGCTTCCAAAAAAATATCAGATTTTGTTTTTTTAGTTCAAAAATTAATGAACTGAAGAATTTTAATATATTTGTTACAAACTTTTAAGTAATGGCAGAATTTAAGATCAGAGAGCATATTGAAGAAACAGGCAAGGTGTTTGAAAGGTTTGGTTTAACCCCGATGCAGGGACGTATAGTTTCCTACCTTGCCAATGCCGAAAAGCCTGAAGCCACCTTTTCTGATATGGTTGAATTTTTCAGGGCCAGCAAAAGTTCGATAAGTACTTCGCTGAATTACCTGCTGATGGCGAAGATGATTGACTACAGGACCTACTCCTCCGAGCGGAAAAAGTACTTTCACCTGACTGATAGTTTCTTTATGATATATTTCACACAGGTTCTTGAGAATTTAAGAGAGCTAAAGGAATTATGTTATAAGACGGTGTCAGCAAGGAGCATTGAATATCCGGAAGTAAGTGAAACAATACTTAAATGGGTACAGGGCGCCAATGTATTTGAAAAATCACTTGTTGAGGTAGTTGACCGAATAAACGGGCAGGAAGAGTAAATTCTTTAATTAATATTAACTTAACATGCCTGGCATATTTGATGCGTAACTTTGCAGCATAATAATCAAAAGAATAAATGAAGCATCGGGATATAATTGAAAGCATCAGATCCAAGAAGGGTTTTATTTCTGATATGGATGGCGTAATCTATCATGGAAATAAAATCTTACCTGGTGTACAGGAGTTTGTTGCATGGCTGAAAAAAGAGAATAAGCATTTTCTTTTCCTCACAAACTCAAGCGAAAAAACACCTTCTGAGCTAAAGGAAAAACTCAGCAGGATGGGCATAAATGTTGAGAAGAACGTGTTTTATACCAGTGCCCTTGCAACTGCCCAGTTTCTGAATTCACAAAAACCAGGAGGAACTGCTTTTATTATTGGTGAAGCCGGATTAATAAATGCCATGTATAATGTTGGTTACACAATGAATAACATTGATCCCGACTACGTGGTATTCGGGGAGTCCAGGTCCTATTCAATTGAAAAGATTGAGAAGGCTGTTGAACTTGTAATGAAAGGAGCAGGCCTGATCGGAACTAATCCTGACCTGACAGGTCCCGTTGAAGGCGGAATTATTCCTGCTGTTAAGGCCCTGATTGCACCGATAGAACTGGCTACAGGCAAGCAGGCATATTTTGTGGGTAAACCAAACCCGCTGATGATGAGGATTGCCCTTAAAAAACTTGGTTGCAGAAGGGAGGAAACAATAATTATTGGCGACAGGATGGATACAGATATAATAGCCGGAATTGAATCGGAAATTGATACCTGCCTGGTGCTTAGCGGGATATCTGATGCGAAAACTGTAGATGAGTTTCCATACAAACCTCATTATATTCTCGAAGGAGTTAATAAAATAACTGAAGGACTCTAAGCCTGCGCCAGTACCTTTAGCTTTTAACTTGAAGCATTTTCTTTTCTTTCATAATAATCTTTTTCCCTACATTTGCTTTTAACATTAATTATTTACCCAAAATAACCAGCAGTATAGCTCATTACTTATGTATAAATACGCAACAGCAATAGGACTGGACATTGGTCGTACTATGATAAGAACTGCCCTGGTAAGGTATGATGGAAAGATTTTCGAAAACTTCAGCTTCCCCTATAAGAAGCAGGCAGACAGGGATCTTCTTATTACTTATATTGTTGATGCACTAAGGTTTACCAGGTCCCTCTCGGTAGAATATAAAATAAATCCCCTGTGTGTGGGCATTGCTGCAATGGGTTTTATAGATTACAGGACTGGTACTGTTATTGGTCCCGACCAGGGTATAAAAGGATGGACCAATGTTCCCCTTGGTAAAATTCTTGCATCAAACCTTGGCTTACCTGTTTTTGTCGATAACGATGCAAATCTTATGGCGCTTGCCGAAACCAGTTTCGGAATTGCAACAGGCAATAAAAATATTCTTTTTGTTGCCCTGCGGTCAGGGATTGGTGGTGCCTTAATAATAGACGGGAAAATGTTCAGGGGACTCAATAATGCGGCAGGCGAGATAGGCCAGATGTCAATTAATTATAAAGGGCCGGAAAGCGTGAAAGGAGTTAAAGGATCATTTGAATTCTATGCCTCTTCTGCGGCTCTTGTAAAAAGGTTTACCGATTTAGCCGGGCGCCATGGTAAAAAGAAAAATAAGGTACCGGTGGGCATAAGGGCAAAGGATGTTTTTGATCTGTATTACAGGGGTGATCCTGATGCTGAAGAGGCTGTAAAGGAAAATGCATATATAATAGGTTGCGGCCTGGCTAACCTTGTAAGTGTTTTTGCTCCTGAGATCATTGTCCTGGGGGGAGGTATGTCACTGGCCAGGGATTCCTACCTCGACCTGGTAAGAAAGAGTGTTGAGGAAAATACCCTTGGCTATTGTAGCAGTGACCTTAAAATTGAAAGGGCCTCATTAGGCAATACCGCAGCTGTAATGGGTGCCGGGCTGTTCGCCCTTACCTGTCTTGACGGGAAAAGCATATAATTTAATATCTGATCCTCCCTGTACCATCTTTCAAGAAAATTTTAGAAGATAGTTATCTCCTGGTATATGTTTTATAACATCCAGATTATTAATTTTTTAGAATTTAAGTTTTTATAGTTCAAAAAGAAAAGAACCAGAAATATTATGCATTTCGCGTGGAATATCTTATCTTGTGTCCCGGCAAACAGACGAATTTAGACCTGGTATTCATGTTGCTCAGATGTATTATTTTAAAGTAAATATCTTTATAACAAATGCTATGAATCTGTTCTATTGGGCAGTTTTGTATATAATCCCGAATAAATCTATTGTTAATTAATCTAAAAGCTAATTTTATGAAAAGAAAAATTAGGAAGATCAGTAAGTATCTGTCGATGATGCTGGCATTTATGTTATTTGCCGGTATTGTTTACGGACAGAACGTTACTGTAAGAGGTAAAGTTACTTCATCCGAAGATGGCTCAACGATTCCGGGTGTATCTGTTGTTGAAAAAGGTACATCAAACGGAGTTACAACAGGGGCCGAAGGAGATTACTCAATTACTGTTCCAGGCAATGCAACTCTTGTGTTCCAGTTTCTTGGAATGGCAACCCAGGAGATTGCTGTTAACGGCCGTACCGGTATTGACGTAGTTCTCGATGTTGATGTCCTGGCCATGGATGAGGTTGTAGTTACCGCTCTTGGTATTACCAAAGAGAAAAAAGCTCTTGGTTACGCTGTAACCGAAGTTACATCGGAAGATATTTCCGTTGTTAAGGATCATAACCCTGCCAACTCACTTGCAGGGAAGGTGGCCGGTGTTGTTATAACCCAGGGTACTGGGGGTCCCGGTGGTGGATCCAGGGTAATTATCCGTGGTAATAACTCGATCACAGGTAACAACCAGCCTTTAATCGTTGTCGACGGTATTCCTCTCGATGACAGCGGATCGAACAGTGGCGGAAGTGTTTACAGCAGTTCTGTAACAGGTGGTGGTATTACTGATATTAACCCTGACGATATTGAGTCGATCTCTGTACTGAAAGGTCCTAATGCTGCTGCTCTTTATGGATCGAGGGCCGGTAATGGTGTTCTTCTTATTACAACAAAGAAGGGAAAAAGAGGACAGGGACTTGGGGTGACAGTTAATTCAAACATTACTTTCGACACTCCAATGTTACTGCCCGAGTACCAGAATGAATACGGGCAGGGAACCCAGGGAAATGCCCCGGCAAATCTTACCGACCTTAAAAATGCGACCGGATCATGGGGACCAGGTCTGAACGGAAGCAGCCAGCTTTATTTTACTGACGAAATGCGGGCTTACTCAGCAGAACCTGATAATGTTAAGAACTTCTTCAGGATGGCTGGCAAGTTTGTAAACAGCGTTTCTCTAGACGGGGGTGGCGATAACTATTCGGCACGTCTTTCATATACCAATAATATGACTGAGTCAATGCTTCCTAATTCTGACCTGGAAAGCCATAACTTCAACCTCAGGACAAATGTTGATCTTACCGATCGCCTGTCTGTTGATGCAAAAGCTACATTCTTCACACAGAAGATAAATAACAGGGCCAGCCAGGGATCAGAGGGTATTCTTGCCTATGTTTATGATATGCCAAGAAACGTTGATATTGCAGATCTTGAAGATTACCAGGATCCGCTTACTCTGAATTCAGTTTCTTACGGTTCGCTTGGTGCAAACCCCTACTGGATTCTTAATTACGACCGTAACGAGGAAACCAGGGAGAGAATGATTGGTTTTGTTAAGGTAAGCTACCAGTTTACCGACTGGTTGTCGGCCTTTGGAAGGATAGGTACTGATGTACTGCGACAGGATACCGAATCGGTTAACCAGGCAGGTCACCACTTCTACGGGTCAGGCCGTCTTACCTTTGGAACCTCCAAAGTGCAGGAAACCAATGCCGATTTCCTCCTTATGGCTAATAAAGATATTATGGACGATCTGAACCTGAGTGTAATTCTAGGTGCAAACCACTCTCTCAGAACAGGAAGATCTCAAAGTGTATATGGTGAGGATTTCAAAATCCCTACAAGGGCAACTATTGCAAACTGTGTAATCCAGAGACCATCCTACGGTCCCTTAAGTCAGCACATTGTTAATTCTGTTTATGGCCAGGTGTCACTGGCGTACAGGAACTTTGCTTACCTTGATGTAACCGGCCGTAACGACTGGTCATCAACCCTTGGAGAAGGTAACAGGTCTTATTTCTATCCATCTGTAACAGGAGCTGTGCTTCTGAACGAGATAGTTGAACCAATAGGTAATATCTTCGGCTTGCTAAAGCTTAGAGGCAGCTGGGCCAATGTAGGTAATGATACAGGCCCTTACCAGTTAAATTCTTACTATACTGTAGCTTCCGACGGTTACCTTGGACTTACACAGCTTGGACGGCCAAGTGTTAAGTTTAACCCCGACCTGAAGCCTGAAAATATTGCTTCGCTTGAATTCGGTATCGAAGGATCATTATTCCTGAACAGGATATTCTTCGATATTGGTGCATACCAGATTTCAACTACCGACCAGATTTATGATGTACCTGTTCCACAGGCTACAGGTTACAGCACATTCAGATCTAATATTGGTGAAGTTACCAATAAGGGTATTGAAGTGTTAATCGGTGGTTCTCCCATCAGGACAAATGACCTTACATGGGAAATGTCTGTTAATTTCTCAACCAACAAAAACGAACTTGTTGAACTTACAGAAGACCTTGATTACCACCAGCTAAATACTACCAACTCAGGTAACGTAAGAATACAGGCTACTGTAGGCGGTGGTTACGGAGATATCTACGGCACAACCTGGCGTACCAATGATGACGGTGATGTTATTGTTAATGCAAGCGGAATTCCACTGGCATCTGTTGATAAGGTTTACCTTGGAAATTCACAACCTGAATTTATCGGCGGGTTCCAGAATACAGTAAGCTATAAAGGAGTTTCGCTAAGGTTCCTGATTGATGCAAGGATTGGTGGTGAAGTTTATTCACAGACCAATGCAGCCCTAACCGGTTCAGGTGTGTCTGTTGAACGCCTTGAATATCGTGAAGGAGGAATCCTTGTTGATGGTGTTATTGACAATGGCGATGGTACATTCACGCCCAATACCACTACTATAAGTGCCCAGGATTACTGGGGTGCAGTTTCGGGTATCGCGTCTGAGAATATTTTCAAGCAGACCAACATAAGGATGAGGGAAGCTGTACTTGCTTATACACTGCCAGTTTCACTGCTTGGCAACCTGCCAATCAAAAGTGCATCTATTGGCCTGGTTGGAAGAAATCTGTTCTTCCTCTACAAGGATGTAGCTCATGTTGATCCGGAAGCAAGCCTTGGTACCGGTAATACCGGACAGGGTATTATTTCTTACAACCTGCCTACAGCCAGGAGTCTGGGATTCAATATTAACGTTAAATTTTAAATTGAATGATGATGAAAAGATTATATAAAATATTCATTGTAGCAGGTATGATGATCCTTGCCGGAGCATGTACCGACAAATTCAATGATATAAATATTAAGCCCGATGCCTTTACTCAGGATGAGGTAAGTGCGAAATATTTTATTACAGGACCGCAGTATCGACTCTACGCTCCCGACAGGTATCCTTACTGGCGTGCTCACCTGATCCATATGGACAGGTTTGCAGGGCACTTCTGTTTTGGTTTTAAGGGAAGCTGGTGGAGCGATGAACTCGGATATTCTTACAATTCAGGCTACACAGATGCAGCATGGGACTGGCTTGCAGGTTATATAGGCGGACTAGACAACTTTATGAAGCTTGTAGATACCGGTGGCGAGTTTGAAAACGAGTATATGTATGCAGTTGGCAAGATTATGCGTGGATTATACTTCCAGATGTTTACCGATGTTTTTGGAATGATAACCTATACAGAGGCAACAAATCCAGATATTACACTACCGGCTCTTGACGAACAGGCGGTTATATATGAAGGCCTTATAGATGAGCTCGATGAAGCTATGGCTACAATTGGATCTGCCACAGCTACAGGGGTTGGTGTTGACGACCTTGGCGAAAATGATATCTACTGTGGTGGCGATCTTCAGAAGTGGAAGAAACTTGCAAATACGCTCAAATTAAGAATTGCAATGCGTGCTTATGAAGCACCTGGTGCAACATTTGCACAGGCAGCTATTACTGAAGCACTTGCGGCAGATCTTCTTGATGATGACGTTTTAATGGAGAAGGACAATATTATCTCACAGTGGAGTGCTGCCGCATACGGCGATGTATGGTATAACTTCGGAGCCGGATCAGACTGGACTGTGGGTAAAACCCTTATTGATGCACTTCGTGATAATAACGATCCGCGTCTTCCATTTTATGCACAACCGGCTAAAGGTGGTACTGTTGTAATTCAGGCACCCAAGGGTACAGAAGCAGATTTCCACTGGGACAGGGTAAACTTTGTCACAGGAATTCTTGATGATGCTGGTGTATCTTACACCTACTCTGATGGTCTGCCGGCTGATAGTACTGTTACCATTGTTATGCCCGAGAATGTTTACTATGTTGGTCAGCCAACCAGGGTAAATGGTAAAACAAATCCATATATGGCATATGAGTTTTTCTCAATCCCTGCCGAGGAGATTATTGCAGCAAAAAATACTTCTCCCATCCGTGCAGAACTGATAATGTCTGAAGCAGAGGCCTACTTCCTCCAGGCTGAAGCGGTTGTAAAAGGTCTTACCACAGGTGATGAGAATGCTCTTTACCAGGAAGGTATACGCCAGGCAATGGCTCTGTGGGGAGTAAGCAGTGGTGAAATAGATAACTATATTGCCAATGAAGCCGTAGCTACTCTTACAGGCGATACCGATGATGAGAAACTTGAGAAAATTGCCACACAGAGATGGATTGTTTCTTATACCGACGGATTCGAGGCTTTTGCCATAGTCCGCGACTCTGGTTATCCTGCCGAGCTGGCTAATGGTGTATCAGACTTTACCATATTTGGCCCCGGTGATATAAATGGTGATTATCCACAGAGGATGCAATACGGAAACTCACTGAAGAATAACAATACTGCAAATTATAATGCAGCTCTTGCTATCCAGGGAGCTGACGTAATGGATACTAAACTCTGGTGGGCCAAGTAATCAGCTTATAATAATTTAATTTAAGGGTGTCCGGTGCAGGACACCCTTTTTTTATAACTATCTTGCAGGTAGCTACATTGATAATTCCAGAAAGTTCTTTTTTATATCCGGATGAGCGATGAGCTGCTTATAATTGATATATTTATTTGCTTTTATCTTCATTACAAATAGTCTTTATATGAAAAATACTGTTTTTTTCCTTCTTCTGCTGATCCTGATGCCGGGTATAGCAGTATCACAGGATGATAAATTCTCAGGAATCTGGATGGGTAAACTTGCTGTTGGTGGAGTTGAGTTAAGAATTGTTTTTAATATTGAAATTAACGATTCCGGAGCCTACAGTGCTACAATGGACAGTCCCGACCAGGGCGCGGCAGGTATACCGGTGGGACCGGTTGAAGTTAAGGATGATTCATTGATAATACATGCTCCGACACTGAGGGGTGAATACAGGGGTTTACTTGAATCGGCAGAGAAAATTACAGGCAAGTGGACACAGATGGGCAGGTCGATGGTTCTCGACCTAAGCAAGCAGGAAAAGAAGCTCACTCTTAACAGGCCCCAGGAGCCCCTTGAACCATTTCCATATTTAGCGAAAGATGTACGATTTGAAAATAAGGCCGGAGGATTTGAACTGGCAGCTACCCTTACCCTTCCGGAAGAGGGTGAAGGATTTGCCGCAGTTGTACTTATCAGCGGCTCGGGCCAGCAGAACCGTGATGAAGAGATCTTCGGGCATAAACCATTTAAGGTAATTGCAGATTACCTCACAAATAAAGGAATTGCCGTACTCAGGTATGACGACAGGGGAGCAGGCGGCTCAGGTGGAAATCCGGCAGGTGCAACATCATACGACTTTATGAAAGATGCTGAAGCAGCTGTTGAATATTTATTGACTGTGGAAGGTATTGACCGGAATAAGATAGGAATTATTGGCCATAGCGAGGGTGGACTTATTGCTCCGCTGCTTGCTTCCTTACGGGATGACATTGCTTTTATTATTTTACTGGCAGGCCCCGGAACAAGCGGTAAACAGCTTTTACTCGATCAGAACGATTATATATCACGTAAAAGTGGTGTTCCTGATGCTACAATAAGGCAGAATATTGAAATGATGGATAGTATTTATAACATCATGATGCAGGTGGAGAAGCAGGAAGAAGGAGCAAGAAAGATTAAAAACTATACCACAGGGGTATTAAAAGAACTGGGAAATTCAGATGATATTATAAATACTGTGCTTGAGAATATGGATACACAGCTTGGACCGGCATCATATAACTGGTTCAGGTATTTTATTATGGCCGACCCGGCCGAATACCTTCCCCGGGTAAAATGCCCGGTGCTTGCACTTAATGGTGAAAAGGACTGCCAGGTTATTTATAAACAAAACCTGGAAGGAATACAAAAGGGACTCGGGAATAACAGTGATGTAACAGTTGTCTCTTTTCCAGACCTCAACCATTTATTCCAGCACAGCCAAACCGGGCTTGTAAACGAGTATGCCACCATAGAAGAAACCTTCAGTACTGAAGTCCTGGAGATAATGGCAAGCTGGATAAATGAAAGATTTTAAAAAGCCCTGGGCCCTACGCCTTATGCCTTACGCCCTACGACCTCTAATAAGTTTTTGTCATTGATTCGGGCACTGCAAAAATAAACGAGGCCACACCCAGGTTTTCAGCTTCGAGCTCCTCAATATTCTTCTGAGAAACAGTTTCGAGTGTAACAATCTTTAAACCAGGCAGGTATTTATTCAGGTACCATATAATTCCTTCAAAATTCTTAGAGTGGTAGGAACCGTTATAGTGGATAACAGTATTTCCCGGAACATAGTATTCCTTAATTGACCAGGCCATAGTCGCATCTTTCAGTGCCTGTGCTTTCGGGAGGTTTTCATTTGCATGTCCACCCATCCCCATCATATCAAGCATATCCTTATAGCCTTTCACTTCAGGATCGTACTCAAGAGGCAGGGGAGCTATATATTGTTTTGCCATATCTGTTAATGAGTCAAGTACTTCAAATCCTTTCTTGCTAACCATTGAAGCATATCGCCTGGGCACATTCGAGGCAATGAAATACAGCCCGCTGTCTTTTGCAAATGTCATCAGGGGCTTATAATCTGTCTTATAGTTTTTCCAGAGTTTGACCTCAGCCTCAAACTTGTCGGCCTCATAAGAGCCTGTCAGGAATTCGTCAATAATAAGCTGGTCGTCACGCTCAAACATTTCTGCTGCAAGCACCAGTGAGTCGCCCTTAGCATTATATAGTTCCTTTGTGATTTCAAGCTCCAGCCAGTGAGCTATGGGGTTGTTGTGAAGCTCTCCGAAGAATACAATATCCGCATCAAGCACCTCCTTAAGCATTTTACTGTATTTGACTTCCTTTCCCTCAGGGTTAAACAGCCTGTAAGCCGGTTTATCGGCTTTAAACCCCATCATAAAAAGAGACGCTGTTACAAGTATTATAATCTTTATCTTCATATTCTAAATCTTAAATCTGTTAGTGTATATTATCAAAGTTCTTTTATCTCGTTCACCAGTTTCTGCAGCGAATCCTTGGCATTACCAAAGAGCATCCGTGTTTTATCGTTAAAGAACAGTTTGTTCTCGATGCCTGCATAACCTTTGCCCATGCCCCGCTTCATCACTATAATATTTTTTGCCTCATGTGCCATAATAATGGGCATCCCGTAAACCGGGCTTCCAGGATCGTCAAGAGAGGCAGGATTTACCACATCGTTTGCACCTATTATCACTACAACATCTGTTGATGGCAGCGAGGGATTTATATCATCCATCTCAACAAGTTTTTCATACGGAACATCGGCTTCTGCAAGAAGCACGTTCATATGCCCGGGCATTCTTCCCGCAACCGGGTGTATAGCATACTTTACCTCCACTCCTTTATCCGTAAGTAGCTTGTCCATCTCGCTGCAGATATGCTGGGCCTGGGCTACTGCAAGTCCATAGCCCGGTACTATAACAACCTTTTGTGAATAACTGAGCAAGATACCGGCATCACTCAGGCTGATTTCCTTTATTATTCCTTCTTCACCGTCTGCAGCTGTTCCGCCACCACCAAAAGCACCAATTATTACATTTAATAGTGACCTGTTCATTGCCCTGCACATCAGCACGGTCAGTATTGTGCCAGCCGCACCAACCAGTATACCGCCAAGAATCATTGCCTGGTTATTATAAATATAGCCTGCCATGGCTGCTGCAATCCCTGTAAAAGAGTTAAGCAATGATATAACAACCGGCATATCTGCTCCACCGATCGGCATTACAAACAACACACCGTAGAGCAATGAAATACCCAGAAGAGCATAGGCCATCGCCGCTCCGTTCTCATTACCCTGTATCAGGATAATAACAATAAGGGCTACTATTACTGCCAGCAGAGTCATGTTGATGTATTTCATAAATGATGCCCTGATATCTCCTACCTTACCATCCAGTTTACCGTAGGCTATCATACTTCCGCTGAAGGACACACTTCCGATAAAGAGGCCAAGAAGTGTAACTACAAGAACTCCTGAAGTAGCTACATTCGGGAATTCGAGCAGGGCTACAAGTGCAGAAGCAGCACCTCCTGTTGCGTTGAACAGTGAAACCAGCTGGGGCATTGCTGTCATCTTCACCCTCCTTGCTATAATCCACCCGATAACAGAAGCAAAGCCAATAAGCAAGATTACCAGTATGGCATTGCTTAATGGTATGGCAGATCCTGAGGGGTCTTTATGAAGCAGGAGAGTGCTTATCATTGCCAGTATCATGCCGCTTGCTGCCCACAGGTTTCCCCTGCGTGCTGATTCGGGGTGACTGAGTAGTTTTAGTCCTATAACAAACATTACCGCGGCAAGCAGGTAAGTGAATTCAAGAATTGCCGAGCCCGGCGTAAATGTTGTTCCGTCGATTGTCGTAATTATCTGGTTCATACTAGTTCTTATTTTTCTTTTTAAACATTTCAAGCATGCGATCTGTAACAACAAATCCGCCTGCAACATTCAGGGTTCCGAATAACACTGCAAAAACACCGAGAACAAGGTCTAAAGAGAAGGTGAGATCCGAGTGTCCCACAAGTATGATTCCGCCGATAATAATTACCCCGCTTATTGCATTTGCTCCCGACATTAATGGAGTATGCAGCACTGACGGAACGTTGGAAATTACTTCGATGCCAAGGAATACTGATAATACTATAATGAATATGGCTTCCTTATTCATCCAAAAGAAGGTCACTATATTTTCCATGTTTACTTATTTAATATTGATTTTACTCTTTCGTTTACAAGATCACCCTTATGTGTCAGGCAGGTGCCCGCAATAATCTCATCTTCAAAATTTATATTGAGTTCCCCTTCGGAATTAATCAGAAGAGTCAGGAGGTTAATAAGGTTGGTTCCATACATCTTACTGGCGTCAGACGGCATCGTTGAGGGGTAGTTGGATTCGCCTATAACCTTTACCTGGTTTATTTCTATGGTTTTGTCGTTCTGTGTTACTTCACAGTTGCCTCCGCTTGATGCGGCAAGGTCTATAATAACGGAACCAGGCTTCATATTTTCAACAGTGGTTTTGCTGATAAGAAGAGGAGCTTTCCTTCCGGGAATCTGGGCAGTACAGATTACTATATCTGATTTTACTGCGTGATCCTGGATCATTTCCGCCTGTTTCTTTTTAAACTCCTCGCTCTGTTCAACTGCATAACCTCCGGCAGCCCTGTCTTCTGTAGCACCTTCCACCTCGATAAACTTTCCACCCAGGCTTTTTACTTCTTCCTTTACAGCCGATCTTACATCAAAAACCTCCACAACGGCTCCCAGTTTCCTGGCAGTTGCTACGGCCTGCAAACCGGCTACTCCTGCTCCCAGTATAAGTACCTTTGCGGGCTTGATAGTACCGGCAGCCGTCATAAACATGGGAAAAAACCTGGGAAGAAACCTTGCTGCGTCAAGCACTGCCCTGTATCCTGCAACCGAAGCCATGCTTGAAAGCACATCCATCGACTGTCCACGAGTGATACGCGGTATAAGATCAAGGCTGAAGGAACTTATTTTGGCTGCATTAAGCAGATTTATTGTATCGCTCATTACCAGCGGATTAAGCGTGCTTACAAGAATTGCAGATGATGGAATTTTCTTTATATCCTTTTCAGCGGGCGGGTTAACAGATACTATAATATCAGCTGTTCCCAGGATATCCTCTCTTGAAGCAATTACTGCTCCGGCATTTTCGTATTCACTGTTTCCGGCGTATGCACTGCTTCCCGCGTCTCTTTCTACAAGTACTTCCAGCTTAAGCTTACTGAGCTTACTGATATGTTCCGGTAAAATTGAAACCCTGTTTTCAGCTTCATTTTCCTTTAAAACACCAATTTTCATTTTTAGCTTTTTGAAATAATTAGTTAAACCTACAAAAATTAGACAACGAAGAGATCGAATTGTTTAAATTATATTCAGAAGATCGCATATAATCGAAAAAAATATGCTTATGAAAATGTAAGTCATCCATATTTTCTGAAATAATAGTTTAATGATCCTATGCCAGAATCTATTGTAATTGTATTATACAAATAGTATATTTGCACCGAATTTGGACCCGTAGCATAATTGGATAGTGCACCTGACTACGGATCAGGAGGTTGGGGATTCGAGTTCCTCCGGGTTCACGAGTAAATAGAAACGCGAAGTCAAAATTAAAGCGAGCTTAAAACAAAAGCTCGCTTTTGTTTTATAGCCGAGCCTTTAAGTTTGGAAATTGCAGCGCAATTTGCGTTTCTATTTGCAACTCTGATAGGAGGATCCGCCGACCGAAGGGAGGCAATTCCGACAGTTTGGAGGATCCGCCGACCGGATATATCTCGATATTATGACCATGATACAGATAGAAAGCCGCAGAAATATTAAATGATCTATTGAAGGAAAATAAATAGTAGATTTACAAAAAAATTAGAATCTCATAACAGCTAATATCAGAACGATATTATCCTGTTATGCTTTTAATACTGATCCAGTATATGATAATTATCGGAAGAGCTGATAAGGCCGATTTTCCCGAACTATTCCTCAGGGATATAAGTATCAAAATTGATACGGGTGCATATACCTCAACAATTCACAGTCACGATATCAGGGAGGAAGTTGTTGACGGGGAAAAGTATATCGAATTCAGGGTTCTGGACCCGGACCACCCGATGTATACCGGCCAGCTATTCAGAACGAAAAAATACAAAAGGAAGGAAGTGAGAAATTCTTTTGGGATTTCAGAACTAAGGTTTGTTGTGGATACAAGCATTATATTATTTGGTAATGAATATCCCTTAGAGCTGTCGCTCAGTGAACGTAGCGATATGCGATACCCGATATTGATTGGAAGGAAGTTATTGAAAAAAAGATTTGTTGTTGACCCTTCAAAAAAGGATATCTCGTATAAGCAAAAAAAGAAAAGTAAGAAGTAAAACTTAATCAGAATTATAAGAGGAAATTTATGAAGATTGTAATATTATCAAGAAACTCATCACTTTACTCAACCAGAAGATTAGTCGAAGCAGCCAGGGAAAAGGGACATGAAGCTGTTGTAATAGACCATCTGAAATGTGTGATTGAACTTGAAAAGAAGAATCCGAAAATATACTATAACGGTTCTTATCTCGATGATATAGATGCTGTAATACCAAGGATTGGTGCCTCTGTTACTTTTTATGGCACAGCAGTGGTTCGCCAGTTCGAGATGATGAAGGTATTTACTGCCATTGAGTCGCAGGCCCTTGTGAGGTCGAGGGATAAGCTCAGGAGTTTGCAGGTGCTAGCCAGGGCCGGAGTGGGTTTACCAAAAACAGTGTTCACCAACTATGCGAAAGATGTGGATCATGTAATTTCATCAGTAGGTGGAGCACCTCTGGTTCTGAAACTGCTGGAAGGAACCCAGGGTCTTGGAGTGGTGCTCGCTGAAACACAAAATGCTGCAAATTCAGTTATGGAGGCTTTTAATGGCTTAAGAGCCAGGGTAATTGCCCAGCAATATATTAAGGAATCGGGTGGCGCCGATATACGAGCATTTGTTGTTGACGGTGTAGTGGTAGGAGCAATGAAGAGACAGGGAAAAGAAGGTGAGTTTCGTTCAAATTTGCACAGGGGAGGTACTGCATCATTAATTGAACTAACAGACGAGGAAGACACTACTGCGCGGAAGGCCACAAAAGCCATGGGGCTTGGCATAGCAGGTGTGGATATGCTGCAGTCGTCAAAGGGGCCGCTGGTTCTGGAAGTTAATTCATCACCCGGACTGGAAGGTATTGAAGCTGCCACCGGGAAAGATATAGCAAAGGAAATTATAAAATACGTAGAAAGAAATATCTGACAATGATATGCTTATCCTGGACAGAAAAATAGCAAAAGGCGAAGGGGCGGTTCTTGAACTTGAGGTAGCCAGGTTGCACACAAGAAACAGTATTAAAATATCAATAATTGTTCAGAGAGCTAAAACCAAAGGACCTACAATTCTCCTGATGGGGGGCATTCATGGTGATGAGATAAATGGGGTTGCAATTGTAAGGGATATTATCCGGAAAAAATATAATATACCCGACAGGGGAACCATTATCTGCATACCGGTGTTCAATGTGTTCGGTTACCTGAACCTTTCCCGGAACTTCCCTGACGGCAGGGATCTTAACAGGATGTTTCCGGGATCCTCAAATGGTTCACTGGCAAGCCAGTTTGCATACCAGTTTACAAACAAGATTGCACCCCTGGTGGATTATGTTATCGATTTTCATACCGGGGGTTCCCAGCGCTATAATTTCCCCAATGTAAGGTGTGTTATAAAAGAGGAGGAGGAGTTTAAGCTGGCAAAGGCATTTGGAGCACCTTTTATAATAAATTCAAACTATATCGCAAAATCCGTAAGGGAAACTATACACAAATTGGGGAAAACCGGTATTCTTTTTGAAGGGGGCAAATCACAATTGCTGGATGAAGAAGTAGTTGATGCCGGAGTTGCAGGCGCCGTAAATGTAATGAAGCACCTCGGAATCCTTAAAGGGCGGCCGGGAACAACTAAAAACCAGGTGCTTATTCAGGATGCTAAATGGATCAGGGCTCCCTTTTCAGGAATGCTGAGACTACATGTGAAAAATGGAATCAGGGTAAGAAAACGAACCATGCTGGCAGAAATAACTGACTCATTCGGAGAGTTTGAAAAAAAAGTTTTAGCTCCTGTCGATTGTTATATTTATGGTATTAATACAGCACCAATTGTAAATAAGGGTGATGCTTTATTTCATATAGGCACTCAAATTCCGGAATAAAACAGTGACAGGCATTGTAAATCAAAATGCTGATAATAAAACAGGCAGGGCTGCACATTATTGCAATACCTGCCATTATTCTTGTATCTGCAGATACTGACTTTATTACTTTTGCCATAAGAAGGACGTTTTGAAAGGGTTCATGCATAACAAGCATCATAATGATTCCTGTGATATGAGATTTAATAATTACCTTTATTAGCACTCAAAAAAGTTACGTTATGAAGACATACAGGACATTAATATATTTTCTCACATTTATACTTATAACATCCTGCCAGGATACTACTGTAAGCATTATGGATAAACCATCAAGCGGTATAAGTAACCTGAATTACCAGGGGAACAGGGCTCCGCTGGAACCATCAATGTTTATTAAACTACCTGTTGGTGCTGTAAAGCCCGGAGGCTGGCTTAAGGAAATGATGCTGCGCCAGGCAGATGGCTTAAGCGGCCACCTCGGTGAAATAAGTGCCTGGCTTCAAAAGGAAGATAATGCCTGGCTCTCTCCCGATGGCACAGGAGAGTGGGGTTGGGAAGAAGTGCCTTACTGGCTGAAAGGTTTTGCTAACCTTGGATATATCCTGGAAGATCAGCGAATAAGAGATGAGGCCATGGTATGGATAGAGGCTACACTTAACAGCCAGAGACCTGATGGTAATTTTGGTCCCGTGAGGGCCTGGAAGAGCTACATCCTGGATGAAGAAAGGTCGCAGAAGGAAAAGGAGATTCTTGTGCAGGATTTCTGGGCCAATATGATAATGCTTTATTGCCTGAGGTCATATTATGAATATACCGCTGATAAGCGGGTAATTGAACTTATGACAGCTTATTTCAAGTACCAGCTTTCAGTACCTGATGATGAATTCCTGTCAGAACATCATTACTGGCAGAGGATAAGGGGAGGGGATAACCTTGCCAGCGTAATTTGGTTATATAATATTACAGGTGAGGAGTTTTTGCTGGAACTGGCTGAGAAAGTCCACCGCAACACTGCACCCTGGGATAGCCGGGGCCACAGCCTTGATGACATTGGCAACTGGGAACAAAAGCGCGATGGCACAGAATGGCCCGACTGGTACGGTGACCTTATCGACTGGCATAATGTAAATATTGCCCAGGGATTCAGGGAGCCTGCACAGTATTACCAGCTTAGTAAAAATCCTGCTGACCTTAAGGCAAGCTATGATAATTTTAATATCGTCAGGGAACATTTCGGGCAGGTGCCCGGAGGAATGTTTGGCTCTGATGAGAACTCCCGGCCCGGATATGATGATCCGCGGCAGGGAATTGAAACATGTGGGATAGTAGAACAGATGAATTCAAATGAGCACCTGCTCAGGATTACCGGGGATATATTCTGGGCCGATCATACCGAAGAAGTAGCTTTTAATACCTTCCCCGCTGCCGTGATGCCCGACTTTAAATCATTAAGGTATATTACTAGCCCGAACATGGTGTTGAATGATGATAAAAACCATAGCCCGGGTATTCAGAATCCGGGTCCCTTCCTGATGATGAACCCCTTCAGCTCAAGGTGCTGCCAGCATAACCATACCCAGGGCTGGCCCTACTTCTGCGAAAATCTCTGGATGGCAACACCGGATAACGGACTCGCGGCACTAATGTATTCAGCAAATACTGTTAAGGCTAAAGTGGCAGACGGAAAGGAAGTGGAAATTGAATGCCAGACTAACTATCCCTTTGATGAGAAACTTGCATTCAGGATAAGTATTAAGGAACCCGGAAGCTTTCCGCTCTATTTCAGAATACCAGGCTGGTGCGCTGGTGCAAGTTTACAGGTAAATTCGAAAGGTAAGAGCTATAAGGCCGAAGGGGGAAAATATATCAGGATACAAAGAAAGTGGAATGATGGAGATATGCTCAGTCTTACTCTTCCGATGGGCCTGTCGGTAAAGCGCTGGGAGAAAAACCATAACTCTGCGAGTATTAATTACGGCCCCTTAAGCTTTTCGCTTAAAATTAAAGAAGAATATGTAAGGAAGGAAAGTGATGAAACTGCAATAGGCGATTCTAAGTGGCAGCCAGGCGTTGATAAGTCAAAATGGCCATCCTTTGAAATACATCCAGGCTCACCCTGGAACTATGGTCTTGTACTGGATCCGGAAGATGAGCTGAACTCCTTTGAAGTTATAAAAGGCCAATGGCCTGAAAATAATTTTCCCTTTACTCAGGATGACTCTCCTATTAGAATTATAGCAAAAGGATCCAGGATCCCTGAGTGGGTGATAGATGAATATGGCCTGGCCGGAGAGCTGCAGGACAGCCCTGTGCTTTCTTCAGAGCAGGAAGAAACAATTGAACTGATACCAATGGGAGCAGCCAGGCTGAGGATAAGTGCTTTCCCCGTTATAGGGGATGAGCAAAGCGGGATTGTGTGGAAGTGAAGAATTTCTTTATAAATTGCATTAGTTAATTTCTAAGCGAATGAAAAAAGCAGTTAAAATATTGTTCAAATCGATTCTGATTTTTATCCTGACGGTTTTTGTCCTGCTTCTGGTAATACCTCTTTTCTTCAAAAACACCATTAAGGAAAAGATTGTTGCCGAGGCCAATAAGAGAATAAACGCCACCCTGGTATTTGAAGATTATTCCCTGTCTCTGATACGCAATTTTCCCGATATGGAATTCAGGCTGAAAGGCGTTTCAATTGAAGGAGCAGGGGAATTCGAAGGCACAACCCTGGCAGGTTTCCGGTCATTTGGTTTTGTGTTTGATCTTGGAAGTATCCTGGGTAAAGATGCATACAGGCTTAAATCGCTGGTACTTGACCAACCCCTTGCCAATGCGGTGGTTCTTGCAGATAGCAGGGCCAACTGGGACATTATAAAAGAAGATAAGAGTGGGGGAGTGGGAGAAGAAGAGAAAAAAGAGGTGGAGAGTGGGAGCGTGGGAGAAGAGGATGGCGGTAAGGAGCTGGAGATTAAGGTTGAAGAGGTTCTGGTAAAGAAAGGCCGGCTGAGCTATACTGATAATGTTTCAGGTATCAAAGCCGGAATTGAGAATTTTGATCTTAAGCTTACAGGTGATTTCTCAAGTGTGGTTAGTGAATTATTCCTGGAGCTGGGAATTAATGGTATTGACCTGTATATGGATGGTGAACAGTACCTTAATTCCTTAAACCTTGGAGGAAGTTTTAATATTGCCGCTGATCTGGATAAACAGAAGTTCACACTTACAGATAACATAATTAATGTAAATGATCTTGCCCTGCTTATAGACGGGTATCTTATTATGGGTACCGGCGATAATGAAGGATCCATATTTACTGATCTTAAGCTAGCAACAGATAAAACTGAGTTTAAATCGCTCCTTTCTATGGTGCCGGCGTTTTTTATGACCGGCTTTGAGGATCTCAGAACCGAAGGTAATATTTCACTGAGCCTGGATATTAATGGCAGCTATAATGCAGTTAACAGCACTTTGCCGGCACTGGCACTGAAGCTGGATGTAAATGATTGCAAAGCATGGTATAAAGGTAAACCTGACCTTATATCGGGCCTTAATTTTGATCTTGCAGCAGGAATTGAGAACAAAGACATTAAAGGTCAGGCAGATCTTAGCATTTCTGAGATTAACCTGGGCGAGTTATTGACTGTTTTTCCATCCGACAGCCTGGAAGATGAAACGGATACTATTTCAGCAGAGCTTGAATTAATTGAAATTCCGTCTAACATTGATTTTAAATTTACTTCGGGCATTGACAGGATAATTTTTGATCCCCTTGTACCTGAAAACATCAAATTATCAATAAGCGTAAAGGATGGAGTAATGAAGATTGAAGATACAGGCCTTGATATACTTGGAGGCCATGTTGCTCTTACAGGACTTTACGATACAAGGGAAATTGAAAAGCCCCTGCTTGAGTCGACCGTAACAGCCGGGAGCATTGGTATCAGGAAGGCCTATGAAAGTTTTGTTACCGTACAGAAGCTGGCACCCGTTGCCGAGGGGATGGATGGTACAGCTTCAGTGCGCTTTGAGTTCAGCAGCCTGCTTAAAAGCAATATGATGCCTGAGCTGAACTCGGTAAACGGACTTGGCCGACTGGAGTCGAGCGAGATACAACTGGTAAATTCGAGCCTGTTTAATAAGTTTA
This sequence comes from Marinilabiliaceae bacterium, assembly GCA_036350795.1. Classification (GTDB taxonomy): domain Bacteria; phylum Bacteroidota; class Bacteroidia; order Bacteroidales; family VadinHA17; genus JAUVKT01. The sequence goes on from JAZBNV010000029.1 coordinate 46,696, forward strand.
CCACAGTTCTTAAGATGAGTGACGATTTATCAAACACATTTAAGGATGTTGATGTGGAATTCAGGGTTAGGGATGGCAGGGTTTATATTGAGCCCTTCGATACAAGGCTCGGCAAACTTGAAATGACCGTTAAGGGTGATCATGGACTCGATCAGACCATTAACTATGATATCGGCACTTCTGTCCCCGCCACAGACCTTCCCTCATCATTCAATACCCTTGTAAGCGGACTTGCAGCGCAGGCCAGGCTCTTTGGGTTGGAATATACGCCACCCGATACTTATAATATAAGCATTGCTATTGGAGGTACGGTAAAAGATCCCAAGTTCAGACCCTCGCTTGGAAAGAGTGGCAGCACAGGAGGATCGGGTATAAAAGAGTCGGCAAAGGAAATGGTGGAACAAAAAGTTGAAGAAGTAAAGGAAGCAGCCAGGGAGGAAGTTGATAAGCAGCTCACCAGGGCCCTGGAAGAAGCTGAAAAGCAGGCTGAAAATATTAAGGCCGAAGCAGCAAAAGCTGCTCAGCGTGTAAGGGACGAAGCAGCTGCAGCAGCTCAGAAATTGACCGATGAAGCTGAGAGTAAAGGGCCACTTGCTAAAATAGCAGCAAAAAAAGGTGCAGATGCTCTTATTAAGGAAGCCGACAGAAAAGCTGCGAAGATCGAAGAAGAAGCCGCTGTGAAGGCTGATAAGCTTATTGAAGATGCGAGGAAGAAGGTAGAGGGTGGAGAGTGGAGAGTGGAGAGTTGATGAGTAGAGGGTGG
>JAZBNV010000030.1:0-70529 GCA_036350795.1 Marinilabiliaceae bacterium
CTGGGCAGTAAAAACTATAAGCCCAGGGCTTCATTTCACCTCGGCCAGTGGCAGTCGGCAGCCCTGCTTGGTTTTAAAACCAGGTACTTCACCACCAGTCACACACCACATGCAGTGGAAAAGAGTGTAATAGAAAGATTTTTTAAAGAAAACATCGACAGCTACCTGGAAAATATTTCTTTCAGGTTTCGTAACTATAAACAATTTACATTTATTTCACTGTCGAATCATTTGCAGTTAAAATCAGGCAACAGGAATATAGCAAAGCCGGATGTTGTTTACCTTCAGCCCTTTAACAGAGGGAAAAACTATATAGATAAAAAGCTTAAGGTCTGTGAACAAAAAGAAAACATCAGGTATCTATGTGTTCAGAGCCTTGACCTGTGCGATAAAAAAGAACAGGACAAAGTGCTTGACTGGATGGGATCACTTATTGGCATTGACTAGGAAAATCCAGTGCTGCTTTCCCCTGCATTATACAAGCAGGTTGCAACCCCTGATATCACTGCTGTCGAACCTTCCGCGCACTTCGAACGAAGCATCATCATAACTAATACCAATATCTGCTGTTTCGATAAAAGAACAGGAATAAATATTGGCAAGATCGATAATATTTATACCCCCGTTCAGACCCGCGCCGATAATCTGTCCGGGGATAGCAGCATCCCTTATCAATATTTTCATCCATGGTGGTGTTCTGAATACTCCTTCACCCTGCGACCATGCCTGGCTCAGCAATTCTGTCATCCCGTATTCTGAACAGACAGTATCAATATTAAAGGCCGCCTTAAGCACTGAGTGCACCTCTTCCCTCACAATTTCCTTTCTTCTTCCTTTCATCCCTCCTGTCTCAACAAGCATAAGTCCGTGCAAATCTGTGCTGTATGATGATGCCAGGTCGAGGAGGGCATAAGTAACTCCAAGCAACATAACCTTCTTTCCCGAAGAAAGGCTGGATCTGAGTTGACTTATTAAATTCTCATGCTCGTAAAGGAAAAACCCTCCTTTCTTATCCCTGTTTAAGGCAATAAGCCTGTCGGCCATAAATACAAGCGACGAATCGCCGGTTTCGAGGTAAGAGGGAAGCAGGGCATAGATCTCTGTTAATGAGGGATCTCCGAAAAAGTACCTGAATCCTTCGATAAATGATTTTTCGTACAGGCCGGTGCTTTTTAGCATGTGTACACTTCTTTCGCCTTCTGTAGTGCCACTGCTCTTAAAAATTATTTCCGGCTCAAAGTCACCGCTCACTACTTTTTGGCTTTTAAAAAGCGATACGGGCAAGAAAGGAATGTCATTCAGAGATTTTATATCACGGGGTATAATCCCTGATTCTTTAAGGAATGATTTATAGACAGTATTCGACTCAGCCTGGTATCTGAAAAGTTCAATGGCCAGCTCCCTGAAATCACTCTCAGAGTGTATATTAAAAATATCCCTTTCAAAGTCACTTCTCATCAGGAGTCAAAAAGTGGCGATCCGTCGGGCTGAATTCTCCATTCAAATTTCATCTCTACGAAGGGCGGGCTTGCAGCATTATCTGTATTAAGCTCAATAATCCTGAACTTAACATAATTACCTTTTGCAGTCTTATAAATCCAGACCTGGTTTTCGGCTACATTGGTGGCACTTGCAAACCAGGCAGGATTGCCGGCATCAAGCAGGCTGTCAAAATAATCTTCAGCTTCTGCTACACCGGGCAGTGAGGCAGCCAGGGCAAAAGATTCAATAAGGTTGGGTGTATTAATATATTTACCGGTAATATTACCATCTACGTCGGTATTCACATGGATGGTAATATCAGGGGCAGGTGCCTCGAGCGTTGAAGTAAGCTTCCCCAGTTCAAAAGAAAAGCCCAGGGCATAATAGGTAGTAGACCCATAGAGCTTATTGTCGATGGTATCAACTCCATGATACCTGTCGTTGTCATTCTTGCTGCAGGCAGCTAAAACAATCAATACTACCAGCATTGATCTGCAGGCCTTTTTTATTAATGCTCCGGCCATAATTATTAACTCTCTTTATCTCCTCTTATAGCTGCTATTCCCGGCAGTACCTTCCCTTCAATGTACTCCAGCATTGCACCGCCGCCTGTCGAAACATAGCTTACCCTGTCGGCAAGATTATTCCTGTTGATTGCTGCAACCGAATCTCCTCCCCCCACCAGGCTGAAAGCACCATTTGTTGTTGCACTGGCCACTGAGAGGGCTATTGCAGTGGTCCCCTTCGAAAACTTCTCCATTTCAAATACACCCATCGGGCCGTTCCACAGCACGGTTTTTGAGCTTTCAATAACCCTGCTGAACGAAGAAATAGATTCTTCTCCTATATCCAGTCCCATCCATCCATCCTTAACATTTTCAACGGGGGTAATATCAATATTAGCTTCGTTATCAAAGATATCAGCATTAATACTATCAACCGGCAGGTAAACATTAACGTTGTTTTTCCTGGCAAGATCAAGAAGATTGCGTGCTACATCAAGTTTATCCTCTTCGCACAGGCTGTTTCCAATTTGTCCTCCCATTGCTTTAACAAAGGTATAGGTCATTCCGCCCCCGATTATAAGGTTATCAACCTTACCCAGCAGGTTTTCAATAAGCAAAATCTTATCAGATACCTTTGCTCCTCCCATTATTGCCGTAAAAGGCTTTTCAGCCTTCCTGATAACCCTGTCCATGCTTTCCAGCTCACTGTCAATAAGGTAGCCAAATAATTTCTCTTCGGGAAAGAACTCTGCAACAATAGTAGTAGAAGCATGCGCCCGGTGTGCAGTTCCAAATGCATCATTAACATATACATCGCATCCTGCAGCAAGCTTTGCTGCAAAATCCCTGTCTCCCTTTGTTTCTTCCTTGTAAAAACGCAGATTCTCCAGAACAAGCACTTCGCCGGGTTTAAGCGCTTTTTTAGTCTCTACAACAGCCTCCCCAATGCAATCGTCAACAAAAAGGACATCAATTCCCAGTAAACCCGAAAGCTCGGGCACTACATGCTTAAGTGAAAACTTTTCTTCAGGACCATCCTTCGGCCTGCCAAGGTGCGACATTAAAATTGCCGATCCCCCATCTCCGATAATCTTCTTTATGGTGGGGAGGGCACCTTTTATCCTTGTGTTGTCAGTAACCTCAAACTCTGAATTAAGCGGCACGTTGAAATCAACCCTTACTATCGCTTTCTTTCCACTAAAATTGTAACTATCAATGTTTTTCATTCTTTATATCTTAAAAATAATTATACCCTGATACGCCTTAACTATCTTATTATCAGCACATACAATCTGAAATATATTTTCAGATTAAGGGATGGCAACAATAAGTTCAGTTCAAAATACAAACCTACTGTTTTTTGACTTAAAATAGATGTAAATTCCTATTTTTGTGCTATCCATAAACCAGCATATTCCTCTTATGAAGTTAAGTGAAGTTATCGGCCAGAAGTCTATTATAGAGAAGCTTACAAGATCTGTAAAAGAGGAAAGAGTAAGCCATGCACAAATTTTTGCCGGGCCTGAAGGCTCAGGGAAACTTGCACTGGCTATTGCTTTTGCCCAATATATTTCATGCGATAACAGAACAGACACTGATTCGTGTGGTGCATGCCTCTCATGCATCAAATACGAAAAACTGGCCCACCCCGACCTTCATTTTGTATTTCCGGTTTTTAAGAAAGGCAGCACTACCGACCCGGTAAGCGATAATTTCATTGAACAATGGAGGGAGCAGATATCAGAATCTCCCTATTTTAACCTTAATGGCTGGCTTGGAAGAATAGGGGTAGAAAACGAACAGGGTTTGATCTATTCATCAGAAGCAGCGGTTATTATAAAAAAGCTGGGGCTTAAACCATATGAAGCAGACTATAAGGTAATGATTATCTGGCTTCCCGAAAAAATGCATACAGCCACCGCAAATAAATTACTGAAGCTTATAGAAGAGCCTCCCGAAAAGACCATCTTCCTGCTGGTAAGTGAGGATACCAGTCTGGTTCTGCCAACTATCCTGTCCCGTTGCCAGTTCGTCAGGATTCCGTCTATTGATAAGGAAAGCATGATAAAAGCATTTTCGCAAAAGCTGGATGTTCCTTTCGACAAAGCTGCCGAACTGGCTCATGTTGCCAATGGTAACTTTCTGAAAGCCATAAGCCTGGTTACCGAGGATGAATCGCGCAAACAAAATATGGACAACTTTATTTCTTTAATGAGGTTTGCCTGGCAAAAAAAAATAATCTCTCTCAGCGAATGGGCTGATAATATTTCGCTTAGTGGCAGAGAGGCGCAAAAAAGATTTTTAACATTCTCACTTACCCAGTTAAGGGAAAATTTTATGATGAGTATGGGGCAGGAGGAGAACAGGCTTGTATACCTTATGGGCGAAGAAGAGGATTTTGCCAGGAAGTTCAATACCTTCATAAATACAAAAAACATATATGCGCTCGAAAAAGAATTTTCTTTAGCCTACGAGCATATTTCAGCCAATGGCAATGCCAAGATCGTTTTCCTTGATCTTGCCTTACGAATAGTAAAAATTATAAGGCAGGTACCCGCCTGAAAAAGCAAATATTGATAATAAGCCAAAATATCCTTAATTTTGTAAGGTACAAGCTTATGGAAATATCAATATAACTCACCACGTTTTTTTACGTGGTTTAACAAGACCTGGATAATGGAGAGCGAGATAAAAAGTAATTCTGAACAGGATCAGAATAATATTACAGATACTAAATATATCCCCGGACATCATAAACTTAATTCATTTAACTGGCTGGCAGATATCCCCTCCGATGGCAGGGATAACGAGGTGGTTGAAGTAAGGTTTAAAAATACCCGTAAAGGTTTCTTCAGAAATGTCAACAATTTAAGGCTTGACATAGATGATGTGGTTGCTGTGGAAGCATCCCCCGGCCACGATATCGGCAGAGTGTCAATGATAGGAAGACTTGTTGATATCCAGATGAAGCACCAGAGGAATACAATCCTTAATGAGGATATGAAAAAGATCTACCGCAAGGCTAAGGATGTTGATATTGAGAAATGGGAAGCAGCCCGAAGCCTCGAGGTGTCTACTATGCTTGAGTCGCGTAAAATAGCCGAAGACCTGGGACTCAATATGAAAATTGGTGATGTTGAATACCAGGGAGATAAAACCAAAGCAATCTTTTATTATATAGCAGACGAAAGAGTTGATTTCAGGCAGCTTATAAAACAGCTTGCCGACAAGTTCAGGGTAAGAATAGAGATGCGGCAGATTGGAGCCAGGCAGGAAGCAGGTCGTATCGGTGGTATAGGCTCATGCGGCCGCGAACTATGCTGTTCGTCGTACATGAAGAATTTTGTATCGGTAACTACTGCCCATGCCCGCATACAGGATCTCTCGCTTAACCCGCAAAAGCTTGCCGGACAATGCGGTAAGCTAAAATGCTGCCTTAATTACGAAATAGACTCATACGCCGAAAGACAAAGTACCTATCCAAGAAAAGATATCCCCCTCGAAACAGCTGACGGAACTGCCCACTTTGTAAAGATGGAAATATATAAGGGCGTTTACTGGTATTCTTACGACAGAAGTTCACTTACTAACCTTACGGCAGTAACAGTTGACAGGGTAAGGGAAGTTCAGCAAATGAACAGGCAAGGGAAAAAGCCCACAAAACTCAGCGAAGATAATTTTGAAATAAAGGCCGAACATACCTTTGAGAATACAGCAGGAAAGGAAAGCCTGACCCGCTTTTCTGATAAAGGCAAGGGCCAGAAACAGGACAGGAACCGGAACAAAAGAAAGAAAAGAAGAAATGATAAACGTAAATAAATCTGCGGGCCCTTTTTCGCTTATCCTTGTCCTTCTGAGCCTCCTGGCCTCTTCATGCTCCGACAATAGTATTTCCTTTAACGAAGAAATCCCCGGGGGAGAATGGAGCAGGTACAATATTCCCCGCTTTGAGGCCGGTATATCAGACACATTAAATACCTATGATATCCTGATCTCTCTTCGTAATTCCTATAATTATCCCTACCGTAATATTTTCCTCTTTGTAAAAACTGTTTCGCCCCGTGGATACAGCATAAAAGATACTCTCGAATACCAGCTTGCTGATGAAAGCGGTAAATGGTATGGAAGGGGCCTGGGTGATATTCACAATATCTCACTTCCATATAAGAGCAATGTCCTCTTCCCCGATACGGGTACTTATATATTTTCAATAGAACAGGGGATGAGGCAGGATAAACTGGAAGGGATTATTGATGTAGGTATGATTATCAGAAAAGCCGAGTAGATTGGCCAAGAATAAACTATACCGATGGGCTGAGATGGAGGGCTACAACAATGTTCTGCAGCCTGCTTTTGAAGATGTTTTCCGTAAGGACTACCTGCTTAAAGGCAGATGGAAGGAAGACTTCTTCAGGAACAATAATCCCATCACCCTGGAACTTGGATGCGGAAAAGGAGAATATACTGTTGCCATGGCCAGGAGCTTCCCGGAAAGAAATTTCCTGGGCGTAGATATTAAAGGTGCAAGAATGTGGAAAGGTGCAAAAGAAGCACATAATGATAAGCTGCATAATGTTGGCTTTATCCGTACCAGGATCGAACTTATTGAGTCCTTTTTTTCTAAGGGAGAGATTAGCGAAATATGGATTACTTTCCCCGATCCCCAGATAAAAAAAAGAAGGAATAAAAAAAGACTCACTGCTTCCCGTTTTTTGAATACCTATAATAATTTTCTTGTTAATGACGGGCTGGTTCACCTCAAAACAGACAGCATTGAACTGTACTCTTATACCAACCGCCTGCTCCTGTATAATAATATTATACCTGAGTTCGCTACAGATAATCTCTATTCGGGCAGTATTGAGAACGAACTGCTGAATATAAAAACCCACTACGAACTGCTTTTCCTGAAAGAAGGCAAAAATATTACATACACCAGGTTTAAACCCGGCAACAGGGAACTAAAAGAACTGCCTGAAGATGGAAAATAATGACGGGTTTTTTATAAGGGTATACGAAGTTGCCCGCATGATTCCTTACGGCAGGGTAACATCATACGGCGCAATTGCCAGGTACCTTGGCACTTCGCGTTCGGCAAGGATGGTAGGCTGGGCAATGAATAACTCTCATACCTGCAATAAATTTGTACCCGCCCACAGGGTTGTAAACCGTAAGGGAATTCTGACCGGGAAATTCCATTTTGGCAATTCAACAACCATGCAGCAGCTGCTCGAAAATGAAGGCGCTGTAATTGAAAATGACAGGATACTTAACTTCGATGATATGTTCTGGGATCCTGTTATGGAACTTGTTTGATTCCTTGCGGGTATCGAAAAAAATATCTTATTTTGCTTCTTTATATTTAATTTAAATAAAAACAAGCCATAATTTCTTATAAAATGTATAGCAAAGATCAAATTCTTGGTGCTTTAGCCAAAGTAATATATCCCGGTGAAAAGGATATTGTTTCGATGGGCATGGTCGAAAATATCAGTTCAACCAAAGATGGGATAAAGTTTACCCTGAAAACAAAAAAACAAAAAGACCCGGTAATAAACTCGCTTAAATATGCCTGTGTACAGGCTCTTAAAGATGAGTTCGGACCGGATACCGTTGTTCTTGATATAGAAGTGGATGCTCCTGCTGCTGGCCCCCGGGCACATAAAAGAAAAAGCGATGTTCTTCCGGGAGTAAAAAATATAATAGCTATAGCTTCAGGCAAGGGAGGTGTAGGTAAATCAACTGTAGCCGTAAATACTGCAGTTGCACTTGCCAGGCAGGGATACAGGGTAGGTATGCTCGATGCTGATATCTTTGGCCCCTCAGCTCCAAAAATGTTTGACGCCGAGTCTTACCGCCCCCAGGTGAAAACCGAGAACGGAATTGAAAAGGTTGTGCCAATGGAGAAACACGGGGTAAAAGTCCTCTCAGTTGGATTTTTCGTCGATCCTAATGAAGCTGTTGTATGGAGAGGACCTATGGCTTCAAATTTTCTTAAGCAGATGATTGAACAGGGCGACTGGGGCGAGCTTGACTTTTTACTTATAGACCTTCCTCCGGGAACAAGCGATATCCACCTTACGCTGGTACAGGAAGTCGGAGTAACAGGGGCTGTGATTGTAAGCACACCGCAGGATGTTGCTCTTGCAGATGCCATTAAGGGTATATCAATGTTCAGAACAGAAAAAATAAATGTGCCGGTTATCGGCCTTATTGAAAACATGTCGTGGTTTACCCCGGCTGAACTGCCTGACAAAAAATACTACATCTTTGGAAAGGAAGGATGCTCAAAGCTGGCAAAGGAAAAGAATATACCGCTGCTGGGGCAGATACCCATTGAGCAGAGCCTCTGCGAAAGCGGCGACAGCGGCATACCGGTAGCACTTGGAGAATCTGCAAGCGCAGAAGCTTTTGCTAAGCTTGCAAAGAGTATAGCCGAAAAAACTGATGAGAGGAATAAAAACCTTGAACCAACAAAGAAAGTAATAGTAAACTAATATCAATCTTTATATGGAAACTGCTGAAAAAGAAAGACTTCTGAGCAAGATACAGGCTACCCTCGATAAGGTAAGACCTTACCTGCAGTCGGACGGCGGCGACATTGAACTAGTTGATGTTACCAGCGATTTTAAGGTTGAAGTAAGGCTTACAGGAGCCTGTTCGGGATGCCCTTTTAGCATGCAGACACTGAAAGCCGGTGTTGAACAGGCCCTGATAAAGGAAGTCCCTGAAATAGTAGAAGTAGTTGCAGTATAACTTAAGATTTTACTTACTTTTAGTACCAGAAATATACTATTTGTCAGCAAAGTCTGTTAGTAGTATAAACTGCTTTTAATTTGGTATTATTCAGGAAATCATATCCGGGATTTTGCTTGCTTATTTTTTTTGTAAGCCTATCCTCCTGCTCGGTTGAAAAAAACACCAACCTGAGCCGCTTTTATCATAATCTTACCTCGCACTATAATATCTACTTTAACGGCAAAGAAAGCTACATGAAAGGAATGGAGCGTATCTCTGCCTCAAATACCGACGACTACACAGTTATAATGCCCCTGTTTGAGTTCAGTAACCCCGATGCCATAAGATCTGCATCATCAGATATGGACAGGGCAATGCAAAAAGCATCAAAGGTTATCAGTCTGCACTCCATGACAGCCAAACCCGAAAAAAAGGCTAATAAAAGTCTTAGTGAGAGGGAAAAAGAACTATATGATAAGAATGACTATAACAACTGGGTTGACGATAGTTACCTTCTCCTTGGGAAGGCCCAGTTTATGAAGCACGATTTTGAGAATGCCAGGGTAACCTTTCTTCATAATATCCGCGAATCTGACAGCAGGCTTATACGGATTGAATCCCAGGTCTGGCTGGCAAGGTCTGTTGCCGCGCTAAATAACTATATAGAAGCCCTGCGTCTGCTTACAGAAATCGAGAACCAGGAAATGCCTGACTTGCTGAGGGCTGAATTATTACTGAGCAGGGCCGATATATACATCAAGGAAGAAAGATATGATGAGGCAACTTTCCCTCTTGATCAGGCCTTGGAACTGATGAAAGGGAACAGTCCGAAAAACAGGTACACCTATATACTTGCCAGGCTCTACGAAGAAACCGGCAACTCTGTTAAGGCCGGCAGTACATACAGGGAGGTGCTGAAACTGAGTCCTCCCTACGAACTGGAATTTAATGCCCGCATTAACCAGGCAGGTGTATTTGATGTTGAAAGCGGAGACATTAATGAAATAGAAAAAGAACTTAAAAGACTTCTGAAGGACATAAAGAACAGGGAGTACCAGGACCAGATTTATTATGCGCTTGGAAATCTTGCAATGAGAGAAGGCAATGTTGACAAGGCTATTGAATATATACAACTCTCTGCTGCTGTAAGCTCAAGCAACATGAATCAGAAAGGCCGGTCCTACCTTATGCTGGCCGAACATTTCTTTGGAGAAAAAGAATACCTTAAATCACAGGTCTATTACGATAGTACGGTAAGCTTTCTCGAAAGCAGCTACCCGGGATATAAGGAGATAAACGAAACAGCTCTCGACCTGAAATCCCTCGCCGAAAACCTTAATACCATAGAACACCAGGACAGCCTCCGCTATGTTGCTTCGCTGCCCGAAGCACAGCAGCAGGCGCTGATCAATGGTATTATCAGAAAATTAGAGGAGCAGGAGAGACTTGCAGAGGCTGATATGGACGACAGGTACAACATGGGCCAGTTTTACGAAAACCAGCGCAGGTTCAGGGATAATGTCGATCAGAGTGGCAAATGGTATTTCTATAACCAGGCAGCCCTCACCTTCGGGCGAACCGAATTCAGGAATCGCTGGGGACAAAGAAAACTTGAAGATAACTGGAGAAGAAGAAATAAGGCCAGGATTAACGGCATAAATCTTACTGAGGAAGGAGAACTGATGCAGGCAGACTCGGTACCCGTACTTCTGGACAAAAAATCGCCTGAATATTATTTAAAAGACCTCCCGCTTAATGATTCATTGCTGGCTGTCTCGGATGAGAGAATTGCAGCTTCACTTTTCAATGCGGGCAGAATATTCGATGAGAAATTCAACAACAGGGAGAAATCAAATGAACTCTATAATGAATTGATAAGCAGGTACCCTGATAATATCCTTGTTGCACAGGCACTGTTCAATCTTTATAATCTTAATAAGAACTCAGAACCAGCCCTTGCAGAACGGAATAAAGAACTTCTTTTAACCAGCTTTCCTGATTCCGAGTTTGCGAAGATAGTTGCCAACCCTGACTATTATACTGTACTGCAACAGGAAAAAGTAGCCGAGGAAAAGCTTTACGATCGTGCATATAACAGCTGGCTTAATGAGAACCATAGCAGTGCTGTGGAGCTATGTGAAGAAGGTATGGCAAAATATCCCGACGGCGAATGGATTTCGAAGTTTCACCTGCTCAGAGCCTATAGTATGGCCCGCCTGGTTGATGAACGAACACTGAAAGAGGAACTGCAGCTTATCGTTAAGCTTTTCCCCGCCACCGAAGAAGCAGCCAGAGCCTCTGAACTTATTGCCCACATAAACAGCGAAATACCTGAACTGAAAGTGGAAGAAGAAAAAGAAATAGCTGAAGAAATATACAGTACAGAACTAAGTGGCCCTCATTACTTCGTGGTAATAATTAAGAACAATAAACTGGATGTAAACAGGCTTACCTTTGATGTGATAAATTTCAATATCGACACATATACAGACAAAAACTACAGCACCAGGGGCGAGCTTGTTAATGATGAATACATTATGATAAGTGTAAGAACCCTTGAAGATGAATTTGTTGCTGCAGAATATTACAATAATTTCGATTATTCAGGCATTCTTAAGAACACGGGGTCGGCCGAAATAATGATATTTACAATCACCGAAGCTAACATGGAAACATTCCTGAAGGATAAGGATCCTGACAGGTATAATTTCTTCTTTGAGAATCACTACCTTAATCCGGAAGAATAAGACCCCTAAATGAGCAAGATAAAAATACTCTGGACCGATGATGAAATTGAGGTGCTCAGGCCTCATATAATATTTCTTGGCGAAAAGGGATATGATGTACATACCTGTTCAAACGGCAACGATACAATTGATCTGGTTAGTGCCAACAATTACGACATTATTTTTCTTGATGAAAATATGCCCGGCCTTAGTGGTATTGACACCCTGAGGGAAATAAAAAAACTTAAGCCTTCAATACCCGTGGTAATGATTACCAAAAGCGAGGCAGAAGATATAATGGATGTAGCAATTGGGTCGGAGATAGCTGATTTCCTGATTAAGCCGGTAAAGCCGAGCCAGATATTGCTTAGCCTTAAGAAGAATATTGAAAGTTCCAGGCTGGTAACAGAAACAACTACCGTCGATTACCAGTCGGAGTTTGGTAAAATCAGGTCGCTTATAAGCATGGCCGGCAATTACAGCGATTGGATTGATATTTACAGGAACATGGTTTACTGGGAGACAAGGCTGGATAGCGCCAACGATAAAAACCTTGAAGAGATATTCCATATGCAACAGCAGGAAGCCAATAGTGAGTTTGCCCGTTTTGTTGCAAATTCTTACCTGGAATGGCTTTCGCCCGGATGCAAAGACAAACCCTTATTCAGTAACCGGCTGATGGAAAAGAAAGTCTTTCCACTCCTTGAGGCTAAATCTTCTGTTCTGTTTATCCTTATTGATAATCTGAGGTATGACCAGTGGAAGATTATCGCTTCAGAGCTTAACGAACATGTAAATATCAGCAGCGAAGATCTGTACTTCTCAATATTGCCTACTGCAACCCAGTATTCAAGAAATGCAATCTTTGCAGGGCTGATGCCGGCCGAAATAGAAAAAATGATGCCTCAGTACTGGGTAAATGACGACGAGGATAAAGGTAAAAATCTCTACGAAGACAAATTGCTTGAAGCTAACCTGAAGAGAAACCGGCTTGACTGCAGGTGGGAATATTATAAAGCAGGTTCCAACACCGAGGGAAAGAAGATAAACGATAAAATCAACAGCATCCTTAAAAATGATCTTACTGTACTTGTATATAATTTTATCGATATGCTTTCGCACGCAAGAACAGAAATCGGACTGATAAGGGATCTTGCCGATAATGAATCTGCCTACAGGTCTGTTACCAGGTCGTGGTTCAGGCATTCACCGCTTTTCGAACTTATTAAAATGCTCAGGGGACAGAATATCAGGATAATACTTACAAGCGATCACGGAACAATAAAGGTAAGCAACCCGCTCAAGGTAATCGGCGACAGGCATTCTTCAACCAATATCAGGTATAAGCTGGGGCGTAACCTCGACTACCCTGAAAACAGGGTCTTCGAAATAAAAGATCCTGCCCGGGCTCAACTGCCAATGACCAATATATCATCCAGGTATATATTCGCAAAAGCTTACGATTACCTGGTATATCCGAAAAACTATAATCATTTTGCCAACTACTACAGGAATACCTTCCAGCACGGCGGAATATCATTAAACGAAATGATAATACCGGTAATAAGCATGGAACCCCTTTCCTGAAAATTACTATTTTTGCATGCTGTAAATCAACAGTATAAAAAAGTGTAAGTGAAAATACGTTTAAAAGATATTGACTCTGTACAAAAACTTGCCGCTAAGTTCCTTTCTGCCACAGCTTACAAAAAAGTTATTGCATTTTATGGCTCTATGGGTGCCGGTAAAACAACCTTTATAAAAGCCCTGTGCGAAGAACTTAATACAATTGATGTTGCAACGAGCCCTACCTTTACTATTGTAAATGAATATCTTACCGAATCAGGCGAGGATGTTTTCCATTTTGATTTTTACAGGATTAACGCCGTGACTGAAGCCCTTGATTTTGGCTTTGAAGAGTACCTCGAATCAGGGAGTTACTGCTTTATTGAATGGCCTGAAAAGATTGAATCGCTACTTCCGGAAGACACTCTTAAGGTGTATATTGAGGTAAACGAAGACCAGTCCAGGACGCTGACATTTTAGAAGCCTTTTTACCGATCTTGGCATACGTTGTTAAAATTTTTACCTTTGGTTGTAATATTAACCCTATCCAGATATGAAGGAGCAGGAAAACAAAGACAATCACCATCTTTCCAATGCAGCTCTTATGCCCAGGGAAGAACTTCTTGAAACAGGAAGAAAGAGAAAGAAGATTACAATAGGAATACCCTGCAACAGTGACCTTGCCGAAAAGCGTGTTTCGCTTACCCCCGAAGCCGTTAACATACTTGTAGAAGGAGGCAACGAAGTATATATACAGGAAGGATCAGGCCTTGGTGCAAACTACAGCGATAAGGATTATAGCGAAAACGGGGCTGTAATTACGAAAACAGCCGACGAGGTGCTGAAGTGCGACCTGGTTATAAAGGTTTCTCCCTTTACCCTTGAAGAGGTTAATAAAATGAAAGGAAGGCAGGTAGTAATGTCCTACCTCAAGGTGCTGAAACATAAAGAAGATGTGCTAAGGGCACTGATTCGTAAAAATATTACAGCTATAGCATTTGAAAAAATAAAAGACCAGCACGGTAAATCTCCGGTTGTTGAGTCGATGAGCGAAATTAATGGTATAAGCTCCATACTTATTGCATCAGAATATCTCAGCAACCAGCATGGAGGCAAAGGAGTATTAATTGGAGGGATAGCCGGTGTTACACCAACCGAAGTACTTATAATAGGAGGTGGAACTGCCGGCGAATTTGCGGCCCGGGCTGCAATTGGACTGGGATCGGTTGTTAAGGTATTTGATAACTCCCTTCATACCCTGAGAAAATTCCAGGAATCAGTTGGCCAGAGACTGCAGACTTCGGTATACCATACACAGGTATTAAAAAAAGCCCTCAAATCTGCCGATGTGCTTATCGGGGCTATTGAAATTGAAGACCTGAGGCCATGGTACCAGATAACTGAAGACATGATTAAATACATGAAAAAGGGATCTGTGGTGATCGATCTGAGTATTGACAGGGGAGGATGCATTGAAACAATAGAATGCCGCGAACTCGAAGACCCTGTTTTCGAGAAGCATGGGGTAATTCATTTTTCGGCCTGGAACCTGCCATCAAGATTCGCCAGAACTGCTTCAATTTCATTTTCCAATGTTTTTACACCTATGATCCAGGAAATGGCAGACGCCGGAGGCATTGATAAAATGATGAAAACATCACAGGGACTCAGCCAGGGTGTTTATGTTTATAAGGGAATACTGACCAACGAAACGCTGGGCCAGAAGTTTGGAATTCTCTCCAAAGATATCAACCTTCTCCTGGCTGCATTCTAAGTAGCGCTGATTGCAAGCACTGAACTGATGGAATCGACCCTGAAGAAATATTCAGCTCCCAGGCACAGAGCCCTGTTATCAGCTGTATGACCTGCAGGAAATTTTAGTGCTACAGGGTATTTTTGCCCGGCAACAAGGTTCATAATAATATCTTCCAGGCTGTAAGCAAAATCATCATCCCCCTCCCTTGCAGGTGAAAAATCTCCAATTACCAGTCCCCTTATCCTGTTAAAAATACCTGCCAGCCTCAGGCTGTGCAACATCCTGTCTACCCGGTAAAGATACTCTCCTGTTTCTTCAATAAACAGTATCTTACCATCAAGATAGCCTGCAAGCTCATTAGCCGGAACAGAACAGAGCATAGAAAGGTTGCCCCCCGCCAGTATTCCCTTACACTCGCCCTGCACCAGGCTTTCACTATCCCATTGACAGGAAGAACGACCATCAAAAAGCAGGGCCTTCAGAGTTAGCAGCGAAGAGCCAGACTCACCGGCTTGCCCAAAGTTCAGCAACATTTCACCATGTACAACCGGTATTCCTGTATTTAAACCTGTGTAATAATGAAGTATGCTGATGTCGCTGTAACCAATAAGCCACTTTGGATATGCAATAAGATTACCGAAAGATACCCGGTCTATAATCCTCGACAGGCCATAGCCTCCCCTGGCAAAAAATACAGCCTTAACAGAAGCATCATCAAGTGCAAACTGCAGATCTGTAAGCCTCTCTTCATCGGTCCCGGCAAAGCTGCCATCACGCTTATACAAAGAGCTGCCTTCAACAGGTTCCAGTCCCCACGATTTCAATATATTAAGTCCTTCCATGGTTTTAGCACGGTCTACTGCCCCCGAAGGGGCAACAACAGCCACTTTATCACCTTTCTTCAGAAATGGAGGCATAGCTATAATTTCTTTCATCTCTCTTTGTTTGAATTTATCGGCCGGGTTCCCTTCGCGGCAAAAGCTAAGATATAAATTTACTATCTTTGCCGGTATTAAAAAACACCTGCCAAACAGTAAAGCAAATAACAATGAAAGAGCCAAAAAGATACCTTGTTACATCAGCACTGCCCTACGCAAACGGACCAATTCATATCGGTCACCTTGCAGGAGTATATGTGCCCGGCGACATCTATACAAGGTACCAGCGAATGAAGGGAAGGGATGTAATTTCAATATGCGGATCGGATGAACATGGTGTGCCCATTACCCTTAAGGCAAGAAATGAAGGAGTGACACCCCAGGAGATTGTTGACCGCTATCATGAATTAAATAAAAAAGCCTTCGAAGATTTTGGTATAAGCTTCGATATTTATTCCCGTACATCCAATAAAGTTCATTACGAAACAGCCTCATCTTTCTTTAAAACTCTTTTTGAAAAAGGTGAGTTTATTGAAAAAACCTCAGGGCAGTATTATGACACCGAGGCAGGTACCTTTCTTGCCGACCGCTACATCAGGGGAACCTGTCCTCATTGTGGCAATGATGAGGCTTACGGTGACCAGTGCGAAAAATGCGGAACTTCCTTAAATGCTACCGATCTTATTAATCCACGTTCGGTTGTAAGTGGCTCAGAACCTGTAATTAAAGAAACTACCCACTGGTTTCTGCCCCTCGATAAGCATGAGGCATGGCTTAAGAAATGGATTCTTGAAGAGCACAGTGAATGGAAGCCAAATGTATACGGGCAGTGTAAATCGTGGCTCGACCAGGGCCTGCAGCCAAGAGCTGTAAGCAGGGATCTCGACTGGGGAGTGCCGGTACCGCTCGACGGAGCTGAAGGAAAAGTTCTGTATGTATGGTTTGATGCTCCTATAGGTTACATTTCTGCAAGCCGCGAATTAACAGACAGGTGGGAAGACTACTGGAAAGACCCGGAGACAAAGATGGTTCATTTTATTGGCAAGGATAATATTGTTTTTCACTGCATTATTTTCCCGGCCATGTTAAAGGCAGAAGGCTCATATATATTGCCTGATAATGTGCCGGCAAATGAATTTCTTAACCTTGAGAACGATAAGATATCAACCTCCAGGAACTGGGCCGTATGGCTTCATGAGTACCTTGAAGATTTTCCGGGCCAGCAGGATGTTCTGAGGTATACACTATGCGCTAATGCCCCTGAAGCCAAAGACAATGACTTTACCTGGAAAGACTTCCAGGCAAGAAACAATAATGAACTGCTGGCCATCCTTGGTAATTTTGTTAACAGGGCCCTGGTGCTTACAAATAATTACTTCGACGGAGTAGTACCACTGCGGGGAACAGTAAACAGCTACGATAAAGAAGTACTTGACCAGGTTGACGTGCTTAAACAAAAGACCGCTAAAAGTCTCGAAGAATACCGGTTCAGGGAGGCCCTTAAAGAGGCGATGAACCTGGCCCGGCTGGGTAATAAATATCTTGCCGACACTGAGCCCTGGAAACTTATAAAAACCGACATTGAGAGGGTAAAAACCATCCTTAATATATCATTGCAGATCACTGCCAACCTGAGTATTATCCTCGATCCCTTCCTGCCCTTCTCTGTTGTAAAACTCAGGGAATGGATAAATATCGAAAGACTCCCCTGGGATAAGGCAGGAGATACTGAACTGCTTAAGGAGGGTCATAAAATAAACAAACCATCGCTTCTTTTCAGAAAAATTGAGGACAGCGAGATAGAAGCCCAGGTAAATAAGCTCCTTGACACCAAAAAAGAAAATATGAAAAGCTCACAGCTTATAAGCCCTGCCAGGGAAAATATCAACTTTGACGATTTTACAAAACTGGATATAAGAACAGCCACAATTTTAGAAGCAGAAAAAGTGCCAAAGACAAAAAAACTGCTTAAACTAAGTATTGATACCGGACTGGACCGGAGAACCGTTGTGTCTGGTATAGCAGAATATTTTGACCCCTCTTCCATTGTTGGCAAACAGGTTTCAGTACTTGTAAACCTTGAGCCACGCAAAATAAAGGGAATTGAATCGCAGGGTATGATACTGATGGCTGAAGACAGTGACGGAAAACTGGTATTTGTTTCGCCCTCAGAGCCGATTACCAACGGAAGTGAAATAAAATAGAGCTATTTTCTTGTAACCCAGCAGTCAGGATAAGCTGCCAGTATCTCATACCTGCGATCGATGGCATCCTGCCGGTTGGCAAATAATCCAAGCGAAACCCTGGTATAACCATTAGCGGCTTCAATAAGGCTTGCCTCAAATCCCTTTGACCTGGCTTCGTCAGCAAGGGTTTCAGCATTGGCCGGACTTTTAAAACTGCCTGCAACAATACAATATTGCGGCCCGGCCGGTTTTACAGCAAGAGTATTGGCGGGTTCTTCGTCTACAGCTACTGCCTCTGCCTTATCCTGTTCTATAACTTCTGCAGGCTTATTCTCATCTCCGGCCTTAAATTCTGCAACATTATTAGCGGCAGGATCATCCATTGAGCTGTCGACACTAATTTCAATAGCCGAAAGAGGATTCATGCTGGCATTATTCCTGAAAAAATCTGTTTTTAAAGGAATCAGTATCATGGCAGCAATAACAGGAACTGCAATAGCAGCCCTTATGGCCATCTTCCTTGTTGCTGATGGTCGTACCGACTGCTGGTCCCTGCCTGTGGATCTGCGAATAATATCATAGTTCGAAACAGGCTGACGCGTAAATGCACCAAAGCCATACGAATCGAGTAAAAAATTTGTATCCGGATTGGGCTCAAACTGGATATTAGCTTCAGAGTTTAACTGGAAATGCCCGATCTTATCGAGGTTTACTCTCTCTCCCCTGCCAAGGCTTTTCTTCAGCTCGTCAATAAAACTATCAACCAGTATTTTTGAATCGGCATATCCAATTTTCTTCTCCTCGGATATCTTCCCGATAAGCAGTCCGTCGTTATGTACAAGGTTCCTGTTAAAGGATATTGCCTTTACAGGAGGAGTAAAACGGTTGGTCTCCCTGTCGATGCCGGCAGGACGGTAATTCCCGATAAAACCTCCGAAAGAAGGCAGGATAACACAGTCGTGCCTGAACAGTAACTCTATTATATGCCTGGTAATATCTTTCATTTTTTATAAAGCTGAACTACAAAAGTAATAAAAAAGTCATTCATAGAATAATGCTTGAAGTAATAATCAAATATATTATCTTCGCTCCTCCCGGGCAAATAATTAAACTGATTGAGTATGGAAGACATCAGGATGGTTGATCTGAAGAGGCAATACCACAGGTACAAAAGTGAGATCGACAGTGCAATTGGCAAGGTAATAGACTCCAGTTCATTTATTAAAGGCGACGAAGTAAGTCTTTTTGAATCAGAGCTTTCTGCTTACCTTGATATTAAACATGTTATAGCCTGTGCCAATGGTACCGATGCCCTGCAGCTTGCATTGATGGCCCTTAATCTTAAACCGGGAGATGAAGTAATTACAAGCGACTTCACCTTTATTGCCACCGCCGAAGTCATTGCTCTCCTGGGCCTTAAACCGGTGCTTGTTGATCCTGATCCCGGTACATTTAATATCAGCCCCGAAAACATCCGAAAATCTGTCAGCAAAAAAACAAGGGTAATATTGCCGGTACATCTTTTCGGGCAGTGTGCAGATATGGAAGAAATAATGGATATAGCGGGCAAACATAATATACACCTTATTGAAGATACAGCCCAGGCACTTGGAGCAGACTGCATATTCAGTAATGGAATAAAAAGAAAAGCCGGTACCATTGGCACCATTGGCACAACATCCTTTTTCCCGAGTAAAAACCTGGGTTGCTATGGCGACGGAGGTGCGCTTTTCACCAACGACGACGACCTGGCAGCCATGATCAGGAGCATTGGCAACCATGGGATGACAAAAAGATACTACCACGACCATATAGGGATAAATTCCAGGCTCGATACAATACAGGCGGCAATATTAAGGGTTAAGCTTAAATACCTTGACACTTTTAACAGGGAAAGAAAAATGGTTGCCGATACCTACGACAGGGAACTGGGCTCAATAAAAGAACTTACCATACCCGAAAGATCATCCTTTTCTTCCCATATTTTTCACCAGTACACCCTTAAATGTGATCCATTAAGAAGAGACGGGCTGATAGAATATCTCGCCGCTAAATCCATACCGTCAATGGTCTATTACCCGGTACCCCTTCACCGCCAGAAAGCATATGCTTACCTTAATTTGAAAGATGATGGTTTTGAGTCTACGAATATGCTTTCAGATTGTGTTATTTCACTACCGGTTCATACAGAGATGGACGATGAGCAATTGAGTTTTATCTGCTCATCAATAAAAGAGTATTTTGAAAAATAGAAAATATGAAAAAAGAATATTTTGCCCACGAGACGGCAGTAATCGACGAGGGATGTTCAATAGGCAAAGGCACCCGTATATGGCATTTTACACATATTATGACAGGAGCGGTACTCGGAGAGAACTGTAACCTGGGGCAGAATGTTGTTGTGTCGCCGGGGGTTGTTCTGGGTAATAATGTAAAGGTCCAGAACAATGTTTCTATTTACACAGGAGTAAAATGCGAAGATGATGTCTTTCTTGGCCCGTCGATGGTATTTACAAATATCGTCAACCCAAGGTCGGCAATTATCAGAAAAGACAGCTACGTCGAAACAATAGTCGGTAAAGGAGCATCTATTGGTGCCAATGCAACAATAGTGTGCGGCCATAATATCGGGGAGTTTGCCTTTATAGGAGCCGGGGCTGTTATTACCCGTGAAGTAAAGCCTTATTCGCTCGTGGTAGGCAATCCTGCAAGGCATGTTGGCTGGATGAGCGAGTATGGTCACCGCTTACATTTTGATGAAAATGGTATCGCCCTCTGTCCCGAAAGCGGGGAAAAATACTCCCTTGAATCAGGGATGGTTTCAAAAATTAATAAGTAGTTTTGTCTTAAACTGACTTTGTATGATAACAGAACCTAAAAATTTCGGAGTGATAGGTGTGGCCGGCTATATTGCAGTACGACACCTGAGGGCAATAAAGGAAACCGGGAATAACCTGCTCGCCAGCCTTGATCCCTTCGATAGTGTTGGTATTATTGACAGCTATTTCCCTGAAAGTGATTTCTTTGTTGAGTTTGAAAGGTTCGACCGCCATTTCGAGAAGCTCAAAAGAAATGGAGTATCGATTGATTATGTTTCGATCTGTTCACCCAATTTCCTTCACGATTCACATATCCGTTTTGCCCTGAGGCATAAAGCTGATGCTATCTGCGAAAAACCTATCGTGCTGAATCCATGGAATATTGATGCCCTCAGCGAAATTGAGCGGGAAACGGGCCAGAAGGTTTACAATGTATTGCAGCTCAGATTACATCCTTCAATAATAAAACTGAAGGAAGAAATACAGGCTGGTCCGGCCGATAAGATTTACGATATAGATCTAAGCTATATAACCAGCCGAGGTAACTGGTACAGGTTTTCATGGAAAGGAGATATACATAAGTCGGGCGGTGTGGCAACCAATATAGGTATACACTTCTTTGATATGCTCACCTGGATATTCGGAGGTGTTGTTAAACAAAGCATTCACCTGTCGCAGGATGATAAGGCAGCCGGCTACCTTGAACTGGAGAAGGCGCGTGTAAGGTGGTTTCTGAGTATTGACTCAAACGATCTTCCGACCGAAGCCCTGCAGAACAATCAGAGAACTTACAGGTCTATAGTAGTTGAAGGAAAAGACCTCGAATTCAGCGACGGCTTTACCGATCTGCATACCGCAACTTACAGGAGTATACTTGAGGGCAAGGGATATGGCCTTAATGATGCACGAACCTCGGTGGTAATTGCTCATGAAATAAGAAACAGTAAAGCCACTCCCGGCAGGGGAGAAGTGCACCCACTGGTAAAGAAATTATTATAAAACAACTATAAAATGTACGAAAAACTAATTAAAGGAGAAGCAAAGATGTCAGTTGTGGGCCTGGGCTATGTAGGCCTGCCAATTGCTCTTGAGTTCGCAAAAAAAATTGATGTGATAGGTTTTGATATTAAGCCTGAGCGGGTTGAACTGATGAAAAAAAACATTGACCCCAGCAACGAACTGCTTGCTTCAGATTTTGAGAACAGGAGAATAGAGTATACAAGCAACCCGAAAGATCTTAGTGAGG
Organism: Marinilabiliaceae bacterium; assembly: GCA_036350795.1. Classification (GTDB taxonomy): domain Bacteria; phylum Bacteroidota; class Bacteroidia; order Bacteroidales; family VadinHA17; genus JAUVKT01. Next base: position 21,904 of record JAZBNV010000030.1, read on the forward strand.
CCAGCTTCCATATAATTGCAGTACCAACTCCAACCGACAAGCATAAGCTGCCCGACCTTACACCTGTTCTTATGGCTTCTGAAACAGTCGGGAAGATTCTTAAGAAAGGAGATTATGTTGTGTACGAATCAACAGTTTACCCCGGATGTACAGAAGATGACTGTATACCCGTACTTGAAAAAACCTCCTCATTAAAATGCGGTGTTGATTTCAAGGTTGGCTTCAGCCCCGAAAGAATAAACCCGGGTGATAAAGTAAATACCCTTACCAGTATTGTAAAGGTTACAAGCGGTTGCGATAAGGAGTCGGCAGAAGAAATTGCAAAAACCTACGAGCTTATAATCGAAGCCGGTGTACACAGGGCCAGCTCGATAAAAGTGGCCGAATCGTCAAAGATAATAGAGAATACACAGAGGGATATCAATATTGCATTTATGAATGAACTCTCTATAATCTTTAACAGGCTGGGAGTAAATACTTACGAGGTGCTTGAAGCTGCCGGAACAAAATGGAACTTCCTGAAATTTTATCCCGGTCTTGTGGGAGGGCATTGCATAGGAGTCGATCCATACTACCTCTCGTACAAGGCAAAAGAACTGGGCTACCATCCCCAGATGATAGATTCAGGAAGATTTATCAACGACTCTATGGGGCGCTATGTCGGAAAACAAACCGTAAAGAAGATAATTGCTGCCTCTAAAGGACCCAAGGGAGCAAGAGTACTTATTATGGGTATTACCTTTAAGGAAAACGTATCAGACATACGCAACTCGAAAGTAATTGATGTGATTGACGAGCTTCTCGACTTCGGGGTAAAGGTGGATGTTATTGATCCTAAAGCCGATGCCGGTGAAGTAAACGAAGAATACGGACTGCAACTTGAAAAGAAACCAAAAGGAACATATGATGCTGTTATAGTGGCAGTTAATCATGATGAATATATGAATCTCAACAACGATTTCTTTGATAGCATACTCGATAAAAAAGGAATTGTGGTAGATATTAAGGGAATCCTCAGAGGAAAAATCTCAGACTATTCTTACTGGAGCCTGTAATGAGCAAAAAGATACTTGTAACAGGAGGCACAGGCTATATAGGTTCGCATACCGTGGTGGAGTTGCAGAACGAAGGTTTTGAGGTTGTTGTAATAGATAACCTCCATAACTCTGAACTTAGTGTACTTGACGGGATAGAATCAATTACAGGCATAAGACCGGTATTCGGAGAATTTGATATTTGCGATAAAAAACGCCTCGATAAATTCCTGCAGGAGCAGGGCAGGATTGATGCAGTAATACATTTTGCCGCGTTCAAGGCAGTGGGAGAGTCTGTAAGCAAACCGCTGGAGTACTACCATAACAACCTTATGTCTCTTATTAACCTGCTCGGTTTTATGAAACTAAGCGATATTGATTCCTTTGTTTTCTCCTCGTCGTGCACGGTTTACGGTCAGCCCGATAAACTTCCTGTTACCGAGGAAGCACCAATTAAGCAGGCTGTTTCACCTTATGGCTATACAAAACAGGTTGGCGAAAATATATTAAAGGATTTTATTTCGTCTGCCTCTGACAAGAAAGCAATAGCACTCAGGTATTTTAACCCTATCGGGGCACACCCCAGTGCACTGATCGGCGAACTTCCGAGGGGTGTTCCTGAGAACCTTGTTCCGTTTATTACCCAGACCGGTATTGGTATTAGGGACGAACTCAAAGTATTTGGAAATGACTATAACACTCCCGATGGTTCATGCATTAGAGACTACCTTCATGTTGTGGATCTGGCAAAAGCACATGTAGTAGCAGTAAAAAGAATGCTTGAGTCAGAAAACAAACATAATTACGAGGTTTTTAACCTGGGTACAGGTACCGGTGTATCAGTGCTGGAGGCAATAAAATCATTTGAGAGAATTAGCGGAAAAGAACTCAATTATAAAATAGTGGGAAGGCGCGAAGGTGATATTGAACAGATCTGGGCCGACCCCGCCCTGGCAAATAATGAACTTGGATGGAAGGCCGAAAGTACACTCGACGATGCAATGAAATCGGCCTGGGACTGGGAAAAGAAATACAGGAACAAAAACTAGGCAATATATGAGCAAGAAAGTCCTAATAACCGGAGGTGCAGGTTTTATAGGCTCGCACGTAGTAAGACGTTTTGTAAACAGCTATCCCCACTACCTGGTGGTAAATGCCGATAAACTTACCTATGCAGGCAATCTGAATAACCTCAGCGATGTGGAAGCTAAAGAAAACTATAGCTTTGTAAAAACCGACATAGTAAACAAGGATGAGGTAAACAGCCTGTTTGCCATACATAAATTCGATGCGGTAATACACCTGGCTGCTGAATCTCATGTCGATCGCTCAATTTCATCACCCGATGAATTTATTTATACAAATATTGTCGGAACAGTTAACCTGCTTAATGCCTGCAGGAAAAACTGGGAAAGCTTTGAAAATAAATTATTCTACCATGTATCAACCGACGAGGTATATGGCTCACTGGGCGACGAAGGACTGTTTACAGAATCAACCCCCTACGACCCCAAAAGCCCCTACTCTGCTTCCAAGGCAAGCTCCGATCACCTGGTAAGGGCTTATAACAACACCTATGGACTCCCGGTTATTATTTCCAATTGCAGCAATAACTATGGTCCCAACCAGTTTCCCGAGAAACTGCTGCCGCTGGCTATAAATAATATTAAAACACGCAAGGCAGTTCCGGTTTATGGTAAAGGTGAAAATATCCGCGACTGGCTCTATGTAGAGGATCATGCAAAAGCAATTGACACACTTTTTCACGGGGGAAGAAAGGGAGAGACCTATAATATAGGTGGTAAAAACGAATGGAAGAATATAGACCTGCTGCACCTGCTGTGCTCAATAATGGACGAAAAGCTTAACAGGAAAGAAGGCGAATCGCTTAAACTGCTTACTTTCGTAAAGGACCGTGCAGGACATGATATGAGGTATGCCATTGATTCATCCAAAATTGAGAAAGAATTAAACTGGTTTCCTGAAAACGATTTTGAGTCTGGTTTAAGAAAGACTGTCGACTGGTACCTTAACAACCAGGAATGGCTAAGCAATGTACTCTCAGGCGATTACGAGAAATATTACGAAGAACAATACCTGAAAAGATAGCCGGGCTTACTCCATCTCTGTAAGCACCAGTTCAAATCGTGGCTTAATATCGTTTGAATTGGCTTTCAGAATAACATTCTCTCTTGTGAAACCGGGAAGAACAACTTCAATATTTGGTTCAGAGACTTTTCCCTCCAGGTAGTCCTGGACAAAATTGGTTATATTCAGAATATAGCGCTCGTCGAGAGTGTAAAACTTACCGTCCAGAAATTCATAACTCAGCTCATAGTCTGAAAGGTAATGACGTTTCCCGTCGTCATCAACATACCTTGCGAGTATCCTCTCAGGTAAATTTTCCTTGGGAAACTCATTCTCATCCGTCCAGGCAGGGAGATATAGCCTGGCCTTGTTAATTCCTATCGGCATCTGTTCCTTTACCTGCTCAAGTCCCGGGATGGAGATAATGGTATAGGCACCATTAAAACCCTGGACATATGTTATTGTGTCCTTTATTTCCTGGTTAAGGTATTTAATTTTCTTCTCCGGGTCGGCAGCATCAAAGTCGTGCTTAAAGGTGTTATAATAAACAGCCTTTGTATTGAAGGGAAAAACAAACGCCAGTTTACTGCCTGTGGTATCGGTATAGTAAAGGGCAAGGTTAGTATTTCCACCTGTAATGTTCAACTGCAGCATATGGTAAGAGCTGGTTTGCGGATAATTGAAATACAGCCCGTTGAAATAATTCCTGAAATCTATGCTGTCAGTCCTGAGGTAAATCATTGTTGTATCCCTTGTTATTTCGTCGATAAAGAAGGGCGACATATGAAATTTTAGTATTGTATCAAAGTTGGTAAGCTTTGGAACTGAAAAAGCAGATAACAGATGCTTTGTAGGCACATCTCTCGAGGTATAATATGTAGAGTCGAGATGCATAAACTCATCTACTTCCCATATCTCAATAATGCCATCGTCAGGCATGTTGCCTATTACATCTTCAACTTCGAGAGTAAGTATCATGGAATCCAGGGTTCTTGTATCGTTGTACCATGGACTGTAAAGCCACAGTTGCGACACAAAGCCTCCGTTTGTAATTCCGAAATAATCGCTGTACATACTTCCCAGGAAAGAGGAAGAGGGATGCATGGAACTTATACTATCGAGGTAAGCAGTATACGATTCAACAGTAAAGGTATCGCTTGCTGAAATTATATTGAAATCCCTTCCGGGCAGAATACTTCCTCCAATTGAAGTAGGATCCTCTTCACAGGCAGATAACAATATTATCAGCGCAAATGATGCTGCTGTAAATAATCTTGTAATAAATCTGGAAACGGGGAAAGCATATCCCCTTATAGAGTTTGTTGCCTTATTGTAAAAGCTTGTCATAAAATTCGTTATATGCATCAATATAATCTTCATCTCCCTGGTATGCTAAAATACTTTTTCCGGCTTTCACCAGGTAATTCTCAACTTCACTGTTTATGTCTTTGCTTCCAATAATTATGCCATCGGCATTGTCAATTGCAAGTTTTGTAAGATTCACAAAATCCGGGCTCTTCATATTCTTAATATCCCCGGCAGAAATTCCATCGTTTTCAAGCTTTGATGAGAACGTATCTCTAAACGGAGATGTGAACTCATTATTATATACAGAATAAACTATCTTAATATTACTGAAAAGAGGATCGTCATAATATACCTTGCGGAGATAAATTGGAATAAGGGCAGACATCCAGCCGTGACAGTGAACCACGTCGGGCGACCACCTCAGTTTTTTTACAGTCTCAATCACACCCCTCGAAAAGAATATGGCACGTTCATCATTGTCAGAAAATTCTTTCCCGTGCGAATCCTTAACAATGTGCTTACGATTAAAATAATCCTCGTTATCGATAAAATAAACCTGCATGCGTGCAGCCTGGATTGAGGCCACTTTTATTATCAGTGGATGATCGGTATCGTCAATTATCAGGTTCATACCCGAGAGCCTTATCACCTCATGCAACTGGTTTCTGCGCTCATTTATAACACCATATCTCGGCATAAATGTCCTGATCTCCTTCCCCCTCTCCTGTATACCCTGCGGGAGATAACGGCTGATTCTGGATATCTGAGATTCTCTTAAGTATGGGGTTATCTCCTGAGATACAAATAATACTTTTTTGTTATCCATTCTTTTTCAAGATATGCCTTAGTTCTAACAGAATGCAAAGATAGAAAAAATTTCTGATTTACTTAAATATATAGTAGTTAGAGATTTAGTTGTATAGCTCCAGCCCTTCCTGGAATTAACATTGTTTTCATCTTTTTTGCATCTATCTTTATACCCGAAACTCAGCCTTAATAGATGAAACTGGCACAAAGCAAACTGGCTCTCCGTGAGCTGCTGGATATGGGCACTGCAGGCACAATTGGATTTGTTCCAACAATGGGTGCACTGCACCAGGGGCATCTCTCGCTGGTTGAAAAATCCATATCAGAGTGTGACAGAACCGTAATAAGCATTTTTGTGAACCCTACACAGTTCAACGACCGGCGCGACCTTGAGAGATACCCCAGGAATCTTGAACAGGACCTCAGTCTGCTCGAGCCCTTGCTTGACCCCGATGATATAGTCTTTACACCTGAATACAGCGATTTATACAGGGATGAAAAAAGCTTTGAGCTCGATCTTGAAGGTCTGGATAAAGTAATGGAAGGCAAATACCGCAGCGGACACTTTGAGGGTGTAGTAAGGGTAGTAAAACTGCTGTTTGAAGCAGTAAGGCCGGGGAAGGCCTACTTTGGTCAGAAAGATTTCCAGCAGCTCACCATAATAAGAACCATGGTCCGCAAGCTGGGTATGGCAATAGATATTGTTTCCTGTCCTGTACTGAGAGAGCCAAATGGCCTGGCCATGAGTTCAAGGAATGAAAGACTGGCGCCCGATCAGCGCTCTGCTGCATCTGTAATATACCGTACGCTTAAGGAAAACAGCAGGCTCCATTCCCCGTCACAACTTTCGATGGCGGAAAAAATCATCTCCGATACAATAAATTCTACCCCTGGATTTACGGTGGAATACTTTGATGTTGTTGATAATGTGAACCTTAGGAAGGTAAGCCCGGGATCTCTGCTGTCGCCCGACAGGCAATATTTCGGGTGTATAGCTGTTTATGCCGGTGAAATCAGGTTGATCGATAATGTTGAGTTTTCTTTTCAGTTATTAAAAGGTTGATTAACTTTGCACTATAAATAATTGCGGGGGTGTTATGTGGATTGAAGTAGTAAAATCAAAAATTCACAAGGTTTCGGTTACCGAAGCTAATCTTCAGTACGTAGGAAGTATTACCATCGACGAAGACCTGATGGATGCATCAAACATACTTGAGAACGAGAAGGTACAGATTGTTAATATTAACAACGGGGAAAGACTGGAAACCTATGTAATAAAAGGTGAAAGGGGATCCGGCAAGATATGTCTTAACGGACCTGCTGCCAGGAAAGCAGCTGTAGGCGATGTAATTATTATTATTTCATATGCAATGATCGATTTTGAAGAAGCAAAATCTTTCAAACCCAGCCTTGTATTTCCTGATACAGCAACAAACAAACTGATCTGATCTTGAAAGAAAAGATAAAAGAGGGTCTTAAGATCCTGGTCTTTTTATTCCTTAGTATAGTATTGCTTTACCTTGCTTTCAGAAAAGTTGACCTGGGTGAGGTATGGCAGCAGATCAAAGAAGCAGAATACTCCTGGATCCTTATCTCTTTTGCCTTTTCAATACTTGCCTTTTTCAGCAGGGCCAGGAGGTGGATTCTTATAATTATTCCACTCGGCCATAAACCACGCTTATGGTCTACTTATCACGCCCTCTTAACAGGTTACCTGGTAAATTTCGGATTCCCGAGGCTGGGTGAAATAACCCGCTGTGTGGCCCTTGGCAGGAAAGAAAAAATAGCCGTCGATAAACTTGTGGGTACAGTAATAGCCGAAAGGGCTTTCGACTTCCTGAGTTTACTGATTATCCTGCTTTTTATGCTTATCCTGAGGAACGACCTGATGGCTTCCTTCCTGAGAAACGATGTAATTTTACCGCTTGGCGACAAGATTGCCGGCATCTTTGGTTCTGCAGGGATGTTTTTTCTTATTTCAGCTTTGGTAATCCTTGCAGTTATATTCCTGCTGTTCCGTTTCAGGTCAAAATTAGCCGGCTTCGCATTTTTCAGAAAGATATCAGTTCTATTTAAAGGTATATTTAACGGGCTCAGGGCCTTTGCCAGGATAGAACATAAGCTCGAATTTATACTTCATACCATTATTATATGGACAAGCTATACCCTGATGACCTGGGTTATAGTATTTATGATCCCGGCCACCTCCGGTCTCGGCCTGGTAGATGGTATCTTTCTTCTTGTAACCGGCAGCCTTGCAATGGCTGCGCCCGTTCAGGGCGGAATAGGAGCTTTTCACTGGATGGTATCAAGAGGGCTCTTTGTTGTATATAATATTCCCCTCGCCGATGGACTGGTTTATGCAACCCTGTCCCACGAATCGCAATTAATTCTTATTGCAGTTCTGGGTACATTTTCTATCTTTAAAATCTTTGGCGGGAAGAAAGTAAAACTAAGAGACGCCTATCAACCCGAAGCTGAAAATGGCCAAAACTAAAACAGTTTATGTTTGCCGCAACTGCGGTGTCGATTCACCAAAATGGATAGGCAGGTGCCCTTCGTGCGGAGAATGGAATACATATATTGAAGAGCTCTCTGTCAAAAAAACGGCAGGATCGCATTCGTTCAGGGAGAGTGCATCAAGGCCCGAAGCGATTAATGAAATCACCTCATCGCAAAGCAAAAGAATCAGCACCGGGCACTCAGAGATAGACAGGATACTGGGTGGCGGACTGGTACCGGGCTCACTCCTGCTTTTTGGTGGCGAACCGGGCATAGGAAAATCGACCCTGGCCCTGCAGCTGGCCATGAAAATGAGCGGGAAGAAGATACTGTATGTTTCGGGAGAGGAGAGCGGCGAACAGATCAAGCTAAGGTCTGAAAGGCTGACAGACTCCAATGACCAGTGTTATATTTACAGCGAAACATCACTTGAAGACATTATTAGCCGGACAGAGGAGCTGAAACCCAACCTGCTTGTTATTGATAGTATCCAAACCATCAGCACATCAACTATTGAGTCGTCGGCAGGATCAATAAGCCAGGTGAGGGAATCTGCTGCCCTCCTTTTAAAATATGCAAAGCAAACCGGCACACCTGTACTCCTGATAGGCCATATTACAAAGGACGGTACTATTGCCGGACCAAAAATACTGGAGCACATTGTTGATGTTGTTCTCCAGTTTGAGGGCGACAACAATTATATTTACCGCATACTAAGGGCTGCCAAAAACCGCTTTGGATCAACCAGCGAAATAGGGATCTTCGAAATGTTATCATCAGGCTTAAGGGAGGTGCCCAACCCCAGCGAGATGTTTATTAACCAGCACTCTGAAGAATTAAGCGGCATTGCCATTGCCTCCACAATAGATGGCATAAGGCCCTTTATGATCGAAACACAGTCGCTTGTGAGCAGTGCGGTATACGGTACACCCCAGCGGAGCTCAACCGGCTTCGACATACGAAGACTTAATATGCTGCTTGCAGTACTGGAGAAAAGGGCCGGTTTTAAGCTCGGTATCAAGGATGTGTTTCTGAATATAGCCGGAGGACTCAAGGTAAGCGACCCGGCCATCGACCTGTCTGTGATAAGTGCCGTTTTATCGTCTAACCTCGACATTCCTATCAGCAGGAAGACATGCTTTGCGGGCGAAACTGGCCTGAGTGGTGAAATAAGACCGGTAAGTCATATAGACCAGCGCGTAAAGGAAGCCGCCCGGCTTGGGTTTGAGAAGATATTTATTTCCAGCTACAACAGGAAGTCAGATATAGGCAGGGTACAGATCGAAATTGTGGAAGCAGGTAAGGTAGAACACCTGGTTCGCAAGCTCTTCGCTTAAAATTCTTCAATCCCGAACCTGTTCTGAACAGGCTTTTCTTCTTTCAGCTTATCACAGTCGAGCTCCATATTGAATCCCGGTGGTTTTTCAAACACATCGGCTTCCATAATGCCAAGCTCAGGATCTGCGTAAATCTTCTGCAGGAACAAGCCAAAAACAGGAAGTGCCATATTTGATCCCTGTCCCAGTGTTATATTCTCGAAGTGTATTCCCTGGTCTTCCCAGCCGCTCCAAACGCCCCCAACCAGGTTGGGAGTAATACCCATAAACCATCCGTTTGAATGATTCTGGGTTGTTCCTGTTTTACCTCCAATCTCGCTGTGTAATTCATAAACTGTTCTTAGCCTTACTCCTGTTCCGCCATTTACAACTCCCTGCAGGAGGTTCAGCATAAGGTAGGCATGTTCTTCTGTCATAATCTCTTCAACGCGGGGTGTAAACCTTGCCAGGATATTGCCATTCTTATCTTCAATATGTGTTACCGGAATAGGCTCGGTATATACTCCCCCGTTGGCAAAGGTTCCGAAGGCACCTACCATTTCCCTCAGCTTAATAATGCCAGTACCGAGGAATATTGAAGGTACTGCCTCAACGTAGTCATTCCTTGTATTAATCCCCATCCGGCTCATAATATCTACAACAGCCTGCGGCGTAAACTGCTTCATCAGCCAGGCAGAAATATAGTTCTCCGATTTTGCCAGGCCCCATTTCAGGGTTACCATTTTACCATGGTATTCTCTTGGCCCTGAGCTTCTTGGCGACCATGGAACAGTATCGCCGGGAATATCAAATGTACGGGGTATGTTGGCCACCTCGTAACATGGAGAATAGCCATCCTGCATCGCCAGCGTGTAAAGGAAAGGTTTAATGGTTGATCCAACCTGCTTCCTCTGCTGGCTTACTGCATCATATTTAAAGTACCTGTAATCGGGTCCTCCCACATAAGCCTTAATATAACCTGTATGCGGATCCATTGCCATTATTGCCGACCTCACTATATGCTTGTAATAATATACAGAATCATAAGGTGTAAGTACTGTGTCCACATCCCCCTTCCAGGTAAAGAGGCTCATAGGTACCTTTGTATTGAATGCAAGGTTTATCGAGTCTTCATCAATTCCGGCCCTCCTCATCGCCTGGTACCTGTCGGTCCTGCGGATTGAGCTCTGCATTATACCTTTAATATCCTCTGCCGAAAGATCGTTGCTGTAAGGAGGTCTCCTGAAACTTTTCGACTGGTAATCAAAATCAGGCTGCAGACCATTCGAAAGGTGCTCAAAAATTGCTTCTTCTGCATATTTTTGCATCCTCGAGTCGAGAGTGGTATAAATTTTTAAGCCATCCTCGTAGAGATTATAATTTGATCCGTCAGGCTTTTTATTCTTTCTGCACCATCCAAACAGGGGATTATTCTCCCATTCTGCAAGATCGTCCTCGTAATCCTGGTCAAAAATATACATCGACCTCTCGGGTTCATATTCAATCATTGTCTTCTGCAGATAGGCCCTGAAATAAGTAGCCATACCCTTGTCATGAGCCTGCTCCTTAAAATCCAGATCGAAAGGCAGTAGTGATAGCGAATCTGCCACATTCCTGTCAAGGTATCCGTATTTAACCATCTGCGAGAGAACAAGGTTTCTTCTCTCGAACATTCTTTCAGGATTTCTCCTGGGATTAAATACCGCCGAATTCTTAAGCATCCCCACAAACATGGCAGATTGCTCAATGTTCAGAGAATCAGGTGTAGTATTAAAATATACCTGGGCAGCTGATTTAATCCCGACAGCATTATAAAGGAAATCATATACATTAAGGTACATAATCATAATTTCCTCCTTGGTATAGTTGCGCTCAAGCCTTACCGCGGTTGCCCACTCCTTGAATTTGGCTATAAACAGGTTAAATATTCCACGCTTCCCGGTTTCGCCCATCATACGCGCACGTGTATTGTAGAGGTTCTTGGCAAGCTGCTGCGAAATAGTTGAGCCGCCTCCGGTATTCCTTCCCATCAATATTGATTTTACCACTACCCTGGCCAGTCCCCTGAAATCTATTCCCGAGTGCCGGTAAAACCTGATATCTTCGGTAGCTATCAGGGCATCAACCATATGAGGAGATAATTCTTCAAAGTCGGTCCAGCTCCTGTTTTGCAGGTAAAACTTACCCAGCAATACTCCATCGGCCGAATATACTTCTGCAGCAAGGTTATTATCGGGGTTTTCGAGCTGTTCAAAAGTAGGCATCGGACCGAAAACCTCGTTTGAGATAAGGATAAAGAGGGTTACTATCAACACAAAGGGAGCTGCGAAAAGAACCCAGAACCACCTTACATATTTGCGATATTTGTTATTGCTCGTTGACATATTAAACGGAAGTTTGCATCAAAAGTACTAAATAAAATTTAAAGAATTATTTGTCAGAAATTTGAACTTGGATTCATAAATGCTTTACTTTGTGCCGCATTTTGCGAACACAATTTAAGATGGATATGAGTGGAAACCTGGTTATTGTTGAGTCGCCTGCAAAAGCTAAAACAATAGAAAAGATTCTTGGTAAAGACTTCAGGGTTGTAAGCAGCTTTGGACATATACGTGACCTTAGTAAGAAAAATATTGGTATCAATATTGAGAACGGGTTTAAGCCTGAGTATATTATTCCGCCTGATAAAAAGAAGATTGTCGCCGAACTGAAAAAGCATGTTAAAGACAGCAGGCTTGTGTGGCTGGCATCTGACGAAGACCGCGAGGGAGAGGCCATTGCCTGGCACCTTATGGAGGTTCTCAGGCTTACAGAAGAAAACACACGCAGAATAGTATTTCACGAGATTACAAAGGAGGCAATCGAAAAAGCCGTAAAGAACCCGCGCAACGTTAACCATGACGTGGTTAATGCCCAGCAGGCCAGAAGGGTACTTGACCGGCTGGTGGGTTTCGAAATTTCTCCCATCCTCTGGCGTAAGGTACAGCCGGCACTGTCAGCAGGCAGGGTACAGTCTGTAGCCTTAAGGCTCCTGGTTGAAAGGGAAAGGGAGATTATCTCTTTTAACCCTGAATCTTCTTTCAGGGTAATGGGTGAATTCCGCTTTACAGCAATTGGGGGCGACGAAGGCCTACTGAATGCCGAAACAAACAAAAAGTTCCCGGTACAGGGTGATGCTGGCGAATTTCTCAGGATCTGTGCAGATGCACAGTTTACCGTAAAAGATGTTAGCGTAAAGCCCGCCACCAAATCTCCTTCACCACCTTTTACAACATCCACCCTTCAGCAGGAAGCATACCGGAAGCTGGGTTTCTCGGTGGCACAAACCATGTCAGTGGCCCAGAAACTCTACGAAGCAGGAAAGATTACCTACATGAGAACCGATTCAACCAATCTTTCGCAGATGGCTATTAACACGGCTGCGTCAGTTATAAAATCTGAATTCGGTGAAGAATACTCGAAGGCGCGCCAGTTTAAAACAAAATCAAAAGGTGCCCAGGAAGCTCACGAGGCTATCCGGCCAACATATATGGATAGCAGGGACGTTCCGGGAAGCAAGCAGGAAAAAAGGCTCTACGAGCTAATCTGGAAACGGACTCTCGCATCACAGATGAGTGATGCCAGGGTTGAAAAAACAACAATATCGATTGCCCTTTCAAATTCAGAAACAGGTTTCTTTGCGCAGGGCGAAGTAATAAAATTTGACGGTTTCCTCAAGGTATACAGGGAATCAACAGATAATGGTAACGGTGAAAGCACTTCGGTAATCCCGCCGCTTACCCCGGGCATGAATCTCCACTATAACGAAATTACAGCTATTGAGAGATTTACAGCACCCCCGCCAAGGTTTACCGAAGCAAGCCTTGTAAAAAGGATGGAAGAACTGGGAATTGGCCGCCCCTCAACCTATGCCCCGGTTATTTCAACCATTCAGAACAGGGGCTACGTGGCAAGGGAAGACCGCCCCGGTACAAAGAGAAACCTGAGAATGATAAAGCTTGTTGCGGGAGTAATAAAAGAAGCTGTTAAAACAGAAAATGCAGGCTCAGAGAAGGCAAAATTATTTCCGCAGGACATAGGCATGATTGTAAATGATTTCCTTGTTGAGAACTTTAATGATATTTTCGACTTCCATTTTACTGCCAATGTAGAGCTGCAGTTCGACCGCATCTCCGAGGGAAAAATATCCTGGACAGATATGCTCGATAAGTTTTATAAACCATTCCATGCAAAGGTCGAAAAAACCCTGGAGGAGAGCAGTCGTAAAACAGGTGTGCGCGAACTGGGCAATGATCCTGTAAGCGGTTTTCCCGTAAGCGTCAGAATGGGAAGATTCGGGCCGGTTGCCCAGATAGGATCTTCAGCAGACGATGAAAAACCCCGCTATGCGAGCCTCAGAAAAGGCCAGTTAATTGAAACAATAAGCCTTGAAGAAGTTCTCGAACTTTTTAAGCTTCCGAGAGAAATAGGTGATTTTGAAGGAAAACCTCTTGTGGTTGGCCTCGGAAAGTTTGGGCCCTACGTTAAGCATGATAATAAATTCTATTCCTTGCAGAAAGGTGTTGATGATCCGCTTGAAATAAGCACTGAAAGAGCCATTGAACTTATCAGTGAAAAAAGAGAAGGAGATAAAAACAGGACAATCAGTACTTTTGGAGAAATTTCTGTACTTAATGGCCGCTACGGGCCATATATAGCGTATAAGAAGAAAAATTATAAAATTCCTCGAAATACGGATCCTGCCACACTTACGGAGGAGGATTGTTTGCAGCTGATTGAAAAGGGTTCGAGATCGAAAAAAAAGTAGCAGATCTAAAATGATTAACCTTACAGATTACCTGGACCCCGTTAGTATTGAGAAACCTCTCTGGAGTCATATTGCCGAGCCCTCAACACTCGCACACAACCTTAGCATAAGCACTGCCAGTAAACCTCTAAATAATATTTCAGGCTTCAAACTGGCAATAATTGGTGTTCCCGACGATCGCAGATCGCCCAATAAAGGATCAAGCCAGGGACCCGATAAAATAAGAGAATCGCTTTATACCCTGGCCCGCCTGCCCGGGAAAAACAAAATAGCAGATCTTGGAAACCTCAAGCAGGGACCCCGCTTCGAAGACTCACTTGCAGCTCTTTATGATGTGGTAAACCACCTGCTTAAAGAAGAATGCCAGGTGCTTATCCTCGGCGGATCAAGCGCTGTAATGAGTGCCCTGGATAAAGTTCTTTCCGAGAACCTCGAATCCTATAACTGGTCAAACGCCGACTCCAGGATTGATTTTGTGGCCGAGAAAGACGAACCTGATTCTTTTAACTACCTGAGTGAAATACTATACAACAGTAAATCAGGGCTCAGAAGGTACACAGGCATTGGTTACCAGACCTATATAAATGATCAACAGGCAATTAACAGGCTCAGAAAATTAAACCACGATCTTGTAAGAATTGGAGAAGCAAGGTCCGAAATAAGCGAAACAGAGCCTGTTTTCAGGGATTCGGAACTTATTACCTTCGATATTTCCTCTGTCAGGCAATCTGATGCTCCCGGAACATTTGCACCATCTCCAAACGGCTTCTATACAGAAGAGATATGCCTGCTGGCCAGGTATGCCGGTCTTAGCGACAGGCTTAAAATATTCGGTATTTTTGAGGTCAACCCAATTCTTGACAGCCGCAACCAGACTTCGGCACTTGCTGCACAGCTGCTGTGGTTTATGCTTGAAGGGGTAGTCCAGAGAACGCCCGAGGCGGGGCTGATCGGCAACGACAGGAATGGACGCTTTGTACAGTATCATGTTAGTATTGACGACCTTGAGGAAGAACTCCTCTTTGTAAAAAGCACTGTTACCGGAAGGTGGTGGATGGAAATAAAAGCAACTAAAGGTAAACCATGGTATTTAGCCTGTTCTCATAAAGATTATCTTAAAGCCAATGAAGGAGAAATTCCGGGCAGATGGCTGAGAGCAGTATCAGGAAAATAAAAAAAAAGCTTTGCAATTTTTGTAACAATAAGTACTCTCATCCGTATATTTCAGTCGTCAGTCAAAAGTATTAGGTATTATGGCCTAATTTTTGAGTATTTTTTGGGTCGAAGTATAATTTTTATTTTCTTTAGAAGTTATATTAGTCCCAACCAGGCTATTTGTTGGAAACAGGAATTAAATAAATGAGAAAGAGCTTACTGATAATAACATTTCTGGCAGGATCGTTCATGCTTCTGAAGGGGCAGACAGATCCGGTATCCAGCCAGTTTATGTTTAACCAGACTCTCTATAACCCCGGATCGGCCGGAAACTCAGGTATGATTTGTGCAACGGCAATGACCCGCCAGCAATGGGTTGGTTTTGAAGGAGCTCCCTCCACCACTCTTTTCCATGTAAATGCAGCTGTAAGGCCCTTTGGCATACAGTCTGGTGTGGGTATTTCAATAGTAAACGACCGCACAGGCTTTGACATCGACAATTCGCTGCACCTGGTATATTCATATATTATGGATATAGGCCAGGGGAAACTCGGTATCGGAACCAATCTTGGTATTTTTAATAAAGCCATTGATCCTACCTGGAATATTCCGGGTGGCGAATCATTCACCCCTCCAAGTGGCGATCCGCTTATTCCTGAAGGCAAAGAGAGCATTCTTGCCTTTGATATGGGAGTGGGAGTTTATTACAGCACCCGCGACTACTATGCCGGTATTTCTGTTACCCACCTCAACGAACCCGGCTTAAAATATACCAAGGGAACTCCCTTTATTCCGCGCCAGTATTATGCTATGGCCGGCTACAACCTCAGGCTGCCCAATCCTTCATTCGAATTATTACCTTCAGTGCTGATTTACAGCGATGCAAAAATGTTGCAGGCAACTGTTAATACCATTGTCAGGTACAATAAAAAAGTTTGGGGCGGCGTTTCCTATAGAGCCGGAGATGCGTTGACCGGATTATTTGGAATAGAATTGTATAACGGGATACGAATTAGCTATGCTTATGACTTCCCTTTAAACGATATTAGAAAGAGTACTTCCGGCAGTCACGAATTTCTCGTAAACTACTGTTTTGACCTTAGTTTGGGGAGGAGTTCGATGCGCTACAAAAGTATTCGATTTTTATGATTATTGAAAAAAATTAACTTACTTGCAGTATTAAACTCTGATCAAATATGAAAAAGGCAATCCTTTTAGTTCTTACGGTCTCAATTTTCTTTACAGCCTGTGGACCTGGAAATAACGGTGAACTTGTTGGAGTACAAGGAAGAAAGAAATTCTTCGAACCTGAACCCTTTGAAATGTCATTTATTCCGGCAGGAAACTTTATTATTGGTCCCAGCGACCAGGATGCAGTAAGTGCCATGAATACTGTTTCCAAGTCGGTTACCGTTAACGCATTCTGGATGGACCAGACCGAAATTACCAATAATAAGTATCGCCAATTTGTTTACTGGGTGCGCGACTCCATCCTCAGGACAAAGCTTGGTGAAGCAGCAATAGCTGACTACCAGTTTTTTGCCGTTGATGAAGAAGGTAACGAAATTGACCCCCCCCTGCTTAACTGGGAAGAAAAGATCGATCTTAAGAACCAGGAAATAAAAGATATAATGGAGGAAATGTATTATCCTCCGGAGGAAAGGTTCAATAACAGGAAGCAGGTTGATGTCAGGAAACTGAATTATTCATATTTCTGGGTTGACTATAAGCAGGCTGCCAAAAGCAGGTATAATGCCGAAACAGGCGAATATGAAGGACAGGTTACCAACATGGACGGAACGGTAACTGACGTTGTAAACAGGTCGTCATTTATTATGAATGATGAGGTTAATGTATACCCCGACACCCTTGCCTGGATAAGAGATTTCACTTATTCATTTAACGATCCCTTTGCCTCGCTATACTTCTGGCACCCGTCATACGACAATTATCCCGTTGTGGGTATTACCTGGAAGCAGGCAAATGCCTTCAGTATCTGGCGTACCGAGTACCTTAATTCTGCCCTCAGGTCACAGGGTCTTAATGACGTTCACGCCTACAGGCTTCCCCTCGAAACAGAATGGGAATATGCAGCCCGCGGTAATCTTGATCTTTCAAAGTTCCCATGGGGCGGACCCTATACGCGTAACTACAAGGGATGCTTCCTGGCAAACTTCAAGCCACTCAGGGGAAATTACATTGACGATGGCGAGGTTTATACAGCCAAAGTTGCTTCATTCGAACCAAACGAGTTTGGTCTTTATGATATGGCCGGTAATGTTGCTGAATGGACAAGGTGTGCTTACCACCCTTCAGCCTATATATTCACACATGATCTTAACCCGGACTACCAGTATAACGCAAAACCGGAGGATCCTCCGATCCTGAAGAGAAAAGTTATCAGGGGTGGTTCATGGAAAGACATAGGTTACTTCCTGCAAACAAGCACCAGGGATTTTGAGTACCAGGATAGTGCTAAGTGTTTTATCGGTTTCCGTAACGTCAGAGACTTTATAGGTGTCAACTAAACCCATACTAATCAATAGAAATAACCTTAAAAACCAGGTATATGAGCCTAGCAGAAATTGTTCAAAGTAGCGGATGGAAAAACTTCATGTCGAAACTTTACGGTATTGGAGCTTCCATCGTAATTGTTGGAGCATTGTTTAAAATCCAGCACTATCCAATGGCCGGTCTTTTCCTTTTTATCGGTCTCTGTACTGAAGCTATAATTTTCTTCTTCTCTGCTTTCGAACCTCTGCATGAGGAGGTTGACTGGTCGCTCGTTTATCCAGAGCTGGCCGGTGTTCCTGACGATGAAGAAGAAATGGCCTTACAGGCATCAAGATCACATGCAGTTAGTGGTGGCGGCGGCGGATCCGCAGCTCTTGCAAAATTTGACGAGATGCTTGCCAGTGCAGAAATTACTCCTGATGTGTTTGACAGCCTTGGAAAAGGACTTAAAAAACTTAATACCACAACCGGTAACCTTAATGCAATGGGTGATGTAACTGCTGCAACCAACGAATTTGCAGAAAAAGTTAAAGGAGCAGCCGAAACTGTAGGTAAGCATACCAGGGTATACGACGAAAAAAGTGAAGCACTGGGTGCCTCGCTTGGCAGACTCGACGACTCCTACCAGAATACCGCAAAAATAATCAGCGATACAGGCAGCAATTACCAGCATATGACCGACTCTCTCTCTAAAATAGAGGTAGGTGGAAAATCATACCAGGAAAAGCTGGAGGCACTCAACAAAAACCTGTCAGCACTTAATGCCGTCTACGAACTCCAGCTAAAAGGAGCCAACGAGCAGGTTAAAGATGCTGAAACCCTGATGAAAGGTGTTCAAAGTATGCTAACCGATCTTAAAGACTCGGCCGAAGATGCAGCTAAATATCGCCAGCACATTGGTCTGTTGAATCAGAACCTTGCTGCTCTTAACGAGGTATATGGCAATATGCTGTCAGCAATGAATGTTAAATAATAAGCTCTCTTTAACCTAATTTCCAGAATATGGGACACGGAAAAGAAACCCCGCGGCAAAAAATGATCGGCATGATGTACCTGGTGCTAACAGCCATGCTGGCGCTGAACGTATCAAAAGAAGCCGTGGAAGCATTTAAAAACGTCGACAAGGGTCTTACAAAGACTGTTGCCAACTATGAGGCAAAAAACAATATTACCTACGAAGAGTTCGAAAGAGCCTTTAACGAAAACCCTGTAAAAGCCGGTCCGTGGAGATCAAAGGCTGTGGCCGTTAAGGAGAGAGCAAACGAATTGTTTGATTACCTGCAGGATATTAAGATTGAGATTATTAAAGAGGCTGAAGGCGATGATACCGAAGCTATTGTTGGCAGGGAGATTCATATCGACCATGTCGAAAAGATAGACGAGAACAACATCCCCTCAGAAATTCTGATCGGCTCGGACGAAAACGGTAAAGCAAACGAGATACGGGCACTTATAAACGATTTCAGGGAATTCCTTGTTGAGACTGTTGACGGTGAAAACGTAACTGTTGAACAATCTGTTATAGAAAGCCTTAATACCGACGACGGGAGAGCAACTGATGGCTCAGTTGAGCGATGGGAAAACAATACATTCCATGCCCTCCCTCTTGTTGCTGTAATTACAATACTCTCAAAGCTCCAGGTTGATGTAAGAAACGCCGAAACCGATGTTCTGAATTTCTTATATAACCAGATTGATGCTTCATCATTTAAATTTAATAAACTGGTTCCTACTGTTATTACGCCTTCAAGCTACGTAATGAGAGGCAACCAGTACCAGGCTTCGGTTTTTATCGCCGCTACCGATACTACAAAGAAGCCCAGGATCTACGTGGGACAGTACAAAACATCTCAGAATGCTGATGGTACACAAACCTACGAAATGGTGGGAGATTACGAAACCCTCGATACCGATGAATGGGGACGGGGTATATACAGGAAACCAGCTTCATCAATAGGAGATAGGAAATGGGGAGGCTTAATTAATATGGATGCCCCCGACGGATCTGTTATAAGTTACCCCTTTGAAGCCACATATACCGTTGGTGCACCCAACGTGGTTGTGTCGCCAACAGCTATGAACGTTCTTTATGCAGGTATTGATAACCCGATCGATATATCAGTGCCGGGCGTTGGATCAGAGGCAATCAGTGCTACCATGAATAACGGTACCATTAAAAGGGGCAAATTGCAAAACTACCGGGGCGAATGGGTTGCCAGGCCGCAAACAGTCGGACAGGAAGCCTCTGTTAACGTAAGTGCCGTTGTAAATGGCGAACGTATGCGCTTCCCTCCCTATACTTTCAGGGTAAAAAGCATTCCCCCTCCAATTGCACAATTTGCCGATCTTACCTCTGACGGAAATGTAACGAAGGCAAAAGCAGCTTTGCAACAGGGTGTGTTTGCAGTTCAACCTGACTTCGAATTCGACGTAACATACACCGTTACCAAGTTTAACCTGCAAATAGTAAGGAGGGGATTCGATGTGGTTTCAGAATCTACTTCCAACAGGCTGACTGCCGATCAGAAAGAATTGATTAATTCACTAACCAGGGGACAAAAACTTTATATTACGGGTATTTATGCCCAGGGTCCCGATGGTAAAACTGTTAAAATACCATCGCTTATATTAACAATACAATAATAAACAGACTTTATATCATGAAAAGATATGTTCTTTTTAGCCTTCTGATTCTCTTTATATCTTCTGCCGGGTTCAGTCAATCCTTTGGAGATATTTACGCAAAATCAATTACCGACAATTCGGCCATACCCTACTCCTTCCTCCGCGAAGCAGATGTGATATGGTCTAAAAGATTAACCAGGATGGTTGACCTCAGGGAGAAGATGAATCTGCCTCTCTATTATCCTACAACAACCACTCCCGACGGACGGATGAGTCTTGTTAGCGTAATACTTGGCGAACTGAAATCAGGATCAATCAATGCCTACGACACTGACAACATGACTGCCAGTGTTACCTACACTGATATCGAAAGAGCTATGGGAGCAATGTCAGATACCACCCAGGTGCAATTAATGACCGGTGAATTAAAGGATACCGTAATATACAACCCGCCAAGGCCCGAAGAGATACGCCAGCTGCTTGTTCTTGAAGAATGGTATTTTGACAAGAAACATTCGAAGATGGACGTAAGGATTATTGGCCTTTGCCCTATCAGGGTCTTCTTTGATGATGAGATGAACCGTATCTCAAGACGCCAGCTGTTCTGGATCAAGTATGAAGATTTCAGGGATGCTTTTGCTCAACACGAGTCATATAACAGGTTCAACGATGCCCAGCGGCTTTCTTTTGACGACCTCTTTATCCAGCGAAGGTTCTCAAGTACAATATATGCCGAATCAAACGTTTATAACGACAGGCTGCTCAACCAGTATAAGCTGGGGAAAGATGTTCTTTATGAGGCCGAGAAGATAAAAAATGAACTTATGGATTTTGAACACGACCTCTGGGAATATTAATAATCTGCCACGGGTATAAAATATAAGGAACGCTAAATCCAGCGTTCCTTTTTTTATTTATCTAAGAGACAATATCTCTCCCCCTGCCCAACTAGAGGTAATCTTCGCCTCTCTTCTCCCTGATATCCTCAATTATGCTTTTAATATTTTGTTCTTCTTCACGTTTTACCACCATAAGCACATCTCCCGAGTCAACAACTATATAGTCGCTGAGATCCTGTAAAACAGCTATCTTACCCTGCGGAAGCCTTACAATACTGTTTTTAAGCCCATATCCAAAAACTGAAGCCATATTCCCAATATTGCCGTCAGTGTCAGGAATGCTGTGGCCAGCTATCGAGCCCCAGGTTCCCAGGTCGGACCATCCAAACGAAGTACCTTTTACATAAACATTTTCTGCCTTCTCCATTATGCCGTAATCAATAGATATACTGGAGCACTCCGAATAAACCCTCCCTATGATTTCCTCTTCTTTTTCGGTTCCGAAATCGGCCCTGAACTCATCAAAAGTTGTATAAATATCGGGAAGGTACTTCTCAAAAGCATTAATTATTGTCCGGGCTTTCCAGATAAAAATCCCCGAGTTCCAGTAGAAATCGCCGCTATCCAGGAAAGCCTGTGCCAGTTCACGATCGGGCTTCTCGGTAAAGGTTTTTACCCTTGTAATATTCTGATAATTCTTAACTGCCTTTTTGGTATTCGCCTGTATATACCCATAGCCGGTCTCCGGCCTGTCGGGCTCAATTCCCAGGGTAAGCATTGATTCGTCCTCGGCAACAAACCTGAAACTCTCATCTATTACACTCCTGAAATTCTCTTCTTCAGTAATATGATGGTCAGCAGGACTCACAACCATTATTGCATCCGGGTTCCTGCTCTGTATCCTGAATGCAGCATAGGCAATACATGGAGCTGTATTTCTCCTCATGGGTTCCGACAGTATATTCTCTTCAGGTATATCAACCTGTTCAATAACCAGGTCCCTGTGATCCTGGGAAGTAACAACATATATATTTTCCCTCGGACAGAGGCCGTCGAAACGACTTACGGTATCCTGTATCAGCGTTGTTCCGTCATTCAGTATATCCAGAAATTGTTTCGGTCTTTTATTACGGCTTAAAGGCCAGAAGCGGGTTCCAATACCTCCGGCCATAATTACTATGTACCTGTTTTTCATAGTGGGCTGAATTGCTTTTTATGAATGTAGTGCAAATATAGAAATTAAAAAAATCTTTTCGTATTCTTCGTACATCCTGTCTTTATTTGTCGGGTTTCGTTCCTATCCTTTTTACTTTATCCTTTTATATTTTATCTTTATGCATATGAGAATAATCGCTGGCATTGGAAGCTATTTTATTATGCTGGGCAGGGTTTTCTCCCGACCCGAAAAGGCAGGAGTATACTACAGGGCCACAATGAAAGAATTTGTCCTGCTCGGACTAAACTCAATTGGTATAGTGGCAATTATCTCCCTTTTTATGGGTGCTGTAATTACCCTTCAGACAGCATATAATACAGATAATCCCATTTACCCAAGCTACCTTATCGGGCTCGGGTGCCGCGATTCAATAATACTCGAATTCTCTTCTACCATGGTTGCTCTTATACTGGCCGGAAAGGTTGGATCGAGTATTGCATCCCAGCTTGGGACTATGAGGGTAAGCGAGCAGATTGATGCCCTGGATATGATGGGGGTTAACTCCTCATCCTACCTAGTCCTTCCAAAGATAATTGCTACTGTATTATTCAATCCCCTGCTAACCCTGCTCAGCATAACTGTAGGAATATTCGGTGGATGGCTTGCCGGCACGGCAACAGGTGTGGTATCATCGCAGGATTTCATTTATGGAGTTCAGTATGCATTTATACCCTATTATGTATACTATACTCTCATAAAAACTGTGGTCTTTGCTTTTCTTATCACCAGCATCTCAGCTTACCAGGGATATAACGTAAAAGGGGGATCGCTTGAAGTGGGCAGGGCCAGCACAAAAGCAGTTGTGTATAGCTGTATTATGATTCTGCTTTTTAATGTAATTCTTACCCAGCTGCTGCTATCATGATTGAAGTCAGGAATATATCCAAGGCATATAGCGAGCAAACTGTGCTTAAAAATGTTACCACATCATTCGAACGGGGTAAAACCAACCTTATTATTGGACGCAGCGGATCAGGTAAAACAGTTTTACTTAAATCGATTGCCGGACTTATAGAGCCTGATTCAGGTGAAATATGGTTTGGTGAAACCAACTTCACAGGTCTTGACAATAATGGAAAACGGGAAGTGAGACAGGAAATAGGGATGCTCTTCCAGGGCTCAGCACTTTTTGACTCACTTACAGTAGAGGAAAATGTAATATTTCCACTCGATATGTTTACAAACTATGAGCGCGAACATAAGCTCGACAGGGTAAATGCATGCCTGGCAAGAGTAAATATTCTAAACTCAAATAAACTGTTCCCGTCAGAATTGTCGGGCGGAATGCAAAAGCGGGTGGCAATTGCACGGGCCATTGCCCTTAATCCAAAATACCTCTTTTGCGATGAACCAAACTCAGGACTCGACCCGATAACAGCGATATTAATCGACAACCTGATTAAAGATCTTACCGAGGAGTTTAATATGACCACCATAGTTAATACCCACGATATGAACTCGGTAATGGAAATTGGTGAGAAAATTGTATTTATGAGCGGCGGTAAACTATGGTGGGAAGGGACAAGGGAAGATATCCTGAATTCTGACTGTAACCCACTGAATGAATTTGTTTTCGCTAATAACCTTGCCCGCAAACTTAAAAAATAACGGCATTAGGGGGTGTATTATAAGGGTACAATCTTTGTCATTCCGAGCGAATGCGAGGAATCCAGGTCTTGATTATAAAACATTTAGATCCCTCGCATTCGCTCGGGATGACAAGAGTATTATACTTTTAATACAGCCTCTATTTTTGACTCTTTCTCCTGTCTGTTTCTTCAAAATCAACATAGTCTCCCACATCCTTCCGGATTTTCCTGGCAGAGCTACTATAATTAACCTTATCTTCCTTTTCTTTGCCGGGCTGCGACAGGAACTGTTTTACCAGCCTTACCAGCAGGTAAAATAGGATTACAAATAATATCAGTCTGAAATACACCTCTGCCTCCTTCTACTCAAGTAACATTGGTTTATCGTTCACCTTCTGCTTCACCTTACCAAACAACAGGTTAATCCCGAACCTGACATTAATAAAATCGAGCCTGTTGGGCATTGGGAAAGAAATATCGTCTTCGATGCTTTCAAATTTAACCCACGACAGGGGTAGCTGGTCGGCGATGGTATAGAACTGAACCGGGCCCATCTTTAGCGAAACACCAAACCCGAGGTTATTATAGCTCCTGTTGGCCATTGTATATGTGAGCGAAGTAGAAAGGATATCACCCGCATACAGGTTAGCCGATAAACTGAGAGCCTGCGAAAAATGGCCTTCGTTTATTATTGATCTTGACAGCAGCCCCAGTCCAAGATAATTTAGAGGTTTATACTGAGCACCGATATACAGCCTTGTGGGCATTCCCATTGAGAAATTGCTGGAGCCACTCATTAATTCAAAAGATTCAAGCAGCGAATCCGCAAAACTGTCGAGCACTTCGTCAAATTCCCTGTTCCCTTCAATTACATCCGAAACATCAAAACCGTCAAAAATAAAATCATTGGTCGCGCTGAGGTTGAATACGTCGGTTTTCCATCCTAAAAAGCCCAGGTCTACAATACTTGCAGAAACACTCAGGTTATGAAGCAGCTGGTATTCAGCTCCAAGATCAAATGCCAGTCCGCTGTTATCGCTGTTAATAAGTATATCAAAGGGATTAATGTCGTCCCACACCTCAACACTTTCAACCATATTATCAGCATCGGTAACAAAGGTAAAGGGCCCTGATACATTGAGTATTACGTCGCTGTGAATGGTGTGCGAAAGGTCATTGTTTACATCAATCAGGAGCTCCCTGTTGTCGATTGCCGCACCTACTCCTCCGAATAAGAG
Organism: Marinilabiliaceae bacterium; assembly: GCA_036350795.1. Lineage (GTDB taxonomy): Bacteria > Bacteroidota > Bacteroidia > Bacteroidales > VadinHA17 > JAUVKT01. The sequence goes on from JAZBNV010000030.1 coordinate 46,942, forward strand.
CTTCACCCGGCCTCCGATTCTCAGTTTCTCGTTAATATTCTTCGATATGCCCAGGGCCGTTTCCATATATTGCATTGCCTCGAATCCAAAGCCGGAGAGATCTATTGTTGAACCAACAAAGCTTTCATTTCCTTCAAAGGCCAGGGTAAATAAATCGCCGGGCAGATATGCAGAACCTGTTGCCTTCTGGCTTAGTGTAAGATCAACATACCAGTCATTATCAATGGTAAAACCGAGCTGAAACAATTGAACTGATGCATTAAAAGTAAGATAGCTGGTATTACCAAGGCCTTTCAAAAAGGCATCCCTGTCTGACTTCGGGTAATCGGGATGCAGAATGGTAATGGTTGAGTCTGCTCCTTCCATTGGCCTGAGAATATCATTAATACTTAAAATATTATTATTTATACCCAGGTAGATATTTGAAAGAGCAGGTATACCAACAGTAACTTTGTTTGCAGGTCTGAATGCAGGGTTGAGCATGTTTGACTGCGGAAAATTCATAAAATATTGCGTCTGGCTTAGCTGGCCCATGGCACTGCTTCCTGCAAAACCAATCAATATAAGCGATAGTAGTAAATATCTTAACTGTCTCATCTTTCTCTTGTTTTTTTGATTAATTCAAAATGGCCTTAAAAGCTATGCCAGCATTAAAACTGATAGTGTAATCAGAATATAGCTTCACAATCTGCGATCCGTTACCGCTTGTATAAAGTGTAAAAAGTATTATCATTTTGTCAGCCTCCGATGCATCATCAACAAAGGCATCTGTCATTTCAATTGTACTTAATGTTTCAGTGGCCGCACTTACTCTTCCGTTGGCATCCACTTCGGCAGGCTCAAAGAATGTATCGGTGCTTATACTTGACAGTGTAGTGCCGGTCTCTGAGTCAAATAAGGTAAGAGTAATACTTCCGCCCAGGGGAAAACCATTATTTATATACATCCTCAGTTCGAGGTCGCTCAGCATATCAAGTGGAGATTCCTCACCCTCATCACCAAGAAAGAAATTGTCAACAGTATCCTTTAACTGGAGGTTGTTTATCGAGAATTCCATTGGCACTTCAACTTCAATATCAGCCATAAACCTGCTATCCCCAAAAATAAAGTTATCTGCAGCACCTTCACCATCAGGGTTCGATATTGCAGAGCCGGAGAATATTATCTCTTCGGGCAGCATGGAAATAAGTGAAGGTAGCTGGGAATTTGTTTTATCTATCACAAATGATCCCTCCACAACCCTCTGGCCTGTTACTGAAGCAGGATATAAAAGGTCTTCGGCAGCCCTTTCAAGGTTCACGTCAACTGCTCCCTGTTTTCTGCCGGTTGCACTTGCCTCAACCCTTAAAGGAATACCAAAAGAATTAATATAGTTAACTGTGATACTGGGATTTGCAAGCTCAAAAGTACCACTTATCTTCCCGGCCAGCTCATCCAGTCCTGTTTCAAGTGATTCCGGGTCTGATAACTCTGTTTGCTGACCAAAATAGCCGGTTATATAATCAAAATCAGGCTCAGACAACACAACATCAACCTCTACAGTACCGGGAGTGTCTGATATTGTTCCTGAAGGCACAATTGTAAAAATCATAGGAAGCCTGTTATATGGAAGTCTGCTGTCAGTGGTAAAGTCTGCCAGAACACTGCCAATATCAATCTGGCCAGAAAATGATTGCAGACCATTAATGGGTATTGTTTCTGATAAAGGTGATCCACCATCATCAATACTGGGAAATTCTATAATAAGGTTAGTGTTATAGGTACATGTTGAGCTTACAGTATATTGAACACTTCCACTTATTACGCTCATCTCCTTCAACTTAACTCCGGCACCGGGATTAACTTCCAGCAAAGTATCAAGAACAAAGTTCGTTGTTGGAGGAACCGGGAACAAGTGCGAGAATGTCCCATCGTTAAAACTATTGTAGAAATCGCTGACGCTGTAGTTAATAACCGAGTCTTCAACAAAAACAACTTTCATCAGGCCCAGGTCATCAAAAAACACAGTATCGTCTGGCTCAACAATATCTCCAAGGCTCACATCTCCCTTAACAGCTGCAATTAAAAAAGAAGGTTCAAGACTGATCCTGTCAGATATTTTATCAAGATTTACCGTGGTCTTTATACATGACTGGACCACGGAAAGAAGCATGATAAGCGATATAAAAAGTACTTTCTTCATATTATTAGATATCAACGTTTCAATTCATAATTATAGATAAAGCTGTCATTACCACCCGTAATAAGATTAAACGAGGAAGTACTTCCAAGCTTACCAACGGAAAAAGGTGTGTTGCCCGGCAGCGGGAAACCATTCTGCTCCCTGCCTTTTTCATCAATCAGATGAACCTCTCCCGAAGCAGCATCAACATAGCCCAGTTTGTGGTCGGTGCTGCTGAATACAAGTCCATACGGACCAAAAAAGTTTCCTGTTTCAAGCTGTTCAACGAACAACTTCGAATAATTATTGTCAAAAGCAGTTATTTTGTCCTTGTCAAAAAAGAAATATTCTCCCAGTCCGTCGGCATCAATATCGAAGTATTCAAATACATGATTTTCGCTGAACTCCCCAAGCTCTTTTGTTTCAACGTCACCGTTTAAGGAGATATACTTCAATTTACCGTCAGCAGAACTAAGTACAAGCCTGGGTGCTGTCTCTGTGCTTAGTCTTACCATGGATCCCCGGGCCCTCGACACCTGTTCTTTCACACTAACTCTTTTATTACCTCTTCTGTCCAGGATGTACATATTATCATCATCATTAATAATAAGATAGTCTTTTCCGGATACTCTGAAATATTCAACATCAAGCTTTACCTGTCCGCTGGTTTTAAACTGCTCCCATCCTTTAACTGTAGAGCCTGTTTTATCGTAGAGGTAAACCACCCTGTCCTCCCCGCAGATAAAGAGCCTGTAGTCCTGGTTTTGTTCATAATCAAAAACAGAAAGCCCGTTTGTTGCCGGCGAACGCAGCGAAACAGGGTATCTCTCTACGTAATTACCATTTCTGTCAAGCAGGTGAAGCTTATTCCTGGTAGCAAAAAGTATCTGGTATTTTGAATTCCTGTAGTAATCGATCATTACCGGCTGACCCTGTATTCTTTCTTTAAGCCTGAGCTTCCATAATATTCTTCCTGCCGAATTAATAAGGTATACATTGTTATTCAGATCCTGGACAAATATTTCATTCCTGTTGGTATAGTGATTTGTAAAATACATGGGCTTGGAGGCAAGCACAGTATCCAGTAGGCTTTCCCACAATGCCCTGGCCTCTTCCTTCACTTCCTTTCTTATACTTACCGACAGTGTAAGGTAGAGCATCTCGTTGCTGGGAGAGAACTGAAGTCCCAGGGCTTCAATTTTCTTCAGCGAGTTCATATTCTCATCCAGGCCTTTCAATATATCCTCCTTCATTATTCCTTCAAGGATAAGCGGAATTTTTGATGGTACACAGTAGAAATAATATGACGATCTGCTCGGCATTGTGTTTTCAAAATTCCTGTATACCATACTGTTAGCCAGGGTCCTGTTAAGCAAATTATCATAAATAAGCTTCGACAGCGACCCTGTGCTTTCTCCTAAGACAAGGTAGCCCCTGAAAAAGGTTGCATATTTCAGGTCGGAGCTTCCTGCAAATCCGCCTGCTATTAGCGAGGGTAACTTATTATCGGGCAGGCGGTAAAAGGTAAATTGAGTTCCTTCATCAGGCTTATAGGTAATTATAAAGTCGGTGTCGCCGCTTCCTTCTTTAGCGTAGTAGCTGTTAAGCTCTTCCCTGAAAGCATTCTCAACTGAATTTTGTCCCTTTAACCTGAACAGGGCCATTCTGCTGATTTCGCCTCCGTTTATATCAAAATACAATTTTACAGCCTCGTTTTCATACTGGGAATTTACTATATCTGCAAGGTAACGTGTTATTCTGCCTGTTCCCTGGTTAAACCCACTTCTGCCTTCCTTTTTCCCGATAAGAGATTCGAACATTGCCACACTGGCCGGGATAAGCTGGTAAGCCTGGAAGCTGCCGGGTGAGCTGGCAGAATATTTATGTAAAATCTGCGAGGTATCGCTGGTTTCGATATACCCTGATATATTTATATTATTATTTTTCAGGTAAAAATCTGTTTCGCTGCTTCCTGCCAGCATAGCTATTTTATTCCAGGGATGGCTGTTTGCATCTGAAGCAAGAATGGATAAGATCTTCTGGAAATTCTCAAAAACCAGGTAAATCTTATTATCATTTTTACCTGCGGCAGCGGCCACTTCGCTGAAACCGGGCATCGACCTGATATCAATTAGCTGTTCCGACTGCCTGATTCCTGCCTCAATAAGGAGGTTTGATCTGCTTAGCAGCAATACTCCATTTACAAAAGACAAATAAAAATTCCGGGATTCTGCTCCTCGTGAAGATATTTCAAATACCCTGAATCCCTGGTATTCCTTAATCCCGGAGGTAAGTTCTGAATTCTCGCTTAGTAAGTCGCGTATATGCCTCTCTTTTATCTCGGGTGCCAGTGAAAGGGCAAAAAATGCTTCAACTCTGTCCTTTCCAATCCTGTGAAAAGAAATCAGCACTTCACCCGAAGCGGCTAATCCCCTTATCGATTTCGTATGCAGTAAGGAATCTATTGCTTCTACTCCGCCAGTAAACTTATCAAAGGCCTTTATCCCCCTCATCTCATCCATAAAATAACTATCCGATACCAGCGACTCAATAAGATCAGGCAGGTTCACAGCTTCAACTATCAAACCTGCATCCATCGGGATTGTTGAATATGGACTTCCTACAAATACAGCCCTCTTTTGCTGTAAATAATATGCTAAAACTGCAGCTGCAGCCATTAAGAATATTATTATAATTATTGCTCCCTTTTTCAAGACTTTTCTCTATTCTATAATGCATATAAAAGTAATAAAATATAATCATTTAACTTTATTTTGCATTTCAATGCCGGGGCTTGGTATGGTTTTTGGGATTCATGTAACTTAAGAGATTGTTTTATATAGAAGATATTTCTGAGTATGCCCAGATACCTATTGCCTGCAATTTTATTTTTGCTATCGGTGCAATATTCTTTTGCCCAGAAGCTCACAGTTATTGATGCACACGATTCCAGGCCTGTAAAGGACGTAGCCGTATATAACGATTCCAAAACAAAATTCGGATATACCGACCTTGCAGGAGAGTTCAGTATAGATGCCTTCGGTGGAAAAGATTATCTTAATTTCCAGCATCCGAGCTACGAGCCACTGCGATTGACCCGTAAGCAGGTTGAAGATCATGATTTTGTGGTACTACTGCTCTACAAAACCTTTAAAATTGATGAATTTGTGGTATCTGCCAGCAGGTGGGAAGAAAACAAGGATGAAGTTCCCAATAAGATCACCCAGCTTAGAAAACCCCAGATTAATTTTGTTAATCCGCAAACTGCTGCAGACCTTCTTGCTTCGTCAGATGAGGTGTATGTACAGAAAAGCCAGCTGGGTGGCGGATCGCCAATGATCCGAGGCTTTGCAACCAACAGGGTATTGCTTGTTGTTGACGGGGTCAGAATGAATAACGCAATTTTCAGGGAAGGCAATATACAGAATGTAATCTCCCTCGACCCGAATATAATTGAGTCAACCGAGGTTATTTTCGGCCCCGGATCAATAGTATATGGCAGCGATGCATTAGGCGGAGTAATGAATTTCAATACACAGAAAGCACTCCTCTCAACAAGCGAAAAGATTAACGTAAAAGTTGAAGTACTTGGCCGCACATCAACAGCTAACAAAGAAAAAACCGGGCACGTAAATTTTAATGTCGGGGGCAATAAAATTGCCTTTCTCTCGAGTGTTACTTTTTCAACATTCGACGATCTTAAAATGGGTAATATACATCATCCCGGCTATGTACGACCAGAATATGTGCGGCAGGTATCCGGAAGAGACAGCATCTTTATTAATCCCGATCCGAATATCCAGGTGCAGAGTGGCTATGCCCAGTATAACTTCACCGAAAAACTCCGCTTTCAACCCACCGATAAGCTGAACGTTGTTTTTGCTAATCATATCAGCAGGAGCTCTGATGTACCAAGGTACGACAGGCTTATTGAATACTCCGGTGGTAAACTGAAATATGGCGACTGGTACTATGGTCCGCAAAAATGGATGATGAACAATGTTAATATGGACTGGAAGCCCGGATACCGGTTTTTTGACGGAATGAAGCTTGTTCTCGCAAGGCAGGATTTCGGGGAAAGCAGGCATAACCGAAAACTCGATAATCCGGTTATAAAGGAACAATATGAAAAAGTAGTGGCATGGTCGGCCAACCTGGATTTTGAAAAGGAACTCGGGAACAAGCTTATATATTATGGTATTGAGGCAGTACATAACAAAATAAAATCTGAAGCCGAAGAATGGGACACAATGCTGGAGCTGTCAAGTCCCGGTGCACCCAGGTACCCCGATGGGAAAAATAATTACTTAAGCATGGCTGCATATTCAGGCTTAAAACTGAATTTCTCAGGTAAGTTTATTGTAAATACCGGCCTGCGATACAACTATACCAGCCTGCATTCAACCATAGAAGATAATTCTTACTATAATTTCCCCTTTACCAGTATCGACATCAGCAACGGGGCTCTTACCGGCTCGCTGGGCCTGGTTTTACTCCCTGATAATAACACACGTATAAACCTGAACCTTGGGAGCGGCTTCAGGGCTCCCAACCTTGATGATGCAGGAAAAGTATTTGATTCTGAGCCGGGTAATGTTGTTGTACCTAATCCGGACCTTAAGCCAGAATATGCATACAATGCTGATTTTGGTGTGGCAAGGGATCTATGGGATGTGTTGCAGCTTGAGCTCACGGGCTTTGTTACCCTGCTCAACAATGCAATGGTAAGGAGGGAATTCAGCTTCGATGGCCTCGACTCAATAATGTATGGAGGTGAGATGAGTAAGGTGCTGGCCATAGTAAATTCAGGCAGAGCACTTGTTTACGGAACACATGCCAGCATAGAACTTATTCCATGCCGCTACTTAAGGCTCAAATCAAATATTAATTATACCCGTGGACAGGATCAGGATGGTATTCCCCTCAGGCATGTTTCACCCCTGTACGGGTCGGGCCATATAATATATGAGCGTAAAAAGTTCAAGTCAGACCTCTACCTGGTTTATAATGGCGAGCTCAGCTATGATGAACTGGCTCCCTCAGAACAGGCAAAAAGCATAATATATGCCACCGACGGTAATGGAAATCCTTACTCTCCTTCATGGTTTACCTTAAATCTTAAAACCTCATACCAGCTTGGAACCTTCGGAATCCTGAATGCCGGTGTAGAAAACCTGCTTAACCACAGGTACAGGCCATATTCATCTGGTATTGTTGCACCGGGAAGAAACTTTATTTTGTCGCTCAGGGTTTATATATAAGAAGCCTCCTTCATTTTTTTTCTATATTTATCGCCCTAATCTAAAACAACTATGCAAAAACTATTTTTTCTTGCAGTGTTTTTTCTTTTTCTTTTTTCATGTAAGCAGCAGGTCAGGGTAACTGATACTCCCGACCTTTCAGGAACAAGAGGACCAGAAAAAGGATCACTGCTTATAGTGGGTGGAGCAATGAGCGATACCTCAATAATTGACAGGTTTATTGAACTTGCAGGGGGACCTGATCAGCCACTGCTTGTTATTCCCACAGCATCAGGCGCTGAGAAATTTGACAATGAAAGAGTTATAAAATTCCTTGTCGAAAGGGGAGCCAGGGACGTAAGTGTATTACACACCTACAAGCCCGAAGAAGCCGACACAGAGGCTTTTGTTGCACCCCTGAAAAGAGCAAAAGGTGTATGGTTTGGTGGCGGCAGACAATGGAGACTGGTCGATTCTTATGGCGGAACCCTTACAGAAACTGAGATCAGGGCTGTGCTCGACAGGGGAGGCGTTATCGGAGGCAGTTCTGCCGGGGCAACAATACAGGGAAGCTACCTTGCCCGGGGCGACACTAAAACCAACACCATTATGATGGGAGACCATGAATCGGGATTTGATTATCTCAGGAAATCGGCTATTGATCAGCACCTGCTGGTTCGAAACAGGCAAAATGACCTTATTGAAATAATTAGAGAATATCCCGAGCTGCTCGGAATTGGTCTTGACGAAAATACTGCAATAGTGGTACAGGGAGAAGAGATGGAAGTAATTGGTAAATCTTTCGTGGCAATTTATGATTACGGCCTGTGGGAGGAAAATCCCAACCATATCTCAGCTCTTGCTAACGAGGGTAAGTTCTTTCTCCTCAGGTCGGGCGATAAATACAACCTGAGAACCAGAACGGTAATACACTGGAGAGGTGGAAATAGCCGGAATATATTTACAGAACCATCCTATTAGTTTCAATACCAGGACTTCACTTTGTATACAATGAGCTGCATCACCTGTTTTAGATGATGCAGATTATTGATAGCACTGAGGAACATCACTGCTATTATCTTGCCCGTAAAAGCTATTGCTCTTACTTTTACACCAGAAGTTAAAGTATGATCAGCTGGCCCCGATCATACATGTAATAGCTGAAAGGCGGTTAATGGTTCTTTACAAAAGTTAGGTTTATTTCTATTTGGATTCTCATCCAATTTCATTTCCATTCGACAGTCTGGTTGTTAGGGTTTGCAACCGCCTTTCACTTCTTCTATTTTTTTGACATAGATTTAGATAAGGGGAAAAACAAAAGAGCAAACAGCGTTTTGGCACGCTATTTGCTCTTTTATTTGTACAGGCAATCTCTAATATATACCTCTACAAGTAAGGGCAGGGACGCAGCAAATGCGTCCCTTTTTCATTTCAGGCCTTCTGTCAGAATTTTCGGTATCCAATTATTTCCCTTACCTCCCTGATGGTTTTTGAAGCACTCTCCCTGGCTTTTTCCGCACCATGGGTAACCACCCTGTTCAGATAGTCCGAATCTGACAGAATAGCATCTATTTTTTCCTTTACCGGCAGTGTAAACTTTAATATGTCTTCGGCCAGTTGTTTTTTAAGATCTCCATATCTTATCTGGCAGGTGGCATGCTTTTCTTTAAAATATTCGAGCGTTGAAGGCTCTGATAATACCCCCATAATAGTAAAGAGGTTAGCAACCGCTTCAGACGGTTCTGAACCTGGCTTCTCCGGACCTGAATCCGTTACGGCACTCATTACCTTCTTCCTGATTGTTTTTTCATCATCGAAGAGAAAGATACCATTACCTTCGCTTTTCCCCATCTTTCCGGAACCGTCGAGCCCGGGTATCTTCACTAATTCCGAACCAAAATTATATGCATCGGGCTCGGGGAAATAATTAACTCCGTACAATTGGTTAAAGCGCCTGGCAAACTTCCTGGTTATTTCAAGATGCTGCTCCTGGTCTTTACCTACAGGCACCTTGTGGGCCCTGTGTATAATTATATCAGCTGCCATTAATACAGGATAGGTAAGAAGACCCGCATTAACATTATCAGGATGCTTACGCACTTTTTCCTTAAAAGAAGCTGTTCTTTCCAGTTCGCCTTTATATGCATTCATATTCAGGAGAAGATACAGCTCGCAAACTTCCGGAACATCACTCTGCACAAAGAGGGTTGCAACCTCCGGATCAATGCCACAGGCAAGGTATTCTGCCAGAACCTGGCGGATATTGGCATGCAGGTTATCAGGATTAGGATGGGTTGTAAGTGAGTGATAATCAGCAATAAAAAAATAACAATTATTCTCATGTTGCATCTTTACCGCGTTCCTGACCATGCCAAAATAATTGCCCAGATGAAGTTTCCCTGTTGATCTTATTCCGCTTACTACCGTATCCATCATTTATTGCTGTTTGTATTACACCGCAAACCTACTTCATTTTAGTATAATTTCAAAAACACCCGGCCCTTATACCTGTCCCCGCTGGTATTTGTGTGTTCCCAAGTTTTAATCCCCTGGCTCGTCATTAGTCTCTCAAAAGTTTATCTTTGTACAAAGATTTCAAAATGGAAAGTACACGTCAGAAAAAGGTTTCCAGGCTGCTACAGAAGGAACTTGCCGAGATATTACGTAAAAGGACCACCATACTTGCTCCCGGCAGGATTATTACGGTTACCACGGTACGGGTAAGCCCTGATCTTGGGCTTGCAAAAATATATCTCAGCATATTCCCCTCCACCAATAACGAACAGGCATTAAGCAGTATATCATCCTCAACCTCACCCCTGAGGCTTGAGTTGGGGAAACTGGTAAGAAACCAGTTAAGAGTAGTACCCGAGCTGTATTTCTATCTCGACGACAGCCTTGATTATATCGACAATATTGACTCCTTACTAAAAGAAGAATAATAATGCAGTACGACCCGGTAAAGGCAAAGATTGGGAAGCTCGTAAACAGGGCCCCATGGATGCGAAGGATGTTTTACGGCCTGCTCGACCGGCTCCTGCTTCGTACCTGGCACGTAAAAAGGGCCTTGCGTGAGTTTGCGGCACAGCACCCGGGTAAAGCATCCATATTTGATGCCGGTTCAGGTTTTGGCCAGTATAGCTACAGGATGTGGAAGATGAATTCATCCTGGAGTATTAAGGCAATAGATCTTAAGGAGGAGCAGATAGCAGATTGTAAGCTCTTCTTTAATAAGATCGGGGCAGCCCCGGCTGTTAGCTTCGAAACAGGCGACCTAACCCGGTATAAGTCAGAAGGGGCCTACAACCTTATTCTTTCTGTCGACGTAATGGAACATATAGAAGAGGATGAAAAGGTGTTTGGAAATTTCCATGAATCGCTGGCTCCCGGTGGATGGCTGATTATTTCAACGCCTTCTGATAAAGGAGGGTCGGATGTTAAACACGACCACGATGAATCCTTTATTGACGAGCATGTAAGAGACGGATACGGAACAGACGAAATAAGAAATAAGCTCCAAAGAGCCGGGTTCAGTAATATAGAAACAAAATATACCTATGGCAGGCCTGGAAATATATCATGGCGCCTGTCAATGAAATATCCAATACTTATGCTTAATAAATCGTGGATATTTGCTATAATACTGCCGGTCTGGTATATTATTTTTGCCATTCCATGCTTAATCCTGAATTACCGGGATGTTAAAATACTTCACCAGGAAGGATCAGGCCTTCTTGTGGTAGCCAGGAAAGACCGATAAGCCATGAAACTCTCGCTATATATAGCCCGCAGGTATCTCTTTGCAAAAAAATCACGCAACGCCATCAATATTATATCCGGGATATCAATTGCCGGGGTAACTGTTGGCACAATGGCTTTAATAATTATCCTCTCGGTTTTCAACGGGCTGGAAAATATGGTACAGACCATTTTCGGCACCTTCGATCCCGACCTGGAAATAAGAATAACTGAAGGCAAAGTGTTTATACCCGAAGAAAGGCACCTGGCCATACTGGATTCGATTGAAGGTATTCAAAACTGGTCCTTTGTTCTCGAAGAAAATGCCCTGCTCAGGTACGACGAAAAGCAATATATCGCAAGTGTAAAGGGTGTTGAAGATGATTATAGCTCTATTACGGGACTGGATAGTGTGATGTGGGATGGAGATTTTATACTGAGAGGCGAAAATGGAAGAATGTTTACCGTGGTTGGACTGGGAGTGGCCCAGAACCTGGGAATTGGTTTAAATTTTCTTTCCTCGGTAAATATCTACGTTCCCAAACGAACCGGGAAGGTTGGGAGTGCAGATCTTTCGAACGCATTTATCAGGCAGCATATTTTCCCCTCCGGTATTTTTTCGGTTGAACAGGATTTTGATTCCCGCTATATTTTCATCCCTATTGATATGATGAGAAACCTGCTGGAATATGATGAGGAAATAAGTGCAATTGAAATTAAATTTACAGAGGGTGCCGATGTTGAAGAGCTTCAGCAGGCTGTTGAAGAACTGTTTGGAGATAAGTTTACCGTTAAGAACAAATACCAGCAGCAGGAGATGTTTTACAAGGTTATGAGATCTGAACGCCTGGCAATATTTGTTATCCTTTCATTTATCCTCGTTATTGCTTCATTCAATATAATAGGATCACTTACAATGCTTATTATTGAAAAAGAAAAGGATGTTAGTATTCTTCGATCGCTGGGAGCAAATAATAATCTTATTAAGAAGATCTTCATATTTGAAGGATGGCTTATATCAATAATCGGAGCTATTGCCGGCCTCCTGCTCGGCGGATTTGTGTGCTGGCTTCAGCAGCAATACGGTATTGTAAAGCTCTCGGGAGATACACTTGTAATAGACACCTATCCTGTTGTAATGCAATTTCTTGACTTTGTTCTCGTTCTGATAACAGTTCTTGCAATAGGATTCGGGGCCGCATGGTATCCGGTTAGGTACATGACTAAAAGATATCTGGTAAACAACGATGAAAACTCTTAAATATATCTGCAGCGGGCTGCTCCTCTTATCAGCCCTGTCCTGCAATGAAAACAGGCCTGCTAAACCTGCCATAATCATTAAGCCCGAACCCATGGTCGATATCCTTACCGATCTCTACCTTGTTGACGGCCTGCTGAATGTGCCTGAAATAAGGAGGGCCTTCCAGCAAAAAGACTCGGTTGAGGCATATATGGAAATAATTGAAGGCTATGGTTTCAGCAAAGAAGAATTTGACACTAACCTGGAATACTATTTCCTTTCCAAACCAAAAAAATTCGAAGCAATTTATGATGATGTCCTTGACAGGCTTTCAAGAATGGAAGATGAAAATATCCAGGCAAGCAAGCCCGAAGAAACCTTAATAAGAAACCTGTGGAACCAGAAAACTTCATTCAGGCTGCCTGACGATGGTATCTCCAATCCTGTTAATTTTGCCATCAGCATACCCGGCACCGGGAAATACACACTTAAATTCAGGGCAAATATTTTCGAAGACGATCAGTCGGAAGATCTGGCGACAGAGGTTTATTTCTGGTACGACGACGGTTCAGAAGATGGTGTAAGAGATTACTGGGATATACATCTTTACGAAAAATCGAGTCGTACAAAAAACATCACTCTGGAAAAAACTCTCGCAGACTCACTCTATACTGAACTAAGGGGAGAACTCCTTCATTTTTCTCCCAAAAGCGGTCACTGGGAAATGCACTCCTCCCTTACCGGCATAAGCCTGATATATGTGCCTGATGAAAGCAGGGAAGATGCCGAACCTGAGAATAAGCTGAAAAGATGAAAAGATTCTCAGCGCAGTACATTATAAGCGCTACCGGACAAATCCTTAAAAGAGGTATAATAAGCACCACCGACGATGGACTTATTACCGGGATAAAGGACACAGGAGGAAGCCTGGAAGAAGAAGCATCGGTAGAATACCACAATGGTATAATAGTGCCTGGCTTCGTAAACTGCCATACCCACCTTGAGCTATCCGATATGAAAGGTAGTATAGAAAAAGGCGGCGGCCTGGGACAGTTTGTACAACAGGTGCGCGAAAAAAGAAACCCCTCAGACGAGAAGGCCTTAAAGGCAATTAACGAATACGACAGGCTTTTATACCAGACAGGAACTTCGGCTGTTGCTGATATTTGTAATACCCCGCTCAGCTTCGATACAAAGACCAAAAGCAAAATAACTTATATAAATCTTCTCGAAATTTTTGGTATAGATCCTGCAAGGGCAGGAAAGCGGATCGGGGAGATTAAGTCTCTCATGCACCAGGCTCAAAAACAATCCCTGTCGGCATGGATAGTCCCTCATTCTGCATACTCGATCTCCGGGCCCCTCTTTAAGGAACTAAAGCTGCTGATAAAAGATAACGAGCTATGCTCAATACACTTCCTTGAATCGCAGCAGGAACGACAATTGATTAACAATGGAACAGGGCAATTAATGGACTCATATTTATCCATGGGCATCACTCCTTCAATGCTTAGGCAAAGAGTTAAAAGTCATTTGGATGTAATAAATAGCTTTATCCCCGGCGCATGCCGCCTTATACTTGTACACAATACCTTTGCCGGCGACAATGAAATGGAAGCCCTCGCCGGGAGGGAAAATACCTGGTGGTGCCTCTGTCCGCGATCCAACCTGTACATAGAAAATGTACTCCCGCCACTTGATAGACTGCTCTCTTATAAAGCCCCGATAGTAATTGGAACCGACAGCCTTGCTTCGAATAACACGCTCAATATCCTCGACGAATTAATAATACTGCAGTCTGAGTTTCCGCATATAGCACTTAACACACTTATTATGTGGGCCTGCAGGAATGGAGCAGAAGCATTAAATCTGCCGCAACTTGGTACAATAGAAGTTGGGAAAACTCCCGGGCTTGTCCTTATTGAGGACTGCGATCTGGGGAACCTGAAACTGCTGGCCGGCAGTAAATCAAGAAGACTTATTTAGATTGCCTGTATTCTTTTATAAAATTGGCTGCACGGCGATTATCAATCATCATATGGTCGTCGAAGAAATTTTCAAGGTATTTATACATCTCCAGCTCAAAACCTTTTTCTCCTTTTTCAAATCCTTCCCTGAAATCGTTTATTTTTGATACAAATTCCTTATGTACCTTATTATGCCTTTCAAGACGATCATAGTTCAGCTCCTGGAGGTAAATCTCCTCCTGGATCAGGTAGCGGTCGAAATAATGTACCAGCTGGTAGAACACTTCTGAAATACCCATATTGTCGGCTCCTTTTGCAACCAGGGCCTTCATAAGATTGATAATATCAAGAAACTTCCTTGTTTGCTCGTCAAAAACCTTATTGTCCAGCTGATACTCCTTTTTCCACGGGTATGGATTAGCATCGGGTTTATCTGTCATATCCTCCTGATTAGCGTTTTTCTCACCTGTAAAGATATTACAGGAAAACTGGCACTCCAATGACATAAATCATGCAGGGTTTTGCAGCCAGAACAGCAGCTGTATAGCCATCCGTACAGCTTGGATTTCTTCTGCAACAGTCAAAATAATTGATAATGGCCTTAAAAAATATATATTTGTCAGCTTATAAAAATGTTTATATGGCATCAATCTTATTCGACAGGATTATTTTCGGGCCGGTTTACAGCAGGAGACTGGGGCTATCACTGGGTATTAACCTCCTGCCTCCCTATGAAAAGGTGTGTACCTTCGATTGTTTCTATTGTGAATGCGGGCTTACTACAAACAGGGAAACCAATACAGAAATGATGCCCACGCGCGAACAGGTAAAGAACGCTCTTTACCAGAGCCTGGAAGATATGGCTGCAAACGACAATGACCCCGACGCAATAACCTTTACGGGTAATGGCGAACCTACCTTACATCCTGATTTTGAAGGTATTATTGATGATACAATAGAAGTTAAAAACATTTTCTTTCCGGATGCTGAAGTGGCTGTTCTGACTAATTCAACAACTATTGCTTCGCCTCATATCCAGCGTGCTCTTTCCAGGGTTGATAAGGCCATCCTGAAGTTCGACTCTGCCCTGGATTCTACGATAAAGACCCTGAATAGTCCATCCGCAAAGATTATTGCCGCTGAACTGGTTAATACGCTTGCGCAACTTGATTTTGATGTTCTTATACAATCCATGTTTATGCGCTTCAGCTATAATGGTACTGTGATAGATAATACCACTGAAGAAGAGCTGGCAGCATGGCTTAAGGCCATTGAAAAGATTATGCCTTCAGAAGTCCAGGTGTATACGATAAGCCGCGATACTCCCGAGGGCCACAGGGTGCATAAGATCCCGAAAAAGACACTTACTGAAATTGCTGTAAGAGTTGAGCGACTTGGAATAAAAACACAGGTATCGGCCTGATAAAATAATTCCTGAAATGAGTAATATCCTGATATGCCCTCTCGACTGGGGTATGGGTCATGCCACCAGGGTACAACAGGTTGCCGCATTCTTCCATGCAGCCGGTCATAAGGTTATAATTGCAGCCTCCCCCGCCTACCTTGATAGTTTTGGTTCTTCGGTATGCAGCCTGAAAGTTCCTTTCAGATCGCTTCGTATCAGGTATTCTTCATTCTTGCCACTGTTTATATTTATACTGCTTCAGTCGCCGCTTCTTGCAGTACAATTCTTTATTGACCTTGTAAAGGTGGCCTACATGGTAAGGAAATACGATGTGGATATTGTAATAAGTGATAATCGTTTTGGTGCTTTCAGCACAAGGGCAAGATCGGTATATATCACGCACCAGTTGCAGGTTCTTAGCCCGTTCAGAAACTACAGGCCGGCTCCTGTCTTAACATTTGTGCACCGTGTTATAGCTTCGCTGTATAATGAAATATGGGTTCCGGACATCTCTTCCTGCTTAAGCGGGAAACTTACAAAACCCTGCGGCAAACCCTCAAAGTTCTATGAGATCGGGGCTCTCTCGATGCTTCATCTTTACAGCCCTGAAGAGCCTCCTTCCTTCCCGGAGGGTGATTATATAGCTGTTCTGATTTCCGGTCCTGAGCCACAAAGGAGCATCCTCCAGGAAATCTTACTCAGGAAATTTGAAAACCAGGAAAAACAATATGTCTTTGCCGGAGGCAACATAAGAGGAGACAGGGAAGTAAAAAAATATAAGAATATTACCCTCTACAGCTACCTTTCGCCACCTCACACCAGGTTCCTGCTTGAAAGAAGCAGAGGTATTATCTGCCGGGCAGGTTACAGCACTATAATGGATCTGGTCAGGCTCGGGAAAAGTGCTCTGCTGGTACCTACACCTGGCCAGACCGAGCAGGAATACCTGGCTCACTACCTCGGTGAAAAAGGCCTTTTTACTTCTGTTAAGCAGTCACAGATTAAATTATTGAACCCGGGGCCCCTCCCCGAAAAATTAAATACAGGTTCTTATCTTGAAGAAGGCGATAAGAAATTTCGCGAAACGCTCAGCAATCTTCTTAAAAGATCATCATCACTAAAAAAACAGGTATAAACCCGGTAATATATCCCATGTAAATCTGGGCAGGATTATGTGATTTAAGAAACATCCTTGCCGATAAAACCAGGCCTGAAAATAGCAGTACAGGTATCCAGAAAGCAGAGAGATTGGTCATCATCTTTACAGAGAGCACCATAACACATGCCAGCAAGGCACCCATTCCTGCTGCATGAGCCGATATTTTCCACCTGAAAGTTATAAGCAGAATAAGAACCGATACTACTGCTGCGGCCAGTGTAAACGATTTAATAAGCTGAGGTATCTGGTAGGAATAAAATATAATACTTGTTACTATATACATCATGGCCCCTACAGTAAGAGGTATAAGCCTTTCCTGCCTGCTGTCCATCTTATATGAACTGATAAGGTTCCGGTGCCTCAGAAAAGGCATTATTGCCAGAGGTACTACAGTCATATTTATTGTGGCCAGGGTAAAAATAACCCTTTTAAGTCCGGCCGGCAGGTGGACCATAAATGTAGGGGCATTAAAGATTATCAGTAAGCCGTATACAGGCAGGAAAACCGGATGGAATATAATTGATATAATATTGGATATCGTTTCAAGATATCTGTTTGTGCTTTCATTCTCCATTAAATCTCTTTTCTTAACCTGGCAACAGGAATGTTTAATTGTTCGCGGTACTTGGCAACTGTTCGCCTTGCTATCTGGTAGCCCTTTTCCTGCAATATTTCAGTGAGCTTTTCATCGGTAAGAGGTTTTTTCTTTTCCTCGTTATCAACACACTCCTGCAGTATTTTCTTTATCTCCCTGGTAGATACTTCTTCACCACTATCGGTCTGCAATCCTTCAGAAAAAAAGTACTTCAGGGGTAAAATACCAAAATGAGTCTGGATATACTTGCTGTTGGCCACCCTGGAAATTGTAGATATATCAAGCCCGGTTGCTTCGGCAATATCTTTGAGTATCATAGGCTTAAGCTTTGCTTCATCTCCCTCGTAAAAATACTCGCTCTGGTATTTGAGTATGGCTTCCATGGTAAGCAGCAGGGTATTCTGCCTTTGCTTCATTGCATCAATAAACCACCTGGCCGAGTCGAGTTTCTGTTTTACAAATGAGATTGCCTCTTTCTGCGACTTTGTTTTTTCCCTATCCATGCTGTAAGCCTTCAGCATCTCTGCGTAGGTATTGCTTACCCTTAATTCAGGAACATTCCTGGCATTAAGATGCACCTCAATATCATCGCCCTGGAGTTCGAGAATAAAATCGGGTACAATATGCTGATTACTTTTATTGAGTGGATCGCTGAAAGAGCCTCCCGGCTTGGGGTTAAGCTTAAGTATTTCTTCCAGGGCCTCTTTAAGCATTCCACTGTCTATATTTAGCCTGGTCTGTATTTTTTCGTAATGCTTCTTGGTAAATTCCTCGAAGTACTTATCAATAATCTGGTAGGCAAGTGCAATAAGCGGATCATCCAGTTCCTTCCTTTCCATCTGCAGCATAAGACATTCCCTCAGGGTCCTGGCTCCTACACCAGGCGGATCAAGGTCCTGAACAAACTCCAGCACTTCGCTGAGTTCCTCCTCGGTAGTCAATATATTCTGGGTAAATGCCAGGTCGTCCACAATATTCTCAAGGTCCCTGCGCAGGTAACCATCCTCATCAATGTTTCCGAGTATATGCTCTACCAGTACCTGTTGTTTCTCTGTCATGATTCGCAGACCTATCTGGCTTTCAAGGTGTTCGTGAAAAGATGACCCTGCAGAGAATGGTATCTCGCTTTTCCGGTCATCATCCTTGCTGTAGTTTCTTGCATTGAGCCTGTACTCGGGGATATCCTCATCATTCAGATAATCATCCAGAGAAAACTCGTCCTGATCCTGCTCATCATAATTGTCCTCCTCTGGCTCGGTGTCACTGACCGGTTCATCGGCACCTTCTTCCAGGGCGGGATTTTCCTCAATCTCCTTCTTAATCCTCTGCTCAAGATGAATAGCAGGAATCTCCAGCAACTTTATCATTTGAATCTGCTGTGGAGATAGCTTCTGGAGTAGTTTCTGCTGTAGTCTCTGCTTTAACATCTTAAGCCTTTTTATATAGCTCCCTAAAACTCCGCGCTTCTTGGCGTACGTGGGAATGGGATCACATCTCTGATATTACTCATACCGGTCACAAACAGAATCAGGCGTTCAAATCCCAGGCCGAAACCACTGTGAGGTGCCGTACCAAACTTTCTTGTCTCAAGGTACCACCAGAGCTCCTCTTCAGGAATATTCATCTCCTTCATCCTGGCTCTGAGCCTGTCAAGATTATCCTCACGCTGCGAACCACCTATTATTTCTCCGATTCTCGGAAATAAAACATCAAGAGCCTTAACTGTTTTACCGTCATCATTCTGCTTCATGTAAAAGGCCTTGATCTCAAGGGGATAATCGGTAAGCATTACGGGTCTTTTAAAATGCTGCTCAACAAGATAACGCTCATGTTCTGCCTGCAGGTCCCTTCCCCATGCCACCGGGAATTCCCATTTTTTATCTGCAGCCTCGAGTATTTTTACAGCCTCGGTATATGTTGTTCTTACATAAGCACTTTCTACAATAAACCTTAGCCTTTCTATCAGGCCCTTATCAAGCATATTATTTAAAAATTCAAGATCCTCCCTGCAATTCTCAAGAGCATAGTTAATAAGGTACTTGGTGAAATCTTCAGCCAGGTCCATATTATCGTCGTTATCATAGAAGGCCATCTCTGGCTCTATCATCCAGAATTCGGCAAGGTGACGGGGAGTATTTGAATTTTCAGCCCTGAAGGTGGGACCAAAAGTATAGATCTCACCCAGCGAAAGAGCACCCAGCTCTCCCTCAAGCTGTCCGGAAACGGTAAGGTTTGTTTCCTTTCCAAAGAAGTCGTTTGTATAGTCTACCTTTCCGTCATCAGTTCGGGGAGGTTTGTCCATGCTTAGCGTGGTAACCCTGAACATCTCACCTGCTCCTTCGGCATCCGATCCTGTAATTATAGGAGTGTGGAGGTAATAGTAACCCCTGTCGTTAAAATACTTGTGTATGGCAAATGCCATTGCATGCCTTATGCGAAATACAGCACCAAAAGTATTTGTGCGAAACCTCAGGTGTGCTATTTCCCTGAGAAACTCCATCGAATGACCTTTCTTCTGCAGGGGATATGTTTCTGTATCCGCTTCACCATAAAGAATAAGATCCGAAGCAACTATTTCCACTTTCTGTCCCTGTCCCTGCGATTCTACCAGCATGCCCTTAACCCCTATTGCAGATCCTGTTGTAATACCCTTAAGCAGGTCCTCATCAAAAGCAGGAACTTCAACAACAACCTGGATATTATTAATGGTAGACCCGTCGTTAAGTGCAATAAAAGAAACATTTTTATTTCCACGTCTTGTACGCACCCATCCTTTTGCCAGTACTTCCCTTCCCGGATCCGATTCCAGTAATACCTTAACTTTTTCCCGCTTCATACTTATTATTGTGTTTATACTTTCCGAATGCAAAAATAGTGAAATGTTCAGAATCTCCTCATAAAAGAGTGGCCTTAAAAGATTGATGCGGACCTGATGATCCGCATCAATACCGGTGTTTTCATAAAACAGGCTTCTGCTACCCGTTCAGCCGGCCGCATAAACAGAATCTAACAGGCCTTTAGCCGTACATAAATTGTGCAACCTTGGCAAAGGCAGATCTCGGGTTCATGCAACACACAGGTATACCCGAACTGTTTGCAATAATATACTGCTCCTGGGCTCCCATAATATAATCGGCCATATTGATGTTCTTGGTAGTCATAATCAATATCAGGTCAGCATTCAGTTTTTCTGCATATTCTATTGTCTGTTTCGCAATATTCCCCTTTGGGAGCTCATGTATTTTATACTCAATATTATTCTGGATAAGGTACTTAATTGCAAAATTCAGGTTGATATTGGTTTTCTTAAGCAGGCTTTTGTCGGTTGTTACAGCTTTCAGAATCTGTACCCTTGATTCAAAGTACTTACCCATAAAAATAGCCATCTTAAGCTTCTCCTTGTTCTCCGACCTGAAGTCAACCGGGAAAACCAGGTCGTGATACCTTTCCATATCCCGCGGTGGCTCCTGCACAACTATAAACGGAACCTTGGATCCTACAATAACCTTCAGCGCCCAGCTTCCTGTAAGTTTCTGCATGCCCTTAAGACCATGGGTCCCCATTACTACCAGGTGAGGCTCATGCTCGTTTACATATTCAGCTATAGCTGTAAATATTGTTCCCGGAATCAGCTGGTAATCAATATCCAGGTCATACTTATTAGATGCCTCCTTGCATATTGCTATAAGCTTGTCTTCTTTCTTCTTGTATTCGGCCGTCTTTATTCCCCTGGCAACTATATGCAACAACACGATTTTTGTATCCACCATCCTTGAAATTTTAACAGCATGCCTGAGTGCATTCTCGGCAACTACTGTAAAATCCCATGGCACAACAATTTTACCTTTTTCCTTTTCCATAATACAGTCTGTTTAATACTATTGTAAAGTTAAAAGGATTTAGCAAATTATCAAATCATTTAAATGTTCTCAGTACCACATTCAGTGGCTTTCAGGCAGTCCCGGGGCAGCTTTCACAAAAAGGGTGCACACAATAGCTACCAGCAGCGAAACAAAGAAGGTAAGAAGCCTTGCCGGTATGCCTTTTACGGTAAAACTGCTTAGCAGTGAATCAACGGTAGATTCAATCTTTTCATCGCTCCAATAATTCTCAAGCCTTACCCTAAGCATATTTTCAAATTTACCTGCACTTATAAATTTTTCTCCGCTCACAGGAGCAAGAATCTCCGCGTCTGTATCCTGGAATATCTCCTGCTCAACCAGGAAGCGGATCTTCTCTTCACTTACCCGGTAATGCTGCTCAAAGCCACCGCTTATCCATGCTACCGTAAAAAGCAAACCAATTATTATTGTTGCAATTGCTGCCCTGCCATGAAATTTCTCCCAGAACAGCGAAAAGAGGATAACAACCGAGAAAGTACATCCTATCCCGGCCCATACATAACTCACAAGAGTAAAGATCAGTCTCGACGGAGACACATAGGCAATGCCAAGCGCTATTACAGCAAGTATCGCCGTTACAAGCCTCGATCTTCTTAAGGCTGTTCCTTTCTGCTCATCTCCGCTGTCGCGCTTCAACACTCCCTCCGACAACTCTGTTGCAGATAGTATAAGTAGAGAATCGGCGGTAGAGATCATTGCTGCTATTGCCCCGGTAATCAGGATGGCAGCAATAGCAGGAGGAAAGAGCCTGAGTATAACACTTGGCATAACATACTCCGGGTCTTCCAGCCCTGCAGGCCCGAATATTGCTATTCCTATCCATCCCAGCGACAGGGCACCGATATAGGCAACAATAGTCCATATTATACCTATATTCCTTGCTTTTTTTGCCTGCCTGGCATCCTTTATCGCCATAAACCTCATGCTTAGCTGGGGCTGACCACCCAGGTAACCAAAAAACCATGAGAATCCGCCGGCAATTATCAGGCCGGCACCAAAGCCTTTGGCTGCACCTGTAAGAGATGTATATCCTTCGCCCGAAAGCCTGAGCGCTTCGGATATTGTAGATGCATATAGCTCAGGATGCCTGGCCAGGTAAATAACGCCTGCTATCGGGCCTACTATAAGCGTTACTATCATTACTATCGCCTGGATAACATCGGTGTAGACAACCGACCTGAATCCCCCGTAAATAGTATAGGGGACAATTATGGCAGCTGTAATAAACATTCCCAGTCTTGCATCAATATCAAACATTGTATGAAGCGTTTTGCCGCCTCCCAGGAATTGTGCTCCTACATAGAAGAAGAAAAAGAACACTATTGTCAGGCTGCCGGTCAATCTTATCATATTGCCCGTTTCGCCATGCTTTTTAGCAATATACTCGGTAAACGTTGTTACGTTATACTTTTCTGCCTCATCCCTCAGTCGCCAGGCCAGCACTGCCCATGCACTTATTATTCCAAGCACGCATCCCAGGGCAGTCCATACCTCGGTAAGTCCCATGGCATATGCAGCCCCGGGAAGCCCCAGCAAAGCCCACGACGATTCTCCGGTTGCCCTTTCTGAAAGAGCTGCCACCCAGCCTGGCAAACCCCTCCCGGCAATAGCGTAATCCCTGCTGCTTTTAACTTTTCTGCCCTGGTACATGCCCCACAGTATTAACAGTGACATGTATATTAACATTACAATCAGAATCTGAACCTGGTTATCCATATCCGGGATGATTTTAATTTTATACTGCAAGATATAAAATGTACGTTCTATTTTGCATCTGAGACCGCAGCAAATTCAGGTCTGCCTGCCGGTAGGGAGGTTTGCCGTTTACCGTTTACCGTTTGCCGCCTGCATGCGACAGTCAGGTTTACCTGCCGGTAGGAAGGTTTACCTGCCGAGGCAGGTCTGCCTGCCGGGAGACGGTTTGCCGTTTACCTTTTACCGTTTACCGTTTACCGTTTGCCGTTAACCGTTTTAGATATATCTTTGTTCCGTATGTCGATTACTGTCAGCAATATTACCAGGTTTTACGGGAGCCAGAAGGCGCTCGATAATGTTTCGTTTACGATTGATACCGGCGAAATAGTAGGTTTCCTGGGGCCTAATGGCGCCGGTAAGTCTACCATGATGAAGATTCTTACAGGGTATATCCCGGCATCTTCAGGAAAAGTGCTGGTAAACGGC
>JAZBNV010000031.1:0-45796 GCA_036350795.1 Marinilabiliaceae bacterium
AAAGGCAGGGTCATCATAAAGGTATTGACAGCCAGGGCAACCAGCAGTCCGGCAAAGGAAGCGTTCTTTACCCACCAGGTGGTAAGAATATTAAATACAAGGAAGGCAAGAGCCGGAAGCCAGAACCTGCCATATGCCCTGCCCTTTTTCCGTAAGAGGTCGTGCTCAACAATTAAGAGTGGAACAAAGGCAAGAAATAAAACAATCCCGCTTCCCCATTTATACCACGCAGGGACCAAAAGAAGTCCTGACAATATGCTCAATAATATTCTTTGTGTTCGGCTCATTTATTTGTTTGGATTTAAACGCTCAAAGTAACATAATATTTGGGAAAGGAATAAAAAAAATGTTGAGGAGTTCAGGTGTTAAGGTGCTCCACCTATGCCCCTGCCTGCCCAGGCAGGCAGGCTATTCCTTACGCCTTACGCCTTATGCCTTTCAACTATATATTATACTCAGGCCGAAATAATTATAACCGTCTGTATTGCGGAACTGGCCATTTGGTATAATTCCATGGTAATACCTTAAAAAGAAACCTATATTCCTTAATGCAGTTTTTGATCTGTGTTTCCAGCCGAAGTAGAGATTATAATTCCATTTTCGCTCCTCGGGGATATTTATGTCATAGCTGAATCTGATTCTGTTCCTGATCTCCAGCGAGGCAATATTCATCCAAGAAGCCGAACAGAGAAAACCATCTGTCCGTTGCAGGTTAAACTGGAGATAGTATTCAGGATTCATCTTACCCTGTGGCACTTCATAACCTTTAGTCTCAAGTGTATCTGTAGAATAATATCCCTTCCCGGGATTCCAGAGTCCCTGTAATCCGGCTTTTAATGAGAACAGGTTTGACATAATAGTATCCGGATCATTAATTACCACCGCCAGCTCCCAGGCCTCATAGGAAATATTGATCCTTTTAAAATCAGGTATATCATTAAAGCCATGAATTGAAAATTCATCACCCAAATGAGTGCTTTCGTGAAAAACAGGTACCACTTCAAGACCAATATTATTTATACTGCTGTTTTCCAGGTATTTAATAGCCCCTGCACGCAATCCAAAGAAATAGTCAGTATTTATTACCGGCGCAGTAAACTCTTCAAACATATCTATTAAAAGGATATTTCCTATCTCCCCGCTAAGGTTAAACTTCAGGCCATTGAGGGTATTACTATAAGACATTACAGGTATATCCACACCCAGGTGTGTTTCAATAAAAGGCCGTCCGGTATAATCACTTACATAATAGTTTTTATCGAGCTTATTAAGGAATGCGAACTCCGTTTTTATTACCGTACTTCTTATTTCGGAAATAAATGGTTTGAGCACCTTTGATTCCTTAAAGAATTCTGTTCTTGTACCCTGTCCAGATACTCCGGGCGAAAGCAGCAACATTATGCTAATTGTAAGAATAGCTTTATTCATAAATAAGGTTTTTTAACAGGATGCCTTCTGCCCAATTCCGTTAATGAGATTCAGAATCGATTTTTTCGATAAGCTCCAATATCCTGTGTTCGTATTCCTCATCGGCTTCAAGGGCACCCCAGCCGTACTGGCCCTGGAAAAGACCGTCGTAAGCAGCATCGTGGTACGATCTTATTATATGAGGTATCTTTTCACCATCAAGAATATCCTTTATCCTGTATGCCTGCATCTCGTTCTCGAGCGTAAGTATCTTTTTTGTCATTTAGTTTAATTTTAATTTTTATCTATATCCTTAATTCTCCCGGGCTTCAGCTCTTCGAAGAAGATATCATTATTAGGAACACTGAAATCCATTCCGCTTATACCCAGGTTATTATCAAGTATAAACCTGAGGGTTCCAAAATCGAACCAGGCATGAATCTTATCCCAGTCAATTTCCCATACATCGTAGTGCCAGTGTTTAAGTGTGGCTGATAAATCAGCGGAATGCTCGAAATATAGCCTGAGCTTATCATTTTCAAGCTTTACTGTAATCTCACCGTATATGTCAGAATAGTAGACTCCCTGGTATTTTTCCAGGGCCAGAGAGGGCTCTGTGCCTTCTACCCGGGCCTCTATTGCCCTGCTTATCCTGGGATCAAGAGCCGGTCTCTTCCTTATTCGCTCCAGGTATTCTGCAGAATAGTCTTTGCCATCAATACCCAGTATTTTATCGAGGGTATAATAAGTTATTGCATTGGTAGGGCTTTCAAGCCCGTTTGAAAGTACAACCACACCAAGCTTAAGATCGGGAAGCATATTCACCGATGTTATCATACCATCATATCCACCTCCATGATTTATCCTGAGATGTCCGTGATAGTCACTTATCGACCATCCCAGGGCATAGCCGCTGAAATTAGTCTCAAAGTCATTTGCATTTACGTGGTTTACGGTGAAATTATTATGAGGTGTCCAGAGCATATTCCTGGATGAAGCAGTAAGCAGGGTATCGTTGCCGATAATGCCATTGTTCATATTAAAAATCATCCACTTCGACACATCATTAACTGATGAGATTATTCCTCCCAGGGCACCAATCTCCTGCCAGTCTACCCAGTCAATTGGCACATTTCTGCCATCCACCAGGGCATGGGGTGTTGCATAGTTGCCTTTTTTATCCAGGTCAAAAGGCGTTGTAACTGTTCTGCCCATATCGAGGGGATCAAGTATTCTTTCCTGCACAAAATCAGACCATGGTTTACCTGTAATAGTCCTGATTATTTCACCTGCGGTAATAAACATCAGGTTTGAATACCCATAACCTGCCCTGAAATCAAAGGCCTTTGGAAGGTAAGCCGCCCGCCTGATAATTTCTTCGCTGCTGAGGTCAGACTTATACCAGATAAAATCGCCGCTGAAAGTGCCCAGGCCTGAGCGGTGACAGAGCAGGTCGCGAATGGTCATTTCCTTACTTACCCAGGCATCATAGAGTTTAAAGTAAGGAAGGTAATCTGTTACCTTGTCATTCCACCCAAGTTTTCCTTCCTGGACAAGCATTGCTACCAGCGCAGATGTAAATGCCTTTGAATTTGAAGCTATTGCATATAATGTATTCCCATCGGGCTGCTTATCCTGTCCCACTTCTTTAACTCCATAGCCTTTACTAAAGACTATCTCACCATCCTTAACAATTGCTACTGTAAATCCTGGAATATTCCAGTCGCCGGCAACCTGTTCGTAATACTTATCAAGTGCTTTGAGATCAGATTTTGATATCGGTTGAGCACTTAATAATGTTGAAAATAATACTGCAAGCAGCATTAAGAGGAATGATCTTTTCATTTTTAATAAGTTATGTTACTAAAGTAAAGGTACAACAAAAAACAAGAGGCTGCCCCAAATGTATAACACTCTTGTCATCCCAAGTTAATCGAGGAATTTAAATGTTTGACAATCAAGATCCTGATTCCTCGCATTCGCTCGGAATGACAAGATTGTACCCTTCTGAGACAGCCTCTTTCTGTTAAGTAAATAATCTCAATCGATAAGTTTCTTATCCCTTGCAAAAACGCTCAATATTCGCCTGTCGTTTCTTTTATCAGGAATATTCCATTCATCAAATAGCCAGGGATAACCTAACTGAACTGTAATCTCATCATCTTCCAGTCCTAAAACCAGGTCAATTACAATCCAGTCGACAGTAGCTGAAGAAAAGGCTGCCCAGAAGTAACCTGTATAGATTACCTCACCATCGACTGTAACTGCAAAAGCAGAGCCGAATTTATCTTCAATCCTGTCAATTGCTGACTGCTTTAGCTTAAAGGTGAAATCATGGGAATTATATTTTAATATTTCACTGTAGCTGATCGCTGGTTCTTCACTCAGAACCAATCCCTCGTTAAGGATTGCTGAACCAATATACTCTGTCTGGTATTGACTGAGCAGGTAAATATCTACGTCACCCTCAATATCTGTATCATATTTCTCGCAAGATGTAAATGCCAGTATATAAATTAGTATTATACCTGTGAATAATGATTCCTTTCTTTTCATTTTTGGCTGTTTGGTTGTAATGTGATGTCCGCAATAATTATGCCACCTGACTGCATTAAATAATTTACTAAATTAGAGCTAAAAATGATTAAGCCAGCCCTGCTTGGAATTCCCTACGACCGGAAATCATCATTTATGAGGGGACCTTCAATGGCGCCTTCTGAAATAAGAAAATGTCTTAATTCCTATTCAACAAACCTCTTTGCTGAGAATGGTATATCGATCGAAAGTAACTTCACTGACCTGGGGGATATAGTTGTTGAAGACTACTTTGACCTGACAGATCAAATTAAGAATCTCCTTTTATCTCATCCAAGGATTCTAAGCCTGGGAGGTGATCACTCAATAAGCTATCCTGTATTTAAGGCTTATGCCGGCTTATACCCTAAGCTGGAGATTCTTCACATTGATGCTCATGCAGATTTGTATGATGAGCTTGATGGCGATAAATACTCCCATGCATGTCCCTTTGCAAGGATTATGGAAGAAAATCTTGCATCAAGGCTTGTACAGGTAGGAATCCGAACGCTAAATACTCATCAGCGGGAACAGTCTGAAAAGTTCGGAACTGAAATTATTGAAATGAAAGACTTTGAGCCCGGTAGAATGCCAGTATTCAGTAAACCACTTTATCTATCTATTGATCTCGACGGCCTTGATCCTGCCTATGCCCCCGGGGTTTCACATCATGAACCCGGGGGACTTACATCCAGGCAGGTAATAGATATTATTCATGGCATTGGAGCTCCTGTAATAGGAGCTGATATAGTTGAACTTAACCCTCTAAGGGATGTAAATGGTATAACTGCAGCACTGGCCGCGAAGCTTGCAAAAGAAATTATATCCTGCATGTTGGATTAATATCGGGCAAGAAAGCCCGGTTTCTTGATTTTCGGTATTGATTTATGTAAGTTTGGGAACTTTTTGAATGGAAAATACCAGCACCTGCAATGAGCGTAAAAAACAACAAGGAGGAGAAGCAGCTTAATCTCGATAAACGTTATCTTGAGATGGCAACTATATGGGCCTCTAATTCGTATTGCCAAAGAAGGAAAGTCGGGGCCCTTATAGTAAAGGAAAAGATGATAATATCTGATGGCTATAACGGTACTCCTGCCGGTTTTGAGAATATATGCGAGGACTCTGATAATAAGACCAAACCCTATGTATTGCATGCCGAAGCCAATGCAATAACAAAGGTTGCAAAATCCAATAATTCAAGTCAGGATGCAACCCTTTATGTTACGTCTGCTCCATGTATGGAATGCTCAAAGTTAATAATACAATCGGGGATAAAGAGGGTAGTATATTGCAATGAGTACAGTAAAAGGGACGGACTTGATTTACTGGAGCGTGCCGGGATTGAAATACAATATATTGAATTAACCAGGAAAGCATGAAATACGAGAATAACAGAAGATCTATAATATTGCCAACCATAATTGCTGTTTCGCTGGTTGCCGGAGCCATACTGGGAAGAATGTTGCCCGGCGATAATTCTCATCCGCCAATGACGATCAAACCACGCAATGATAAAATAGGTAATATCCTGAATATTATTGAGGCAAAATACGTGGATACTGTCGACAGGCAGGCAATAGTGGAAGATGCTATCCCTTATATTCTGACCAAACTTGATCCCCATTCAGTATATATTCCGGCAAGGGATTTACAGCGTATGAATGAACCCCTGCAGGGTAATTTTGAGGGAATAGGCGTATCGTTTAATATGCTTACCGACACGGTGCTTATAATCAGCACCATACCCGGAGGTCCTTCGGAAAAAGTCGGGGTGATGCCGGGTGATAAAATAATATATGTGGGCGATAGCCTGGTGGCCGGACAGAATATTCCCGACCAGGGAATAATTTCGCTGCTGAAGGGTCCAAGGGGAACTGAAGTAACGATTAAGATTCTGAGGAAGGGGCAGGATACGCTTCTTCCCTTTACAATTAAGAGGGACAAAATCCCAATAATCTCGGTGGATGTTGCATACATGGTTAATGAGAATACCGGGTATATTAAGATAAGCAGGTTCTCAATGACAACCTACCAGGAGTTTATGGAAGGTTTATTAAAACTGAAAGACCTTGGTATGACGAAGCTGATTCTTGACCTCAGGGGTAATGTAGGAGGAGTTATGGATCCGGCTACCATGATTGCAGATGAGTTTCTTGACGAGGGCAAACTGATTGTATATACAGAAGGAAGAGCCAGTTTGCGGCAGGACATCTATGCAAGTGCAAATGGAAATTTCCTGGAAGGAGAACTGGTGGTTTTGCAGGATGAATTTAGTGCTTCGGCCAGTGAAATCCTTTCGGGGGCAATACAGGATAATGACCGGGGGACAATAATTGGCAGGAGATCGTTTGGAAAAGGACTGGTACAGGAACCCATGGCTTTTAATGACGGCTCTGCTATGAGACTTACCATTGCCCGTTATTACACACCTACCGGGAGGTCAATACAGAAGTCTTACTCCAATGGTTCTGATGATTATTACGATGAACTGCACGACAGGTTTATGCATGGTGAGGCATGGGAAGCCGATAGCATCCATTTTGCAGATTCACTGAAATACCTGACACCCGGAGGCAAGGTAGTTTATGGTGGTGGCGGAATAATGCCTGATTTATTTATACCTGCTGATACAAGCGGAGGATCGGCATATTTCAACAGGTTAAGATCTCTCAGTCTTATTTACAGGTTTGCCCTGAAATACAGTGATGATAACAGGGCCGAACTGGACAGGCTTGTTAGTCCTGAAGAATTCAACGAATACCTTGAAACCCGGAATATTATGGCGGTCTTTATCGAATATGCCTCGGCGAACGGAGTGAAAGCCGACAGGGCAGGTATTTCACGATCACAGGATCTGATAGCTATCCAGCTTAAAGCATATATTGCAAGGAATTTCCTCGACAACGATGGGTTTTACCCGATCTGGGAGGACCTTGATACCACGCTTAAGGAAGCAATTGATTTCCTAATGAAACAGGAGCAGGGATAGATCAGTATCCGGATCAATTCCGGGTCCGCTTACTCTCAGGTGCAGCTCTGCCCCACCGGTTTTCTGGAAATATTCTACCCTTATACTGTGATATCCGGCAGCCAGTGCAGCATTATAACTTACTTCGAGCGGGGAATGCAAACCGTCGTTGCTTATCACAACTTCGCCATCCAGAATCATCCTGCTGCCATCATCCGAACTCAGGCTGAATGTATAAATGCCATCCCCGGGCATCTTTATGTAACCTTCAAAAGTAAGTCCGTAGTATTCACTGGCTTCTTTTCCTTCAATTGATAAAGAGGCAAGGGTTCTCTCGCTTTTTACTCCAAGTGCTGAAAAGTCGGGAAGCTTATCCCAATTACCCTCGTAGTACCTGCATATAAGACCCTTTCCCGAGATTTCTGCTTCAAGTGCCGGAGCAGGTTCAACATCTGAAAATTTCCTTGTGCTGATTCCACTTACCCTTTTCCCCTTTACAAAATACGCAGCCTTTACCATTGTTTCTTTTACAATACGCACATCACCGCTGAATATATCAGAACTGGAAGTAGGCTCAGAACCATCTGCTGTAAAGCGAACATCTACCCCGTCGGGTATGCCGTCAAAACCAAATCTCCCGGAATCAACAAATTTGCTCATTATAGGTACTATAAGTGGAAAATCATAAACCTCCGGCTTACCCTGAATATCGAGTACAATAACCGAACTGTAGGGATCGGGAAGACTGGCAGGCAGCTCTACCTCTATATCAGCTCCGACTCTTTTATAGTTTAGCTTTTCGCCACTGTCGAGCAAAAAACAATCCTTAACCTTATTCTGCATCCCGGGAAGAAGCAGCACATTACTCTCCGGGGCATCAAATACATGAAGGTAAAGCCGGGTGTTGCCACCCGTTTTTTTCGATGTACACCTTCCCCATTCAAGTCCTGAGAAAGGAGAGGCAGAGCTTCCGTATATTGATTCGGAATATTTATTCATCCAGTCACCAATGGCTCTGAGGCGATCAATACTTTCCTGCGGGAAAGTTCCATCAGCCTTCGGTCCGACATTCAGAAGAAAGTTGCCACCCTTTGATGCGATATCAACCAGCTTATGGATTAGGTCTTCAACCGATTTCCAGTTAGAATCGAACTTATTATAGCCCCAGTGATTATTCATGGTCATGCATGTTTCCCAG
This sequence comes from Marinilabiliaceae bacterium, assembly GCA_036350795.1. Taxonomy (GTDB): domain Bacteria; phylum Bacteroidota; class Bacteroidia; order Bacteroidales; family VadinHA17; genus JAUVKT01. Next base: position 8,151 of record JAZBNV010000031.1, read on the forward strand.
TCAACTCCCTGCAAACCGGTTTCAGGTATTTCCTGCTCGGGAGTACCAAAATCGCCCCTGTACTCACCTTCTTTTGTCATTCCTGCCATCCCCTGCCTGCCCTTGTCTACCCTGTTGTTAACTATAATGCCTTCCTGCAGTCCTTTAACATAATCATAGAGATCTACCCCCATTTCGTGTGTCCAGGTGCTTTCCCATTCTCCATCAAACCACAGCACACCAATATCACCGTAACCAGATGTAAGTTCCCCGAGCTGATTTTTCATATACTCAATATACCGATCGTACTCTGCACCTTCTGACGACCTGTTTTTCTCCCAGTTACGCCTGGGCAGGTAGTCGGGATGGTGCCAGTCCATAATTGAGTGATACCAGCACATTTTAATGCCTTCCTTTTCGCAGGCATCCGAGAGCTCCTTCAGTATATCTCTCTTAAAAGGTGTAGACATAACATCAAAGTCGGTATACTCAGAATCAAAAAGACAGAAGCCATCGTGATGTTTGGATGTTATTACTATATACTTCATACCTGCATCCTTTGCCATTTTAACCCAGGCATCGGCATTAAATTCAACAGGATTAAACTCATTTACAAACTCATTATATCTTTCAAGAGGTACCTGAGCCGTTGTCCTGATCCATTCAGCATGGTTGGTATTTCCCTCCCATTCCCCGGCCGGAATAGCATAAAGGCCCCAGTGTATAAACATGCCGAACCTGGCTTCGCGCCACCATTCCATGTTATCCTCTTCAGATATTGAATTTATTCCGGGACCTCCGCAGGATGTAAGCAGCCAGATTGATATAAATGCTGATAGCAATAATAATCTCATTATGATTGGTTTTTAAGGTTCGATACGAATTTAAGAATAATTGAGGCCAGTTTGTCAGTTTCTTCAAGGAAACCCATATGACCTGAATTTTCCAGGCTAACGATTTCGCCCGTGGCAGGCATAAGGAGCCGGGACATAATATCATTATAAGGAATGTAATTATCCATCTTGCCGAGCACATAAAGCATTGGTAATCGGCTATTAAGCATTATATCAGCCCTCGACTTCCGCTTTATCATTCCTTTAAGAACGGAGATTATTCCTTCGGCCCTGTGTTGCGAGGCAATAATCTTGAGTCTTTCAACGTCCTCTGAAAAAATCTCAAGGTTTTTGTCAGCGAACATCCTGGGGATGTTTACCGGGTAAATAGTATCCTTTTTGCCGGCTTCCACTATCCTTATTTCTCTTTGCCTGTTTTCAATAATCTCCGGAGTGTCGGCATAGGGATGAGAATGAAGCATTATATAGCCATCAAGACGTTCAGTGTAATTCTCTACAAAGGAAAGAGTAACATAGCCTCCGAGAGAATGCCCGATCATTACCACCCGGTCTGCCTGCTCCTGATCGAGCACAGATTTCACTGCGCCAGAATGAAAGCACATGGTATGATCCTGCGGGTAAAGCGATGATTTTCCGTTTCCCGGCAGATCGAGAGCAATAACCCGGTGGTATTTTGCCAGCCGGTCTGCAAAGCTGCCCCACACTTCAGATGCCTCGAGATAGCCGTGAATAAGTACTATAGTAGTGCCTTTGCCCCTTACGGTATAATAGATTTTTCCTCCTGAATATTCAGAATATTTCTCTTTCATCTTATAAAAAATTAAGTTATAAGCGCCATATATAACTTTATTTGTCCTCTTGTTATATGAATGTATTTTAGAACATCTATATTTATTAGTACTCTAAAAATAAATAAAATATATTTGTAAGTATTCATAATCAAATAACCTAAATCACCCTCAGATGAACAAAGTGATCTTTTCATCCATTTCAAAGAAATTTGTGATGGCACTGGCAGGTCTGTTTCTATTGTTATTCCTGCCCGTCCACCTGGTGATTAACCTGATGCTTCTCAAGGTTGATCCCGAACCATTTAATTCTGCTGCTGAATTTATGGCAAGCTTCCCTCTGATCAAGATTGTTGAGGTGCTGCTGTTCGGAGCCATACTGGTCCATATCTGCTATGGCCTGATTCTGCAGATCAAAAACTGGAGCGCCAGACCTCTTGGATACAAATCGGGACAGAAGGCTGAAACCTCCTTCTTCTCAAAGTTTATGATCTGGACCGGTGGAAGTATCTTTATTTTCCTGGTAATACACTTTTTCAACTTTTACTTTGTCAAGCTCGGACTTGTAGAAGGTGACCCGGAAAATTTCTATGACATGGCTTATGCCCTTTTCAGCATCCCCGGCTACAATATACTGTACTGGGTATGTTTCGTTCTACTCGGATTTCATCTCTACCATGCCTTCAATTCGGCTTTCCAGACACTTGGGCTTAATCACAGGATATGGACTCCTGTTGTGAAATTCGTATCATGGATCTACGCCATTTTAATACCCCTGGGCTTTATCCTGATCCCACTTATTATCTGGCTATTTAAATAATCTTAAAGCAGAAAAAATAAATATTATGGCAAAACTGGATTCAAAAATACCCGATGGGCCCCTGGCTCAGAAATGGGAAAAATATAAGAACACTGCCGGGCTTGTAAATGCAGCCAATAAGAAGAAACTCGACATTATCGTAGTAGGTACCGGTCTGGCAGGTGCAGGTGCAGCTTCGGCTCTGGGTGAGCTGGGATATAATGTAAAAATATTTTGCTACCAGGATTCACCAAGGCGTGCACACTCTGTTGCAGCCCAGGGTTGAATAAACGCAGCAAAGAATTATAAAAATGACGGCGACAGTGTTTACAGGCTGTTCTATGATATGATTAAAGGAGGCGACTTCAGGGCACGTGAAGCAAACGTTTACCGTGCTGCCGAGGTGAGCAATGATGTTATTGATCACTATACAGCAATGGGAGTGCCTTTTGCGCGCGACTATGGTGGAAATCTTGATAATCGCTCTTTCGGGGGTGTGCAGGTATCCAGAACATTCTATGCCAAGGGCCAGACCGGCCAGCAATGCCTGCTGGGAACATACTCTTCGCTTAACAGGCAGATAAGCAAAGGGAGTGTGGAGATGTTCTCAAGGAGGGAAATGCTCGACCTGGTTCTTGTTGACGGTAAGGCACGGGGCATTATTACACGAAATCTTCTTACAGGCGAAATAGAGAGACATTCGGCTCATGCCGTTGTGCTTGCAACAGGAGGATACGGAACAATTTATTACCTCTCAACCCTGGCTGTAAATTCAAATGCCTCGGCAGCCTGGAAAGCACATAAGAGGGGAGCATATTTTGCTAACCCCAGCTTTGTACAGATCCACCCCACCAGTATCCCACAGCTTAACGATTACCAGTCGAAGCTTACCCTTATGTCGGAATCGCTGAGGAATGACGGCCGTATATGGGTGCCTAAGGAGAAGGGGGACAAAAGGCCCGCTAATGATATTCCTGACGAAGAAAGGGATTACTACCTTGAAAGAAGGTACCCGGCCTTCGGAAACCTTGTGCCAAGGGATGTGGCATCGAGAGCTGCCAAGGAGAGATGCGATGCGGGTTATGGAGTGGGCGAAACAGGTCTTGCCGTAAACCTTGATTTCAGGGATGCAATTAATAAGCAGGGAAAGAAAGCAATTGAAAATAAATATGGTAATCTCTTCGAGATGTACGAAACCATAACAGGCATTAATCCTTACGAACAGCCAATGAGAATCTACCCTGCAGGTCACTATACAATGGGCGGTTTATGGGTAGATTACGAATTAATGACCACTATTCCTGGTTTGTTTTCAATTGGCGAATCAAACTTCTCCGATCACGGGGCAAACCGCCTGGGTGCAAGTTCGCTTATGCAGGCCTCGGGTGATGGCTATTTTATTATCCCCTATACTATAGGCAACTACCTTGCCGACGAGATTCGTACTCCGCGCATTGATACCAGGCTGCCGGAATTTGAAGAAGTTGAGAACGAAGTAAAGGAAAGGATTGAGAAATTTATGGCTATTAAGGGCAAACAGACAGCCACCTCCTTCCATAAACGACTTGGCAGGATTATGTGGGACCACTGCGGGATGAGCCGTAATGAAGAGGGCCTGAAAAAAGCTGCCGGACTGGTTGATGAGCTTGAGAAGGAGTTCTGGTCAGACCTGGCCATACCGGGTAAGGCTGAAGATATTAACATGGAACTTGAGAAAGCCGGCAGGGTAGCAGATTATTTCGAGCTGGCAAAGCTTATGATTACAGATGCCCTAAACAGGAAGGAGTCGTGCGGGGCCCATTTCAGGGAAGAGAGTCAGACCCCAGAAGGAGAAGCGATGAGGGATGACGCTAACTACCAGTATGTTGCTGCCTGGGAAAATATGGGCAGGGATAAGGCTCCTAAACTTCATAAGGAAGAACTTATTTTTGAAGAGGTTGAAGTTAAAGTCAGATCGTATAAATAGGGCATATTTTTAAAATCATTTATGAAAAAAAGTAGCTATGAAAGTTAAACTTAAAATATGGCGCCAGGAAAATTATAAAGCCAGGGGCGCCTTCCAGACATATGAATTTGACGGGGTATCACCCGAAATGAGTTTCCTTGAAATGCTTGATGCCCTTAATACCGATTTAATAATCAAGGGTATTGACCCGATAGCCTTCGACCATGATTGCCGCGAAGGCATATGTGGCTCATGCGGAATGTATATAAACGGGCATCCTCACGGACCGGTACCGGGTATAACTACCTGCCACCTTTCAATGAGGTTCTTCAGGGAAGGAGAAACCATTACTATTGAACCCTGGAGAGCAAAGGCTTTTCCCGTAATAAAAGACCTTATTGTAGACCGCACCCCCTTCGATAAGATACAGTTGGCAGGTGGCTTTATTTCAACCAACGTTGGTTCGGCACCCGATTCACACGCCCTGCCTGTTAAGAAGAAAAATGCAGACGATGCATTTGATTCTTCAATATGTATCGGATGCGGCGCCTGTGTGGCTGCATGTAAGAATGCATCTGCCATGCTTTTTGTGTCGGCAAAGGTATCGCAGTTTGCATTGCTGCCACAGGGCAGGGTTGAAGCTAAGGAGAGGGCCCGTAATATGGTTGCAAAAATGGATGAGCTGGGCTTCGGAAACTGTTCAAATACGGGTGCATGTGAAGCAGAATGCCCAAAAAGTATTAAGCTTATTAATATTGCCAGGCTGAACCGGGAATATTATAAGGCCTTTTGATTGACGATTTAAGATTGAAGATTTATAATTTATGATCGAGGCTGACTCAGAAGGGTACAATCTTTGTCATTCCGAGCGAATGTGAGGAGTCCGGGTCTTGATTATCAAACAATTAGATCCCTCGATTAACTCGGGATGACAAGAATATTATACTTTTGAGACAGCCTCATCTGAGAGTCGCCTGTAAATGAAGTAAAGGGCCGAAATTATTACAAGGTTTCCAGCCGAGTATAGCCACCAGTTAAATTTGCGTGGAATATAGCCTGTTGCATACTCAAGCAAAGAGTTATTATCAGGGAGGTTCCATATATCAGCAAGCGAATATTTCTCAAGAATATAACCCGAGTAATCCCAGGTAAAGGCAAGAATCACAATTACTGCTCCTGCTATCATAAGCACCCATTCTTTCATTTTGATCCGGGTATCAACTTTTTTATCAGAGTAAAATACCAGAACTGCAAACAGGGCTATCATAATAAAACACTCTATTAAAGGGCTTATTACAGGGCCTGTCCAGGTAACAGGAATAAGAAACAGCACATCCCATGTAAACAGGCTTTCAGGCCAGTCAATAAGGAGTTTTAAAAATACATAGTAGAAAACATCCCATATTGCAAAGCTGTACAGAAACCATGCAAAGCGGGTAGAGAAGCTCCTTCCTGCAATAATGGCAATAGTAAGCAGCATTATTAAAGTAGCCAGTTCCCTCAATATTTCAGTTAAAGCAAGCGAGCCCTCCATTATGGCAAGAGGAAAGGTAAATCCTTCGGGGTATAGCAACTCCCTGATATAAACAACCACGGCACTCTCAAGAAATGCCATGCCAATTGCAAAAACTGTAACAGATATAAGAAGGCCTCTTAATTTCATAGCTAAAAATTACGTATTTATATTCTTCATTTCAAGAGATGTTAAAAGATTTTAAATCACAGAGCCGGAAAAAGAAATATTATACCTGTGTTGTAAGTATTTGATATATTTGAGAAATAACTAATTCAAAGTACAATGAAAAAGGCACTTTTTATCCTTATGATCTCGCTGGTATCCGCTGTATTTATCTCAGGGCAACAAATAATAAAGAGGGATCCTGCCATTGCAAAGATGACAGAAGAGATATCAAGGGATAAAATAGAAGCATATATTAATAAGCTGGTATCCTTTCATACAAGAAATGACTTTTCGGCCCAGGACGATCCTGAAAAAGGAATCGGGGCCTCGTGGAACTGGGTAAAAAGCGAAATGGAAAAGAGTATAGCCGGATCGGGAGGCCGCTTATCGGTTGAATTTGTTAAATATACAGTTGGTGGAGAAGGACAGAGGATAAGCGAGGAGATGGAACTCAGGAATGTGGTGGCCACGCTTAAGGGAACAGATCCCACTGACGACAGGATAGTGGTAATAAGTGCCCATCTCGACAGCAGGGCGGCAGCCGGAAACGACGGTGAGGTATTTGCACCAGGGGCAAATGACGATGGATCGGGTATTGCAGCAATACTTGAGCTTGTAAGGATAATGTCGAAACACGAATTCTCTGCCACAATAAAATTTATGGCAGTAACAGGTGAGGAGCACGGATTATATGGATCCACTCATATGGCAAAGCTGGCAAAAGAAGAAAACTGGAACCTTATCGCTATGCTGAATAATGATATGATAGGAAACAGCGGCTCGAGCGGAACGCTGCTGAACGATAATATGAGGGTAAGGGTATTCAGCGAAGGAGTACCGGTTTATGAAACTGAGCAGATGGCCAGTATGAGAGCATATACAGCTGCCGAGAATGATGGTAAGGCAAGGCAGCTGGCCAGGTATGTTAAGGAAATTGGCGAAAGATATGTCGACCAGCTTGATGTAAGCCTTATTTTCCGTAACGACAGGTTTGGGCGGGGAGGCGACCATACTCCTTTTTGCAGGGAAGGATTTACGGCTGTAAGGATTTGTGAATTTAACGAAAACTACGACCGCACGCACAAGGATGTTGAAGTAAAAGACGGGATAGCCTATGGTGATATGCCATCGGGCGTAGATTTTGAATATGTACGAAAAAATGCCGGGGTGAACCTGGCAGTGCTGGCCAACCTGGCACTGGCACCGATGCAGCCGGGAAATGTTGGGATCAATGTGTCGGGTATGAGCAACTCTTCCACCCTCAGCTGGGAAGAGCCTCAAAGCGGAAAAAAGCCGGCCGGTTATTACCTGTTGATGCGTGAAACATACCAGCCTCTGTGGGAGAAAAAGATTTATGTAAAAGGGACTGAGATTACAGTCCCCTACTCAAAAGACAATTATTTCTTTGCCGTACAGGCAGTTGATAGTGAAGGCCACGAAAGCCTGCCGGTATTTCCTGAGCCGGCTAGGAGGCGCAGATAGCTTCTACGTCGGCAACAGTTTTAGGTATCGGGTTGCCGAGGAGTTTATGTCCGTGTTCGGTAATAAGCAGATCGTCTTCAATCCTTATTCCTCCAAAGTCGCGGTACTCATTCACCTTATCAAAATTGATAAACTGTGTGTGCAGTTTATCGGCCTGCCACTTATCAATCAACTCAGGAATAAAATAGCATCCCGGCTCAATGGTAAATACATGTCCGGGCTTATAGGGTAGTGCAAACCTGAGGTAGGCCAGTCCGAACTGTTCACTTCTCTTTACCTCATCGCTGTAACCGACATAGTTCTCACCCAGTCCTTCCATATCGTGCACATCCATCCCCATCATATGGCCCAGTCCATGAGGCATAAACAGTGCATGTGCACCGGCAGCAACAGCTTCATCAACATCGCCCTTCATAAATCCCAGGTCTTTCATTCCTGATGCTATTATCCTGCAGGCCATCAGGTGAAGATCACGATTCGACATTCCCGGTCCGGCCGCATTAATAGTGTCCTGGTTTGCCTTGAGAACTATATCGTAAATTTCCTTTTGCCTCTGGCTGAATTTTCCACCAACCGGTGTGGTCCTGGTAATATCAGATGAATAGTTCATATTGGTTTCAGCACCACAGTCGGTAACCATCATTCTGCCAGCCTTCAGTACATTGCTGTGGTCGTGGTTATGAAGTGTCTGGCCGTTAATGCTTAAAATTATCGGGAAGGAAGGACCTCTTCCCTTTGCATGGGCTATACCCTCAATGGTGCCGAAAATCTCCTGCTCCCTTACGCCCGGTTTGCACATGCGCATGGCAGTTGTATGCATATCATATGCAATGGCTACTGCCTTCTCAATTTCCCTTATCTCAACATCCTCCTTAATTGATCGCAGTGAAACCACAGCCTTAATTAATTGCTCCGATGCAATTGATTTCATCTGGCAGGGATTCTCTTTCAACAAGGCTCCCAGGGTCATTTTAGACTCACCCCTGTAAGGTGGAAGGAAATGAATTTTTCGACCTGAGGATAGAGCAGCGGCAATAAAATCACTAAGCTTATTAAAAGCCTGGGTTTTATTAACACCTGCCTTCAAAGCAAGGTCCTTTATTAATGGTTGCGGACCCATCCATATAATATCATCAACATCTATATCGTTACCGAAAATGATATCCTGTCCTGAATCAAAATCAATTACACCTGCCAGGCCCTGCAGGTCGAGACCAAAGAAATACAGGAAATCACTGTCCTGCCTGAAATGATAAGGGTTAGCATTATAATTCATCGGCGAATCAACATTACCGAGAAAAAGGGCAATGCCATCCCTGAAAAAAGTTCTGAGCTTGCTGCGTCGATTTGAATATACCTCTGGATTAAACATAATATTTATTTTTTTTGATTTCTGTAATTAACAATAAAAATACTCTATTTTATGCTAATGTAAAATGTTCCATCTGTAAAAAATCATTAAAAACCGGCCATAGCAGCCAGCATGTTGAAAAAAAATGAAACTTCTTGAATATCATTGGCGAATACCCTTGCATATTAATTTGAAATTAATATATTCGCAGTTATTATTAACAAGTTTTTAACAAGCCGCCGGTAAGTATGCCCTACAGAAGACTCCCCAACACTGATGCCGCCCGAATCAGGGCCATGAAAGAAGCACTAAAAAAAGGTAAAGAGCTACCTCCTTTCAAACTCGCTTACACAGCAGGAACCTTTGTGAAACTGCAGGCTTTTTTACCTGCCTTCGAAAATATCCACCAGTTGCAGAGGCAATCAATGACTCACCAGGTAAACAGCAACAAGGATTACCAGGAGATTGTTAAGAAGGCAAAAACCTATGTAAGCCATTTTCTAAGGGTAATGAATCTTGCAGTACAGAGAGGCGACCTCAGAAAGGATACATTTGAATTCTTTGGACTGAGCAATGGAAACTCTTCCCTTCCCACAATTTCTTCTGAAAAAGATATTATTAATTGGGGCAAGATAATAATTGAAGGTGAAGCCAACAGGCTGAGGGCAGGCCGTACACCTGTTACGAATCCGACAGTAGCAGTGGTAAAAGTGCATTTTGAAAAATTTATGGATTCGTGGCAGTTCCAGAAAACACTTCATAAACGTACCGGAGATTATTCAAACCGGATATCTGTTTTGAGAAAGGAAGCAGATGATTTAATAGTAAATATCTGGAATGAAGTTGAAGCAACTTTTGCTGATCTTCCGGAGGATGAAAAAAGATTTGAAGCTGAAAAGTACGGACTTGTTTACGTTTTCAGAAAGAGTGAGCTTGATAAACAAAAAGAAGAAATAGCTGCTGAGGAGCTTATCGTTCAGAATAACCAGGATTTCTGAATATATCTCTTACTGCATACATCAATACAACGCTTAATAAAAGTGGGATAATCCATGTATATCCTTCTCCCCCGGCAAGATCCCTGACTTTCGAATTGAGTGTTTCCCAGCCGAATGCCCTGGCAAGTATAACAGGTACAAGGTTATTGACAAAATGAGCCAGAGCAGGCAGCCAGATTGATCTGCTCCAGTAAAAGAGGTAGCCGTATACTAATCCAAGCAGGAAACGGGGAAGAAAACCATAAAACTGCAAATGAGAGGCACTGAATAATATTGCAGTTACAAGAACAGAGAGATGTGCAGAACGAAATAATTTCTCAAATATTTGCTGCAGTACTCCCCTGTATAATAATTCCTCGCCAACAGCAGGCAGTAAGGCGAGAATGCAGATATTAACAAGCAGCGACCTGGTATTCCCGGATTCAATAAGCCATGCCGTTAAATTTGCTGCCTCATCTTCTTTGCTTTGCATCCACGACTCAAGCCCGGAAAGCCATTCCGGAAGTTTTAGTCCGGAGTTCATAACTCCAAGGTCACCGGTTAAAGGAAGAAGGGCAAGGGCCAGTATACTAACAAGCATTAGGGCTGTGCTGCCGGGGAAAACATGCATCCCGAAATATCTGAATACCCGGCCTGTCATAAGCCATGCAACCAGTAGAGGCGGGATTACAAAAAAAGATATATGCTGCAGTGCCTGTGCAAACTTTAGATATGCAAGCTGCTCCGGCGATAATTCTCCCTGGAAGGAGATATTGCTCAGCCATTCTCCGAAAAACAGTCTTCCGGCCAGGAGTGCAAGACCCGATAAAACAAGCGCACTAAAGAGTAAAACAAATAATGCTGCCAGCAACTGTACAAAAGCGCTCCTGGAAATAAGGCCCGGACTGTTAGCATTATGTTTCATTTTACCTATTTTTGCCGAAGGTACCTAATAAGAAATAAACAGATATAAATATAATTGAAATACGGCAATACCATATTGCGCGACAGGCCTGTTTTCCTTGCTCCAATGGAGGATATTACCGATCCCTCCTTCAGATCAATATGCAAGGAATATGGTGTTGATTTTATGTATACCGAGTTTATCTCCTCGGACGGGCTGATAAGGGATGGTGTAAAAAGTGTACGCAAGCTTGATATTATTGAAGATGAGAGGCCAATAGGTATCCAGCTCTATGGTCATCTTATTGAATCGATGGTTGAGGCAGCCAGGATAGCAGAGCAGGCCAATCCGGATGTGATTGATATCAATTTTGGCTGCCCGGTAAAGAAGATTGCCGCGAGAGGGGCCGGTTCGGGAATGATGAAGAATGTAGCCCTTATGGTAGAAATGACAAAAGCCATTGTTGATGCTGTAAGCCTGCCCGTTACAGTTAAAACACGCCTGGGCTGGGATGAAAACAGCAGGAATATAGTTGAAATTGCAGAAAGGCTGCAGGATACGGGAATAGCTGCTATTGCGATTCATGGCAGAACCAGGGCACAGATGTACAAAGGCACGGCCGACTGGACCCTGATAGGTGAAGTTAAGAATAATCAACGAATGCATATACCTGTAATTGGTAACGGGGATATTGACGGACCCCGGACAGCAGGTGAAATGTTTAAGCGCTACGGAGTAGATGGAATAATGGTTGGCAGGGCAAGTGTGGGCAGGCCATGGATATTTAAAGAGATCAGGCATTTCCTTGATACCGGCGAAGAACTTCCCGAACCTGAACTTAAGGATAAGGTTGAACTTGCCAGGAGACATTTAAAAAAATCGCTCGATTACAAAGAAGGAACAAGGGGTATATATGAGATGCGCAGGCACCTTTCAAACTATTTCAGGGGACTTCCCTTTTTTAAGGAAACACGGCTTAAACTGCTTACCACAACTGACCCGGATGAGATAAGTGCCCTCCTTGATTTTATTCTTGAACACTGGGGAGATTACAGCCCGGGAGAAAAATCAAAAGGGGTATATGGAATTTAGCCATATCCCCTTTTCAAAAAAGTCTTATATTTGAATGTATTTAATACTGAGTTGAGCCGGAAGAATCTGCCCCCCGGGGCTGCAATCTTCCGGTTCTTTTTTATTACCTCCAGTAACAAGCAGCACCGCGGCCACCTCTTCCGGCTGCATATCCTCCCCTTCCGGGTCTGCCTGCGGCCCCATATCCTCTGCCGCGTCCTCCACCCTTAGAGTAAGCGCGTCCCCTGCCTGCAGGACCTGTCATAATATTATCATTGAAAAACTGCATCTGCTCTTCGTCAAGCACCGCACTAACCTTTTTAAGGTGATTATTTTGCTCAAGTGTCATTTTGGCTTTTATCTCGTTTGCCAGTGTGATATCTTCGGCTGCCCAGAACTGCTGTCTCATTTCATCAATGGTTTTTTGATGAGCAGTATTTATTTCAGTAATCTTCTGCTTCTGAACATCAGTGAGGCCCGGTATATCAAGGCATTGACCAGGGTAGCTCATTCGTGTATTTACACGACTGAAGCGCCGGTTTTGAGCGTTTGCCATGGTAGCCGACATAAATACCAGTAGAGCTACCAGTGCTGAAATTCTAATTTTGCTTTTCATAATCCTATAATTTTATATTAATACTGAGTTGTTTAAATAAGCTGTTTTTTTTATTCCTGGAATCGGCCCCTGCCGCGTCCGCGACCCGGAGGCTCACTTCTTCCTCTTCCCATGCCCCGGCCAATGCCCTGTCCCATACCGCGACCCCTTCCGCGGCCATAGATAAGACCTTCGGGGTCGAGCATATCACGAAACATAAATTCCAGTTTTTCCTTTTGTGATGAATCACAGACTGATTCAAGCTGCTTATAGAATATTACTGTCTCGCGTTTAAGCTGTGCATGTTTCTCACCAAACTGTCTTATAACAGAGTCAAGAAATTCATTATTGCTACCTGCAGACGAAACTTCTTCAACAATTTCATGCCTCAGATCACTAAGCTCTGCCGCAATTTCGCCTGCAGCATTATTATAATCCCTGTTGTACTTTTCAACTTTATCCAGCTGTTTCTCGCTGAAGCCCATCTCTCCGAAAAAGAAGCCCATCCTTGACTCAATGGCCTGCTCACCTACCGGCAGCTCTTCTGCTGCCAGGGAGCTGTTCTTTTCTTTAACAGCAATAATTGTAACAATATTGGTTGTTAGCAAAAAGAGGATTATTGCCAGGTATATATTAGTCCTTTTCATCACTTACCTGATTAATAAAAAAGCCTTCTATGGTTTCAAGATGTATCTCATTAGAATAATAATACTCATCCGGCAAATCTGCATAATTATTATTTCCTGCCGAGATTCTTCCCAGGTTCAGTCCGGTAAAAATCCCTATCATAATCATTGCCGCAGCAGTAAGGGGAGCTAACCACATTCTTCTTCCGGCTGTGCGCGACTTCTCTACTTGCAGCCTGTCAAAAAACCTGTTGTTGAAAGATGATGATACCTCTGCATTCCTTGAAAGATCAATTTCGTCCATTACTGCAGAAACAAAGACAGAATAAGGCTCACAGCTTTTGCACGAAGCTATATGCTCACGCAGGCTCTTTGCCCTATCCTGATCAGGATCACCTTCAATCAGGCTTAATATTTCATTATTTACATCTTCACACTTCATTTTTGGCCTTTTCTGTTTATATGACACATTTCCTGTATTATTCTTGCGCACTACATGCAGTTTTTTTCGTAATAATTCCTCAGGCTGTCCTGCAAATTCCTCCTGGCTCTGAAAATTAGGGACTGTATGGCTGATAGCGACAGCTTCATCACAGCTGCTATTTCTTCGTATGATAATTCATCGTACTTACTCAGAATAAAAGCTGTTTTTTGATTTTCAGGTAAAGCATTAAGGGCCATATCAAGAGCCTTCCTGTGATCATTTGCAGAAAGTTGCTGATCTGAGGCTTCTTCTGCGGGCAGGTCATTGCTTTTACCGGGCTCTGTACTTAAGCGCTGTATCTTTTCTACCTGCGACCTCCTGAAATTGAGAGCTTTATTTACGGCAACCCTGTAGAGCCAGGTAGACAGGCGGGCTTCACCCCTAATACCGGAAGCCGATTTAAACAATTGTACAAATACTTCCTGTGCGATATCTTCAGCATCCTCATTATTTGTAACAAATCCCCTGCAGATTCTGATAACATGATCCCTGTAATGCTTAAGTACATAAGAGAATGCCTCCTGGTCGCCACCAGACAGAGCCTTAAGCAGGGTGCTTTCTTCACCATTACCCTTATTATGGATCACGCTACGAAATTATTATTGCTTGTCTATAGACTTAGACAAGCACAGTCAGAATTTATTGCGCTATACTTTTGATTTAAGTGAGAAAATGTTGCCTTTCCACTTATATACAAATTTCATTATAAAGATAAATACCACGCCAATAAGTGCAAGAGAAATAAAATCTGTCCATGGGTACACCACCTGTTGTTCATACATTGCATCGGTTTGAAGCGTGGATGATTCCTGGGTAAGAAATATTGACAGGAATACATTATTGGCAGCATGAGCACCCATTGCGAGTTCAATTCCATCATCAAATACTGTTAGCAGGCCAAAAAGCAAGCCAAAGCCAATATACTGTGGCATCATCACAAAGAAACCAAATTCTTTTACTTCGGGGTTTATTGCATGCATCAAACCAAATAAAACAGAAGTAATAATAAGGGGCCACCATTTAGATCTGAATGCCACTCCAAGGCCCTGCATAAGGTAGCCCCTGAAAAGAACTTCCTCAAAGGTAGTTTGAAAAGGAACCAGCAGTATTGCAATAAGAGCAAGTATAATAAGCGATGAAGAAGTATTGTTTAGCCTGTAGTTGCCAGGATCCAACCTGAGCGTTACCAGCAGGTAAACTGCAAATAATAGTGTCCATACCAGGAAACTAAAGACAATCCGACCCCACCTTATTGCCCTGGTCCCATTTACAACAGATGTGAAGCTTCTTCCGTTAAGGGGCTTAATAAGCAGAATAAAAGCAAGAAGGCCTACAAGAAAGGGCAATACAAGGTATACAAGCGAAACATTTGGATCTATGCCATATACTGAAAAATCGGCAAGATTCTCAGGTTTTGCTTCAAGGATGGAGGGGTCCTGTGCAGTTTTTACTGCTATGGCTATTATTAATGGGATGCTGCCAATAACATTGGCTACCAGGAAAGCAACAAGGAACATCACGAGGTAACGCCACCACTGGTTCTTTCCTTCAAAGGCTGATTCAAAAAACATAGGCATTATTTTTTCTTTAAAAATCCATTGGACGGATAATCGATCGTATAATGCAAACCAAGGCTTTCCTTCCTGTTGCTTGCCATTTTAATTACAAGATATCCGACATTAATCAGGTTACGAAGCTCAAGCAGAGATCTGCTGATAAACGATTTTTTATAAAGTTCTTCTGTTTCCTTATAAATAAGTTCCAGCCTTTTCATGGCTCTTTCGAGTCTCAGGTCTGACCTTACTATGCCAACATAATTTGACATTATCATCTGCATCTCTTTATAATTCTGGGTTACCAGCACCAGCTCCTCGGGATGGTTGGTCCCCTCATAATCCCATTCCGGAATCCCTTCTGTATGCGACAGGTGCGCAAGTCTTTCTAGCGAGTGCAGAGCTGCGCGGTGGGAATATACAACAGCTTCGAGCAGGGAATTTGAAGCCAGCCTGTTTGCTCCGTGCAAACCGGTAGAAGATACTTCGCCAAGTGCATAAAGCCTGTTAATGGTTGATTCGCCGTTCAGATCCACTTTTACTCCTCCGCAAAGGTAGTGTGCAGCAGGGACTACAGGGATCATATCGCGCGTAATATCAATATCAAGCTCTTTGCATTTTGCAGTGATATTGGGAAAATTTTCTATCAGTTTTTTTGCATCCAGATGAGTGCTGTCCAGGTACACAAAATCTTCCCCCCTTACTTTCATTTCATTGTCAATAGCCCGGGCCACTATATCCCTGGGGGCAAGCGAGCCACGGCTATCGTACCTGTTCATAAACTTTTCGCCACTGCTGTTTTTCAGCAGGGCACCAAAGCCTCGCAGGGCTTCGGTTATAAGAAAGGAAGGTCGTTCGCCAGGATTATATAATGAAGTGGGATGGAACTGGATAAACTCCATATTCTCAATCTGCCCCTTTGCCCTGTACACCATTGCAATTCCGTCGCCAGTTGCTATCTCAGGGTTGGTTGTAGTCTGGTAAAGGTTTCCTATCCCCCCTGTTGCAACTACAGTAATCTTTGCAAGTATAGTGTCAACTTCCTTCGTTTCCCTGTTAAATACATAGGCACCATAACAGTCAATATCCTTCCTGGTTCTTTTAACCAGTTTTCCCAGGTGGTGCTGTGTAAGCAGGTCAATTGCAAAGCAATTCTCCCTTATCTCAATGTTAGGATGATTCCTGGCATTCCTTGAAAGTACATTCTGTATCTCCTCTCCGGTATTGTCTTTATGGTGAAGTACCCTGTGTTCTGAATGACCTCCTTCCCTGCCCAGACTGTATTTCCCATCCGGCTTCCGGTCAAACCTTACACCCTGTGAAATAAGCTCCCTGATCCTTTCAGGGGCTTCTTCAACAACTGTCTTTACTACATCCCGCTTACAAAATCCTGCCCCGGCTACAATGGTATCTTCAATATGTTTACTTATACTGTCGGGCTCGTACATCACCGTTGCAATACCACCCTGGGCATAACGTGTATTTGTTTCCGAAAGCTTATCCTTTGCTATCAGGATTACCTTGCCTGATCCGGCAACCTTGAGAGCGTAAGATAAACCTGCAATTCCTGATCCTATTACTAAATAATCAGCTCTTACAGCCATCCTGTATTGAAAATTAATAAGCAAATATACAAAGAATAAGACTATTGAGGCGCCGGTAAGAAGATTGTAAAACCAAAGATTTTGGATTACTTTTGCCTGATATTACGAAAATGGCATAAAATGGCACAGGAAGACCTTTTTAAGAATCTGGTAGCACACTGCAAAGAATACGGTTATGTGTTTCAGTCGAGTGAAATATATGATGGGCTGGGAGCAGTATATGATTACGGGCAATATGGTGTTGAATTAAAGAATAATATAAAGAAATACTGGTGGGACAGTATGGTTCTGCTGCATGAAAATATTGTTGGCCTCGACTCTGCTATCTTTATGCACCCAACTATATGGAAGGCTTCGGGTCATGTAGACGCATTTAACGATCCGCTTATCGACAATAAGGACTCAAAAAAAAGATACCGGGCCGATGTCCTGATAGAGGATCTTGTTGCCAGGTTTGAAGCAAAGATAGAAAAGGAAGTTGACAGGGCCCGGAAAAGGTTCGGAGAATCTTTCAACGAGGAAATGTTCAGGGAGACAAATCCAAGGGTACAGGAAAACCTGGAGAAAATAAGGGAATTAAATGAAAGGTTTGTTAAAGCGCTGAATGACAACGACCTTAACGAGATTAAGCAGATAATAATTGATTATGAAGTTGTTTGCCCTGTATCGGGAACTAAAAACTGGACCGATGTAAGGCAGTTTAACCTGATGTTTGGAACTGAAATGGGCTCTACATCAGATGGAGCGATGAAATTATTTCTCAGACCTGAAACGGCCCAGGGAATATTCGTGAATTTCCTGAACGTTCAGAAGTCGGGCAGGATGAAAATACCATTTGGAATTGCGCAGATCGGGAAGGCTTTCAGGAATGAAATTGTTGCCCGGCAATTTATCTTCAGGATGAGAGAGTTTGAGCAGATGGAAATGCAGTTCTTTGTAAAGCCCGGGACTGAACTTGAATGGTTTAAGCACTGGAAAGAACTCAGGATGAAGTGGCATATGGCACTGGGGTTCGGAAATGAAAATTATCGCTTCCACGATCACGATAAGCTTGCTCATTATGCAAATGCAGCAACAGATATTGAATACAGGTTTCCATTTGGGTTCAAGGAGGTTGAAGGCATACACTCCCGTACTGATTTTGACCTGAAGCAGCACCAGGAATACAGCGGTAAGAAGATGCAGTATTTCGACCCTGAAGATGGTACTTCATTTATACCCTACGTAGTAGAGACTTCAATAGGTGTAGACAGGATGTTCCTGCAGATAATTTCAGCATCGTATACCCAGGAAGAGATTACAAAGGACGACGGCAGCTCCGACACCAGGGTTGTACTTAAGCTTCCTCCTGTACTGGCACCGGTTAAGCTGGCTGTTTTACCCCTGGTTAAAAAAGACGGTTTACCCGAAATTTCCAGGAAAATTATCGAAGACCTCAAATTTGAATTTAACTGCCAGTACGATGAGAAGGACTCGATAGGGAAAAGATACAGGCGACAGGATGCCATAGGCACGCCATACTGTATTACTGTAGACCACCAGACCAGCCAGGATAATACCGTTACAATAAGGTACCGTGATTCAATGGCGCAGGACAGGGTGGAAATACAGGATATTAAGGGAATAATAGGTGACAGGCTAAGCTTCAGAAAATTATTCGAAGACCTGTCCCGCTAAGCAGGGATCTGTCCTGTTGTCATATATTTATTTGAATGCGTCTTATATATAAAATATATACCTACCTGAGATATTTCCCTTCTGGAAAAATCAAAAAGTATTTCAGATTTAACGGAGAGGAGGTAAAAGAATCACAGGAAGCAAAGTATCATAAAATATATTTCTGTCCCTTTGCACCTCACAGGGTCAATATTATAAGGGAAAGTATCTGGGCACATGCATTAAGGATAAGGGGTGCAGAGGTAAAAATGATATCCTACGATCTTTTTCTTCCGGCTATTGATTTTATTGCTCCGGGGGTGAAGAAAGATATGAAGGTAGCTTACCGTCTGGTAGACAGGCTCTATAAACTGATTAAGCTGCCGATGCTTCATCTCAGCAAGTATGATAAGGAAATAGTTTTAAGCGACTGCAGCAGCTTAAGTCCCTCAGAAATTGAAAATCTTGAAGAAAATGGTATTAAGCTTGGTGATCTTGTAATTGCCTCTACAATAAGATATTATTTCTGCAATGGCCCTGAATGGGATAACCCGGTATTTCTTGAACAGGCCAGGAAATTTTCAGCATCGGCACTTCACCTGGCAAGGGTGTTTGAAAAAATGCTTAAGGAAGAAAAACCTGATAAACTTGTTTTTTCTCATGGGATATATGTTTCGTGGGGAACACTCTTCAGGGTAGCCAGGAAGATGGGCATTGCAGTTGATATTTACGGATCAAGTTACCGCAAAGACACTCTCAGGTTCTACCACAATTCACCAAATGCACCTTTCCCGGAAGGTGAATGGGACTCTTTCAGGGAGATTGAATTAAGCGACAGGCAGAACAGTGAACTGGATAAGTACATAGGTTCGCGTGCTACACAGAGCGACGACTCTGTGAGCCTCTTTGATGAAAAAACTAACTTCCCGGAAAAGATTAAGAACTTTATTGCAAGGGCAAATGAGAGCCAGGGGAAGCTTTTCTGCCTGTTTACGAATATCTCGTGGGATGCCTATATGTTCAGGAAAGAAAGTACTTCATTCAGTAATATGATTGAATGGCTTCAGGACAATATAGCTTTCTTTACAGAGAACAAAACTTCTTACCTTATAATTAAGGCACATCCCTCGGAGGCATACTTCAATGTTCCGCAAAATTACAGGGTTAGTAATTATACAGGTAATCTGCCCGACAATATCCTTTTTATTGGCGAATCTGAAAATGTAAAGCCTGATATCCTCTACAAATACATTGATGCCGGCCTGATATATACCTCAACCGTCAGCCTTGAAATGGCCTTAAAGAATATCCCCGTATTCTCTGCAGGAGTTGGAGGGCATTATTCCGGGAAAGGTTTTACCTATGACCCGGCCGACAGGGATGACTACTTCGAAAAGATATTACTTTTTGAAAAAGGAAAATTCACATATAAACCTGACATGGAGATGGCTCGCAGATATATGTATTTCAGGTTTTTCCGCGAAGCAATAAGTAATGACCTGATCAGAGTTGAGAAATATATAGTTAAAGATTTCTTCTTTGATTCACTGGAAGATCTTCTACCAGGGAAGAACCGGGAACTGGATATTATTTGTAGTGGAATACTTAATGATTCACCTTTTATCAATCACTAAATGAAATACGGTGTTCTTGCATATTCAAACAGTATCAATATGGGTGATGAGGTCCAGAGCGTTGCTGCGCGCAGGCTCCTGCCGAAAGTAGACTATTACATCGACAGATCCGGTATTGATAAAAAAGTGACAGACGAAGAAATAAGGTTGATATGCAACGGATGGTTTACAGGCACACCAAAAAACTGGCCACCGGCAGAGAATATTAAACCCCTGTTTATTTCATTTCATATCACAGATTCCAATAGAAGCAGAAAGCTTCTTCCCTCAAGTAAACTGAAAGATTACTACAGCAGATTTGGCCCGGTGGGTTGCCGTGACCTTAAAACACTTGAGTTATTCAGGAGCAATGGCATTGATGCATATTTTTCAGGTGATTTAACTTTAACCCTTGAGAACCGTTTTACGGAAAGAAATGATGAAATCCTGCTTGTTGACCCGCTTCGTTATAATTACACTAAAGCTTACCGCGATTATATAGTAAACAACCTTGTGCCTGCTAAATACAGGGATGCTGTAAGGGTCATAAATCAGCGAAGAACTGAGATAAATATATCGAACGAGCAAAGATTTGCGGATGCGGAATGGTTAATAGAACAATATTCGAAAGCAAAACTGGTAATCACATCCAGGATCCACTGTGCTCTACCATGCCTGGCCCTGGGTACGCCTGTATATTTTATTAATGCAGGCTACCACTCTACACTTCTTAACCTGAACGACCGGTTTGAAGGTATACTGGAGATGTTCACCAGTTTTGGAGAAGAGTACTTTCCATATGCGACAGGGTCAATATATCACAGGTTATTGCGGGGAGCTGGCAGCTACAGGAAGAAAGCTGTGAAGCCCCTGCCAATTGACTGGGACAATCCAGAGCCAAATAGCTACGATTTTAGTAACTTAAAGGCCGGGATGAAACAGCGTGTCGAAGATTTTTTAAAATAAAATAAATGAAGGAAAAATCAATACTTATTACAGGAGGGACAGGTTCATTCGGAAAGGCTTTCACAGGTGCATTGCTTGAAAGGCATCCTGACATAAAGAGGCTGGTAATTTATTCAAGGGATGAGCTGAAGCAGTTTGATATGGCACAGGTATTTCCAAAAAGCAAATACCCGGGTATAAGATATTTTATTGGTGATATACGGGATAAAGACAGGTTTAAGAGAGCCTGCGAAGGCATAGATATTATAGTTCATGCTGCAGCACTAAAGCAGGTACCTGCTGCAGAGTATAATCCCGACGAATTTATTAAGACCAATATTGGAGGGGCACAGAACGTAATAGATGCCAGCCTTGAAAAGGGGGTAAAGGTTGTTGTGGCACTGTCGACAGATAAAGCAGCTGCGCCGATAAACCTGTATGGAGCAACAAAACTGGTTTCTGACAAGCTATTTATAGCTGCCAATAATATTAAGGGTACCAGGGATCTGAGGTTCTCAATTGTAAGGTACGGAAATGTAATGGGCTCAAGGGGTTCGGTTGTCCCCTTCTTCCTTCAGAAAGCATCTGAAGGCAAGGTTCTTCCTATTACGCATCCTGAAATGACCAGGTTTAATATTTCGCTTGACGATGGTATTAAAATGGTTATGTGGGCCATTGAAAATGCACTTGGAGGTGAAATATTTGTTCCCAGGATTCCTTCATACAGGATTACGGATGTTGCAGAAGCAATTGCACCCGGGTATAAGCTTGAAGAAGTTGGAGTAAGACCTGGTGAGAAGCTACATGAGGAAATGATTACCGAAAGTGATTCATTTAACACAATCAGCTTTGATCCGTATTATGCCATTCTCCCTTCAGATATTAACAAGAAAAAATATCTTGATTATTACAAGGGGAGCTGTGTTGAAAAAGGTTTCAGGTATAACTCGGGCGATAACCCTGACTGGTTGACGGTAGATGAAATCAGGGAATTAATTAAAACAAATCTCGATCCACAGTTCAAACCTTTCAGTAATGAATAGAATACCCTATGGCAGGCAAAATATTACTGAGGATGATCTCAGGGCAATGCAGGAAACCCTGCTTTCCGATTTTATTACTACAGGTCCGCGTGTTGAAGAATTTGAATCGGCTTTTGCTGAATATGTAGATTCTGATTATGCTGTTGCCGTATCAAACGGAACTGCAGCGCTGCATCTTGCAATGCTTACTCTTAAGGAACGGCCCGGGAAAAAAGTAATTACTTCTCCCATAACATTCCTTGCTTCTGCCAACTGCATCATCTATGCAGGAATGGAAGTTGATTTTGCAGATATCGACCCCAGGACTTTCCTTATAGACCTGAATAAGATTGAAGATAAGCTGCGTAAGGATAAGAAGGGAAGCTATGCAGGTATCATACCGGTTGACTTTGCCGGCTATCCTGTTAATACTGAAGACCTGAGAACACTGGCAGATAAATACTCTCTCTGGATTCTTGAAGACTCCTGTCATGCACCGGGAGGATGGTTCAGGGACTCAGGCGGCAAAGAGGTGAAGTGTGGCAGTAATATGTACAGCGATCTGAGTATCTTCTCATTTCATCCTGTAAAGCATATTACGGCCGGAGAGGGAGGTATAATAACTACAAATAACAAAGACTATTATAATAAATTAACCCGACTGAGATCACATGGCACTACAAAAGATCCAGGCTTAATGACCAAAAACCCTGGTGGATGGTATTATGAGATGCAGGAGCTTGGTTATAATTACAGGCTTACAGATTTCCAGGCAGCACTGGCAAATTCACAATTAAAGCGACTTGATGAAAATATCAGGCTGCGAAAAAGGATAGCAGCAAGATATGACCAGGCTTTTGAAAACATTGATTCTATTGATACACCCTTTATCGAAGAACAGGTATCGCATGCATTTCACCTCTATGTAATTAAAACCAGCAGAAGAAAGGAACTATATGATTACCTGTTTGAAAACAATATCTTTTCGCAGGTACATTATATACCCGTTCACCTGCAACCCTATTACAGGGAACTTGGATGGTCGGAGGGAGACTTCCCGCTTGCTGAAGCATATTATGAAAGATGTCTTAGCTTGCCTGTATATCCGACTTTAAGTAATGATGAACAGGAGTATGTTATTGAGAGGGTACTTGAATTTTCGGAAAGATACTAGCAAATCATATCTTCTGACAGCGGGGTTCCCCTGCTAATATCCCTGCAGGCTTTTTTGCCGCTTACTTCATCAATTCTCGCAGGTGCCATCCCGTCTCCCGGCCTGATTGATCTGATATTCAGTTCGTTGAAAGTTTCACCTTTTTTAATGTCCTCAACTACAAAGAGGGAGCGGGAAAATTTTCTGCCTTTCAGAGAACCCTCCGAAAGTTCATATCTTCCTGATCCAAGTGCTGTTTCCACCTCCCTGACCCGCGAAACCATTGTTTTAAACCCGGCAGGTTCCATTGAAAAGGCAGCATCGGCTCCCCCCATAGACCTGTCAAGGATAAAGTGTTTCTCTATAAGCTCTGCACCGAGAGCTGTGGCAGTAAGAGCAGCAATATCACCAAGGGTATGATCAGACAAACCGACCTTTACATTAAATCTTTCCTTTAATACAGGAAGAGTTAACAGGTTTGCCTCATCCAGGCTTGCGGGGTAAGCGGAGGTGCATTTCAAAAGTGTTATATCATTATTTCCCTCTTCCCTGCAGGCCTTTATAGCCACTTCCAGCTCAGACAGAGTGGCTATTCCGCTCGAAATTACCACAGGCTTCATTAATCGTGCAACATATCTGATCAAAGGAATATCTGTAATTTCAAAGCTTGCAATTTTATATATCGGGTTGCCAAGTTGCTCAAGGAAATCAACAGCTGTTTTATCGAAAGGGGTTGAAAAACAAAGCATGTCCAGGCTGGATGCAAGATCAAAAAGCTCCCTGTGCCATTCCCAGGGTGTATAGGCTTCCCTGTACAGATTGTACAGTGTTTTACCATCCCATAAAGTACCTCCACCTATCTGGAAACACTCCTTATCACAGTCTATAGTCATGGTGTCGGGAGTATAGGTCTGCAGTTTAACTGCATCGGCACCCGCTTCTTTTGCAGCAATAAGAGTATCAATTGCCACTTGCTTATTCTGATTGTGGTTTGCAGACAACTCTGCAACTATCATAAGCCCTTTTCTGTTCATTTCTATGAGTTAGGTGAATTATAGAATTGCAATTTCCTGCATCTTATGCCATTAACTATATCTTCCCCCAGATCATAAAAACCTGCCCTGGCAAAAGCAAGAACCGAGGGAGCATTACCAGACTTGATGTAGGCTGTTACAGGATTATTATCCCCGGATTGCTTGAAATACCTTTTTACGGCCAAAGAAATAATTAAGCTCCCAAGGCCCTTACCCCTGAATTCCCTGTCAAGCGAAATATCAATTAGAGTAATCTTGCCTCTTTCAAACCTGACCTGTCCGACAGGGAGGTCATCAATTTCGAATACATACATAAAGGTATAGGAATCTGATAAACGGGTCCTGAACCATTCCAGATGGTTTTCGTAGAGAACGGCTTCAGAAACAAAAGAATTTTCTCTTACAGCTTCATCGTTTACCCAGTCAAAATAGAGATCAGCATCTGATTCCTGAGCCTCTCTTATTTTTATATCGTCTTCTTTATACATCTTACTGTTTTGAATGCCTCAGCATAATTAAGTCCTGTTTTAACACCCCAGTTTTTTGCATTCATTTCGATAAACTCGAGAGACCTTGGATGAGGATAGGCTCTTAGCTCAGACTGATAAGCCGCCATCGCCTGAGTTTTTATTTCAATTGTCTCTGAAATATCAAAGAACATATCCGGGGAAAACTTCAGGGGAAACCTCCACTCGGTAGATGATAATACTTCAAAGCTGTAAATTTCCCTCACAGTTTCATTCACCATTGGTCTTGTTGCAGCAAGTACTGCATTATATACAATCCTGTGGTCAATATTG
Organism: Marinilabiliaceae bacterium; assembly: GCA_036350795.1. GTDB lineage: Bacteria > Bacteroidota > Bacteroidia > Bacteroidales > VadinHA17 > JAUVKT01. The sequence continues at coordinate 33,067 of JAZBNV010000031.1, forward strand.
GTATCCTCTTCAAAGTGAGTAAAAACAATATCCGGTTGAAAGTCTGTCTTTACCTTTTCTATCACCTTTATAACATCCAGTAAAGGAACAGAGTCAAAGCAGTTATCGGGGAAATTATGGGTAAAGGTTTTACTGATGCCAAGAATCTTATTTGCTTTTACCAGTTCATCGTTCAGGGCAGATATTTCCTCGCTATAATCAATATTATCCCCCTCGGATCTTGATGTTTTGCCCTCACCAAGAACCAATGAGGCCGCCTCGTAACCATCCTTTACCAGTTTTGCAACTGTTCCGCCACATCCCAGTACTTCGTCATCGGGATGTGCAGCAATAATCAGCACCTTTTTATTCATCTTTTTGTTTTATTGTAAACCTGCCTTCAAGCTTTTTATTATTAAATAATACGCTGTCGAGTTCAACTTTGAAATCTCCGATAATGACATATGCCTTTGGATATCCTTCCCCATCCAGCATCCTGATAAAATCATAAAAATCCCTGAGGTCATCTAAACCGGCATTAATAATATTACTGTCTTCCGGTTTTCTTCTTTTAAACTTTACGATTTCTCCCTTCTGCTCTATTGGTTCACTATCCATTTCAATAATTGCCGGGATCATTTCCTTAAATATTATACCTGATGCCTCCTCAAATATTTGCTGTGCACTTCCTTCTGCAATATTAAAATCCTTCTTCAGGTATAGCGGACCAGCATCCAATTCAGACACCACTGCGATTGCTGAAATTTTGGTATTATATATCTTTCTTTCGATTAAATTCTGCAGGGGTGATCCTCCCCTTCCAAAGGGAAGGTCGGTAATATGAAAAACTATACACCTGAATTTACTGTAAACAGGCTCCGGAATTATCCACGACCAGTGAGGGAAAAAAATATAATCAGGATTAAAAGCCTCTACGCTTTCCATGGTCAGGTTCTCAGGATTGTTAATTAGCAGAACATCATACTGCTCTTTGTAGCTGTCAGTAAATGCATTAGCATTCCTGATGTTCCATGATTTTACTGATGCTATTAATACTTTCGTTTTCATATACTTAAAATACTTTGCCTGATTCTTGCATCAGAATTACCATCAATAATTCTTTCAAACTGCCCTGGTTCTGTATTAAGAGCAGCATCTGCTGCTGCTGAGAGCTTCTCAACAGAAAGATCCCTGAAATCACCCAGAGAAGTAACAGGCCTATATCCTTCAATTCCCCTTGCAAGCTGCTTCTGGTTATCGGCATAAAAACCTGTTATCACCTTAATATTAAAGCATAATACTTCCATCAGAATACTGCTTGCAGGTACTATTGCAAGTTCAGATTTGCGTATAAGGGCAACCATCTCCTCGGCAGAAAGATCCGAATATAAAGCAATATTTGATTTCCCTCTGATAAAATCACCAAGTTCGCCTGAATGCCTGTAGCTGCTACCGGTCACAGCTATAATATTCCTGTTTCCGATAATATTGACAAGAGATTTAACAACCTTAAGGGTAAGGTTATATGGATCAGAGCCGCCGAAGCAAACAAAAACAGAACCTTCTCTTACAATTTCAGACAGGCTTCTGGCAGCAAGAAGAAAAGGTCTCCTCAGAACAGCATAATCCGGCCCTGATAATATGCTTGTATATGCCTCAGCACTAATAGCCTCAGCTTCAATACCCGGGCTGTGGTTTATCACAATATCTGCAAAATAATGCCTGTCATGTATATCATCAATGCAAACCAGACTGCAGCCCTTATTTCTGATTATTTCCTGGTATTCGCCTGAGAAAAAGTAATTATCAAGTACTACTATTTCATCCCCGCTGAGTAAATTAATAAACTCGGAATAGTGCTTTTCGTCCTCGCTGAGTATATGTAAATCATCGCATATATTCTTTATTTTTCTTATTGTTGAATCCATGCGGTTCCGTGTAGCAAATCTTATACGGAATGATCCATTCAGCATTTCAGCCATTGCCAGCAGGCGTGTAATATGACCCATACCAATGCCTGAGTCGCCATCGGCCCGAAGTACTATTTCCCTGGCAGCTTTATCCATTCAACAATTTATATTTCATTTCTGCCACTTTCCAGTCTGTTTCAGTATCTATATCCTGAACCTCGTTTTCATTCAGTACTATAGCCCCTGAAGTTGAGTCTGTCAGATCATGGGTCTTTAAAAAAGAATCAATCTTAAACCAGTAAAACTGACCTGCATCATGATAGGTTATTTCCATATCCTGCGTCCTGGTGTATTTGTTAGCAGGCCAGATCATGCCGGCCACTTCATCTTTAAGCCGATATGCGCGCCAGATAGGGTGGGCATATTGGACCAGGCTGAAAATACTGTTTGCATTAGCTGTGGCCATCATCCCGTAGGCTCTTTTCAATAAGCCTGGAGAAGCAAAAACTGCGGTGGGGTAAATGCAGCAGGCATGTATAAATTCGGTGCCTGACTCACGGTATTTCTCTAATACCTCAAGCAGAACTTCTGCAGTTGTGGCCATGTCGCCAGATGTTTCAGCAGATCTGAAAAATGGCACCCTGGCTCCATAATCTTGTGCAACAGCTGCAATCTCACTATCGTCGGTTGAGACAATTATTTCTTCAAATAAGCCTGTTTTGATTGCGTTTTCAATAGCATAGGAAATAACCGGCCTGCCCAGAAAGTCCCTGAGGTTCTTTCGTGGAATTCTTTTACTCCCTCCTCTTGCAGGGATTATTGCCAGGTTACCCTTACTCATAATATCAATTTGAGAGTGATTTACTTTCTGATCTAAAACAAATATAGATATATTTGATCTTGTTATGATAATTTTGCATACTTGATTTATTCACTTTAGCAGCTCCGGGTTGAGCCCGCCTTACATATGCTCCATGAATGAAGCTTCAGATATAAGATTCTCAATAATAATATGCACCTATAACCGCGAGGAGCTTCTGCCGCTTGCTCTTGATAGTATAATAAAGCAAACACTTGCAAGGAATAAATTTGAGGTAATCCTGGTAGATAATAATTCTTCAGACTCAAGCCCTGAAATATTTTCATCATTTATGAAGGCAAATCCTGGCATTAATGCGCGCTATGTAAAGGAAACAAGCCAGGGTTTGTCATTTGCTCGCAACAGGGGGATAAGCGAGGCCTGCGGCGACCTTATAACCTTTATGGATGATGATGCCCTGCTCGATCCCGATTTCAGCAGGGTAAATGTAGAATTTTTTGACAAACACCACGGGGTAAATGCGATTGGCGGAAAAATTCTCCTTCATTTCATGGCCGGTAAACCTTTCTGGCTAAACCCCTTTCTCAGCTCTCTCCTTGGATATTTTAACCCCGGAAGCAAAGAGGCCAGGTTCAGGAGGACATATTTCAGGGGTTCAAATATGTCGTTCCGCCTATCAATATTTGACAGGTATGAGCCATTTAATACAGCTCTTGGAAGAGTAGGTAAAAACCTGGAAGGAAGCGAAGAAAAAGAAATATTCTACAGGCTGAAAAACGCAGGCGAGGAAATCTGGTATGTGCCTGATGCAATTGTATTTCACCTGGTACCGGAGGAAAGAACAGGCCTGGATTTTATCAGGCGCCAGGCAGGCGGAGCAGGAATAAGCCAGCGAAAAATGGTATTATCCAGGGGCAGGATTTATTATTTATTTTCAGTAATAAAAGAGTTAGCCAAATGGGGTATAAGTATAGTCCTGTCCTTCTTTTACCTGCTCACTCTCAGACCACGTATATCCCTGGTGCTAATTAAGTTCAGGTACTGGGTCAGTTCGGGTCTTTTCTTCTCAAAGCACTGATAATACTTTTTAAGGCCTCGTTGAAATCGGGCGATAACTTTAGCGCATAAGAAGCTGCAATAAATAATAATCCGGCAAAAGATGACCTTATAAGAATATTTATTAATGGGTCATATTCTGTACGAAGCAGTGAGACAAGCAGGTAAATCACTATAGCACTCACCATTGAAGTAATATGGGAAAATATAAAGGGCTGCATCCCAAACCTTACAGCTAAAAATATTATTCTTACAGCTGTGTAGATAAGCGTGGAAACAAAGCTTGCCAGGGCAGCTCCGGTAATACCAAACAAAGGAATAAATACCAGGTTACTTATTACCACCAGCAGTATAAGCAGAAGCATAAACCAGGTACTGTACCTGTATGCTATAGAAGTGCTTATTACCTGGTTACTGAGACCTGATACAGCTGTTGCCAGGTTAGCCAGCGCAATAAACAGTATCACATATTTACCACTTGCATATTCCTGTGGAAGCAGGAGCATAACATCATCCACGCTAATCCATAATACAAGAAGCAGGGCCAGTCCGCCAAGGAACTGGTTGATGCTGCTTTTCTTATATACTTCACTTATTTCAGCCATGCTTTCTGATTTCCATAAATCTGCAATAACCGGTGCTGCAATTTTTGCCATTGCCCTCCCGGGAATCAGTATCAGAGTACCAAAGGAAAAAGCGACAGTATAAACACCGAGCGATGAAAGGTTTAATATCTCATTAACCATAAACCTGTCCAGGTTAATTACTGCAATACCGCTGAAGCCAGCAATAACCCCATAAATGGATACAGATATAATATCCTTCCTGAGGTCTTTGGATATAAAATTAAGCCTGAGTTTCAGGTTGAATTCGTTCTTTCTGACAAGGTAAATTAACAATACCAGAGTTGGTATTCCATATGCAGCAATATAAAGGTACATAAACCCTGAAAATGAAATCAGCCCGAACCAGAATAACACTATAATAATAAGGTCCAGTACTCTCACCAGGAACTCCTTTAGAAAAATACCCAGAGCTGCATTATATAATACCCTGCATAGTGATTCGAACAATACAAAATACACCTGAAACACTATTAAAGGGATAATAAGGTAGGCATAGCTACCAAGCATTTCCATATCCTCCTGGTTTCTCTCTATCAAACCGGGAATAAAGAGAAGCGTGGCAATTAAGGTAATAAGCAGACCTGCAGACTGTACTAGCAGGTTAAGACCGAGAAATCCATTGTGTTTTGTTTCTCTTTCCCTGAAATAGGGGAATAATCGTATGGTAACTCCGTTAAAACCAAGGGATCCAAGCTGTGAAACCAGAATTGATATCGAAATTAAAAGTGCGGGAACACCAATCTGGCCTGAAGTGAAAATCATGGGAGATAAAACGGCCAGGTTCACAAAACCCAGCAGAACACCGGCATACGAGTAGAAAGAGCCGCTTACAGTTTGCTTCCTGATTATTCCCATCAATCCATATATTATTGTAAAATTAGTACATTTGCCTTCATATTCAAATAAGAGTCAATTAATTGATCAGACCTCAGTAACTGTTACATTATGATTAATTTATCAAAGTCAAAAATAAGCACCTACACACTGATTACAGTAATTTTTATTGTGCTGTCATACATGTATTATTCTCCTGTACTGGAAGGCAAGAAACTGATTACCAACGACACCAGTGTCTGGAAGGCCTCGGCAAAGGAAATATTTGAGCACAGGGAAAAATACGGTGAAGAACCGCTCTGGACCAATTCAATGTTTTCGGGCATGCCATCATACCAGATCTCTGCTAATTATAAGGGAAACCTGGTTAAACCGGTCCAGAAACTGCTTCAGATCTTTAAGATACCTGTTTCGGCTCTCTTCCTTACCTTGCTTGGGTTTTTCATACTATTGCTTGTTTTCGACCTAAAACCATGGCTTGCAGCTACCGGGGCAATAGCCTATGCCTTTGGTTCATACAATTTTATTATACTGGCGGCAGGGCATAATACTAAAGCCTACGCTATAGCCTATATGGCCCCCATGATTGCAGGCATAATACTCTCTTTCAGGAAAAACAGGCTGGCTGGTGCTGCGCTGGCAGGACTCTTCCTGGCACTTGAAATAGCTGCAAATCATTTGCAAATAACATATTACGCCCTTCTTATATTAATTGTTTTTGGTATATCTGAACTATGGTTTACCATTAAGGAGAGCCAACTGCTTAATCTGTCTAAATCCTTAGGACTACTTGCTGCAATAGCACTCTTTGCTGTTGGTGCAAATTTTGCTCCCCTGTACACAACCATGGAATATACAGATTATACCATGCGGGGCGGATCAAATCTCAGTACCAGCGAACTTAGTGCACAAACAGGTCTTGACAAGGAGTACGCTACACGATGGAGCCTTGGGACAGGTGAAACGCTTACACTGCTAATCCCAAATATCAGGGGAGGAGCTTCTGAAGGCCTTGACCGCGACTCAGAAACTTTCAGCCTGTTACAGAAATACCAGGCCACCCAGCTTCTGCCCTATTTTCACGGTTACTGGGGAAAACAACCAGGTACTTCGCCTGTATATGCAGGAGCTATTGTAATATTTCTATTCTTCCTGGGTCTGTTCCTGGTGGATAAAAGAGACAGGTGGTGGCTTATTGCCGCTACAGTAATATCAATAATGCTTGCATGGGGCAAAAACTTTATGGGACTTACCTCCCTGTTCTTCGATTATTTCCCCGGCTACAATAAGTTCAGGGCCGTTTCGATGATCCTTGTAATTGCCGGCTTTACTATTCCTTTACTTGGCTTCCTGGGACTTCGCAACCTCTTCCAGGGAAAGATTGAACCTAAGAAATTTTATATGGCCCTTAAATGGTCGCTTGGAATTACCGGCGGATTAAGTCTGCTGTTTGCTCTCTTCCCTGCAGCAGCAGGGAATTTCTCATCTCCAAACGACTCAGCACTTTTTGCACAGCTGGGATTAAACCCCGAAATGATATCACAGTTTGAATCTGCCCTTTTTACAGACAGAAAAGCATTGTTGCAGACTGATGCTTTCAGATCCTTTGCCTTTATTATCCTGGCAGCTGGATCGATATACTTTTGGTATATAAAGAAGCTTAAGCTGAATTATGCCATCGGGATACTTGCCCTGCTTATTCTTTTAGACCTCTGGACAGTTGATAAACGATTTCTTAATAATGAAATGTTCAGGACCCAGCCTGAAAATGCCGAACCATATCCAATGACCACCGCGGACAGGGAAATATTAAAAGACAGCTCTCCAAACTACAGGGTCCTTAATCTTTCTGTGTCAACTTTCAATGATGCATCTACATCCAACTATCACAAATCCATTGGTGGTTATCACGGGGCAAAATTGCAGAGGTACCAGGAACTAATAATGAATGGTCTCAGTGCCGACATTAACAGGATTATGAGCACGGCACAGAATGCAAGTTCTATGGAACAGCTTAAAGCTCCACTGCCGGGCTGTAACAGCCTTAATATGTTAAACACAAAATATATTATTATTAATCCTGAAGGAGCTCCGCTGGTAAATGAATATGCCCTGGGTAATGCCTGGCTTGTAAAATCGGCAAGATTTGTAAATGGCGCAGACGAGGAAATGAGTCTTATTAACTCTTTTAATCCTGGAGGAGAAGCCCTTGTAGATAAACAGTTCTCTGATCTCCTTAGCAATTCAGAGTTCGACAGCCAGGGTTCAATTGAACTTATTTCGTACAAAGCAAACGAGCTGGTTTATAATTATAACTCCCCAACAAGGTCGCTTGCCGTGTTTTCAGAAATATATTATCCACTTGGCTGGGAAGCTTATATAGATGGTGAACGATCCGATTATTTAAGGGTTAATTACCTGCTCAGGGGAATGGAGCTACCTGAAGGAAAGCATGAAATAATTTTCAGGTTTGACCCTGATTCTTATCATACCGGCAACAATATAGCCTTTGTTAGTTCAATCCTTTTGCTGCTATTAATTGCTGGATTTGCAGTTTTATCATTTAAGAAAAACAGAAAAACAGCTTAAATGAATAAGATCATTGCCTGCCCGCTTTGTAATGAATCAAAGACCGGCAAACTGTTTTCTGTTACTGATTACCTCCTAAGCAAAGAATCATTTGATCTTCTAAAATGTGAGGCCTGCGGTTTTATCTTTACTTCAGATCCCCCATCACCTGATGCAATCGGATCTTATTATAAATCGGAGGATTATATTTCTCACAGCGATACAACAGAGGGTTTCTTCAACAGGGTATATCACCTTGTAAGAAAGATAATGCTTTCGAAGAAATACAATCTAATAAAACATTACTCCGGCACTAATAAGGGCAGTATTCTTGATATAGGATGTGGTACCGGGTACTTCCCGGGATACATGAAAAATAAGGGATGGTCAGCTCTTGGAATTGAATCTGATAAGCGGGCATCAGCATATGCCAGTTCAAAGTTTGGCCTTGATATTCTTGAGATGGATGATATTATGTCAATGCCGGCTGAGAAATTTGATGCGGTAACACTATGGCATGTACTGGAACATTTATACGAACCCTCGGTAACACTTTCCATGGCAGACAGAATTCTGAAAGAAGATGGCGCCTTGATTATTGCTCTACCAAACAATGCTTCATTTGATGCCCGTAATTATGGAGCTAAATGGGCGGCATGGGACGTTCCACGTCACCTCTGGCACTTCAACCAGGAATCATTTTCCAGGCTTGTGTCAGGTACTGGTTTTGAGATTACTACAGTAAGAAGAATGCCCTTTGATGTTTTCTATGTATCTGTCTTAAGTGAACAAAACCAGGGAAAACGGCTGGCCTTTATTAGGGGTATTATTAGTGGTAGTATTGGATGGATCTTATCACTGTTTAATAAATCGGAGAGCAGTTCTTTAATTTACGTATTAAAGAAAAAACCTTAGTACCTGTCAAGCCACCTGTATTTGCGTGAGCTACTTCCAAGTTTCATTGCCAGCATCAGCTCGTGCGAGCCATAAGTGACGCTCTGGATTTCGCTGAAGGAAAAATCAAATGCATAGCCAAAATAAAACTGATCAAACCGCACACCCAGGCTGGCTATAAGTGCATTACCTGTTCTGTAACTTAAGCCACCCCATAAATCCTGTTTAAAGAAGTAATTCACACCAAAATCCAGCTGTGGCTTTAACTGTTCTGACATCCTGAACATAAAATTAGGCTGTATTTCACTTTCCGGACTGATTGGGTAGGTATAAGATCCGAATAAATAGAAATGCCTCATAAAAGTAAGATTATCAAAACCCGGGTTACCGACCTTCGCAAAAGACTGAAATAACTGTTCGACTGAGAAACCAATGTTGTACCTGTAGTTTAAAAGATAAACTCCGAAATTTGCATCAGGAACCAGAACCCCCTTTCTCAGGTCGCTGAACAGTATAGGATCGTCAGGATCTTCAAATGCTATCTGGTCTTCATTTATCTTTAAATGAAATGCTGTGGCAGATAGTCCGAACGAAAGCTGTGTTTCACCATAAAGCCATGTATGATAAGCATAGGTAGTCTGTATCCCGGTCCGTTGAATCAGTCCGTTCTTATCGCTGAAGACATATCCTCCCAGACCAACCTTACCTTCAGATTTCGGTCTGAATATCCTTTTCCTGGCAGATGTATTTCTGAGTATATAACTTCTTTTCAGAAGTCTTGCCTGGTAGCTGAAAGAATAGGTCCTGGGTGCGCCGGAGTAGCCAAGCCATTGCTCACGCGCGGTAAGATTAAAACTGGTATAGCCATCAGATCCTGCAACAGCGGGATTAATAAGGTACTTATTGAACAAATACTGGCTGTACAAAGGAAGTTGCTGTGCGTTTAGGGTAAACGACAGCAATAATCCTGTAAACAGTATAAGCACTCCTTTCTTCATCTATCGCAAAATAGTTATATGACCCAGGATAGGCCTGCGTCCATTGTTAAGGTCAATAATATAATGGTATGAATCAATTGGAAGTTTTCTTCCCCTGCTCGTACCATTCCATGGCTGCGGATAACCTTTCTCCGAGGTCCAAATAGACTCACCCCACCGGTTGAAGATCTTGACTTCAGCATCAGGGTAAAGGTCTATTAAATCAATATTCCATACATCGTTTATATTATCTCCGTTGGGCGATATCGCATTCGGAATGGTAAGACAATTCTCCCTTTCACTCGTCACAATTATTGTATCTATTATTATACAACCATTATCATCTGTAACAGTATAGATATAAGTTCCCGCAGCTATCTCCGATAATATTCTGCCTGTATAGTTATCCGACCACTGGTAGAAATAATCACCCATTACAGTTCCTCCTGAAGCTGTCAGCGTAATCTCTCCGTCAGGCATATCGATACAATATGGTTGTTCGATAGTAGCAATAACAGATATCGGTTCGGGTTCAATAAGGGTAATTAGGGTATCCCTGTTACAGTTATTATTATCAACAGCCAGAACTGCATACTGACCTGCCGCAAGATTCTCCCTGTAATCTGATTGATTTCCATCGGTCCAGAAATACCTTAAATTACCTACTGCATTTATTCCTTCCATTTCAATTGTACCTGTACTGTCTCCAAAACAATTAATATTATACTCACCAAAATCACTCCGGGAGAGAGTTGCCTGAAGTGCCAGTCGCATTGGCTGAACAAGGTCTGTGGTATCTTCTACATCACACAGATTCTGGTCAACAATATGTACAATGTACCTGCCTGCATCAAGACCTTCGATAGAGGGCTGATCAGAGTTAAAGCCATCGGGTCCGGTCCATGTAAACGTATAGGGTCCTTCCCCACTTGTAACCTGGATATCTATCGAGCCATCACGTTTATCGAAGCAGGTAATATTATACCCGTTCATTTCAAATACGTCCTTTGAAATTTCAAGTGGCGGAGGCAGGAATATATCTGCCGAATCCTGTATAATACATCCGTAAGCGTCTGTAACAGTAACATAGTACCTGCCTTCGGTAAGTCCTGAAATGTCCTCCGTGGTACTGCTTTCTGACCAGCTGAAGGTATAAGGGTAAGAATCAGCGCCACCACTTACTGTAAGATCTATAGAACCATTATTCAATCCCGGTGAAGCACAGGTTATGTCTGATGTCTCTATCTCAATATTAAGTGCCTGAGGTTCGGTAAGAGATATTGTATCTTTAAAGTTACATCCATTACCATCAGTCATGCTTACATAATATGTTGCAGCACTAAGTCCTGTTTGATCCTCAGCGTCTGCAACCAGGCCTGAACCATCAGCTGTACTCCATTCAAAGGTATAATCAAACAGGGCTCCTCCTTCCGGAGTAAGATCAATTGCGGCTGTCCCTCCTTCGCAGGAAATGTTGTATAAACCATCAAATGTTTCTGTTGCATTTACTGCAATATTTAATGTATCAGGTTCAGTTATTTCAAAATTAAATATCCTGTTACAACCGTTATTATTTACATCAGTAACCATCAACTCATAATCTCCGGCGTACAATGAGTATATATCCTCGTTTGTGTTTGTTGATGCATCAGGGTATGTCCACAAATATTCATAGGTTCCTGATCCCCCCTCAAAAGTAAGCTCTATACTTGCATCATTAAGGCCATTACAACTAATGTTGCTGCCATCCGGATAGCTGCTTATAAGCGTTTCTACCAATGTTATTCCATCAGGGTCAACCAGGGTAATACTATCGGTAAATACACATCCCCAATGGTCGAATATTTGGATGGTATATGTGCCGGCAGGTATTCCTGTAAGATGATCAAGAGTATTATCACCGTTTATCACACCGTCGCCGGTCGACCAGAAATAGGTGTAATCTGCTGAACTATAAGCAGATCCTCCTGTCAGGTTCTCTATATATATTTCCCCATCGGGATATCCCAGGCATGATGTATTGAAACCACCCGGGTAAACTAATGGTTCAAGGTCAGCAGAAATAGGCGGTGGAGCATAAATCCATGTCATTATTATTGTTTCGCAGCCATTTATGTCGATGTATATTACCGTGTATTCTCCCGGACCAAGGTTACTGATTACATCAAAGCTTGTAGGATCAACCGGATTGTATGTTTTTATTAAAACCCCCTGGTGAATTGTATCAAGCCCGTTTTTAATCACCGTGTAATTAAATGGGAATGCTTCTGGTGACTGAATACCAATTTCCAATTCACCATCCTCAGAATCAGCACACTCCGTATTATAAAAATATGGGAGCTTTGGTCTTGCAACAAAGTGTCCGGTTGGAGGATCTTTTGTTCTGGTAATTGAAGAGTCGGCAGAGCATCCCAGGTTATCCTCTACATGTAATGTGTAGGTACCGCCTATACCATTAATATAGTCTGCGGTTCCACCTATATCATTATAATGGTATGGAGTCAGCCAGTAAATAGTATCAAATGGCTCAACTCCCCTTGCCAGTATCCCCCTCAGTGCCAGGTCTGATCCTCCTCCGCAGGTAAGTGGATTGGTTACAATTAAGCGGCGAATAGGTATGGGATGGAGTTTTACTTCCACGGTCTGAATAATTCCGTTGGCACATCCTGTTAGAACGTTTTTAGGTGTTATATAATAAAATACCGACTGAATGGTATCATCATCATTAGTGTAATCAAAATTAATATGGTCACCAACCTGCAGATTATTCGCCGCAGTAGTATTCCCGCTTACATATACTCCACTGCTAACTGCAACCGTATAATCAAACTCAATAATACCATGAGTCATTACAGTTGGTGTGGTTAATTCAATATCGGTAAAATCAGTATAGCATATTTCAGGTAATATATTTATCGGGATAGCCCTTGGAGTCGGGTTTATCCAGACTTCAATTGTATCGTTAATGCCCTCGCAACTCTGTACACCTGAAGGATTAATGGTATAAGGAATAACAATATACTTTATCATTCTTGCGGTGTCGCCTGAATTATTAAGTGGTTCGTC
>JAZBNV010000032.1:0-2753 GCA_036350795.1 Marinilabiliaceae bacterium
CCCTTATTTATCGGGTCCTACCCGATAACACCGGCCACAGGAATTCTTGAAGAACTGGCCGCACGTAAGGACCTGGGGGTAAAATCATTCCAGGCCGAAGACGAGATCGCCGGCATTTGTACTGCTATAGGTGCCAGTTTTGCAGGAAATCTTGCTGTTACAACTACTTCAGGTCCCGGTCTGGCTCTTAAGTCTGAGGCACTGGGCCTGGCAATTATGACCGAACTTCCACTGGTTATTGTTAATGTGCAGCGTGGAGGGCCTTCTACCGGGCTGCCTACAAAAACCGAACAGTCGGATCTTATGCAGGCACTTTATGGTCGTAACGGTGAAAGTCCTGTAGTGGTTATTGCTGCCAGTACACCTTCCAACTGTTTTAATTTTGCATTTGAAGCAGCCAGGATTGCCCTTGAACATATGGTGCCGGTTATCCTCTTAACCGACGGATTCCTGGCTAACGGTACCGAACCATGGAAGATTCCGGAGATGAAAGATTTTCCCGATATTAATCCGCCGCTGGTAAATAAGGATGAATGCGACGAATACATACCTTATAAGAGGGACGAGCAAACTATGAGCCGAAAATGGGCTATCCCCGGAACAAAAGGATGTGAGCACCGGATTGGAGGACTTGAAAAAACAATTAAGGGCACAGTGTCTTATATTCCTGAGAACCATGAATATATGACTATGGCCAGGGCAAAGAAAGTGCAAAATGTTATATCAAAGGTTCCCGACCTTGAAGTATATGGTGAACAGGAGGGTGATATTCTGTTAATTGGCTGGGGAGGTACCTATGGTCACCTGCTTACAGCCACCAGGGAACTGGTAAAGGAGGGTGTTAAGATCGGGCTGGCTCATTTCAATTATATTAATCCTCTTCCGGCTAACACCCTGGAGGTGTTTGCCAGGTATAAAAAACTTGTTGTTGCCGAGCTGAATGCCGGGCAGTTTGTAAACTATCTCAGGATGAGCAGCGAGGGTTTCAGGTTCAAACAGATAAATAAAATTCAGGGATTACCATTTACTATTAAGGAGATAAAAGATCAGCTTAACTCAATTCTGGAGGAAAAATAATGGAAGACATTCAGGTACTTCATTCACCCAAAGACTTTAAAAGCGACCAGGAAGTAAGATGGTGTCCTGGCTGCGGTGATCATGCTGTTTTAAGTTCAGTTACAAGGGCACTATCCGCACTTAATATACCCAAAGAGAAATTTGCATTTATTTCTGGCATAGGATGTTCTTCGCGCTTTCCCTATTATCTCGACACCTACGGTTTCCATGGAATCCATGGCAGAGCATCAGCAATTGCCTCGGGTGTTAAAACTGCGAACCCTGAACTAAGTGTCTGGCAGATTACCGGCGACGGGGATGCACTTGCAATCGGGGGTAATCATTTTATTCATGCAGTAAGGCGGAATATCAATATCAATATTCTGCTTTTTAATAATGAAATATACGGTCTTACAAAGGGACAGTATTCTCCAACTTCACAGAAAGGCTCAGTTACAAAGACATCTCCCTTCGGAACAGTGGAAGAACCCTTTCAGCCGGGCGAACTTGTAATAGGTGCTAAAGGAAAATTCTTCGCAAGAACCATTGATGCCAATATTCCGCTTTCAACTGAAATATTCCAGGAGGCAACCCTGCACGAAGGAACTTCTGTTATTGAGATTCTGCAAAATTGTGTCATCTTTAATGATGGAATTCATGCAGAGATAAACGACAGGGAACATCGCGAAGACCGGACAATTGTACTGAAGCAGGGAGAGCCGATGATTTTCGGCAAAAACAATGATAAGGGCCTTATTCTGGATAAAATGAAACTTAGGGTAGTAAGCCTGGGAGGATCAGTTACAGAAAAGGATCTGCTTGTTCATGATGCCCAGGAGAATAATCCCGGAATACATACTATGCTTGCAAATATGCGATACCCGGGTTTCCCGGTCGCCCTCGGAATAATCAGGGCGGTAAGTGCACCTACCTACGATATGGCGGTATGCGGACAGATATCAAAGGTTAAGAAAACAAGCTCCATTAAAAATGTTGACGACCTGTTACGATCAGGTTCAACATGGGAAGCAAAGTAAAACTGAAAATGTATTTGTTTTAAAAGAGGCTGTCTCAAAAGGGCGCAATCTTTGTCATTCCGAGCGAATGCGAGGAATCCAGGTCTTGATTATCAATCATTTAGATCCCTCGATTAACTCGGGATGACAAGAATATTATACTTTTGAGAGGGCCTCTTTTTGTAAGTGTTTTCACCTTTTCCTACATTTTGTTAATTTTAGGACTTTGACAATCGGACCCCTTTCTATATGAGCAAGAAAATCAGTAACCCGGATCATCTTAACGAGATATTGCACGACCAGACAGAACGACTGAAGGAACTGGCATGCATAAACCGAACTACGGCAATCCTTAAAGAGAGCAAAACCATAGAGGAGGCGCTCCAGAAAACAGTACTTAAGCTGCCTATTGCATGGCAATATCCCGAGTTTACAGATGCAAGGATAATTTATGACAATAAAGCCTATACCTCGCCCGATTTTGATGAGAGTGAGTGGGTTCAGAAGCAGGATTTTACTACAATTGAGAATAAGCATGGATCAATAGAGATATTCTATTCCAAAGAGTTTGAGACAGAGGATGAGGGACCATTTCTGAGCGAAGAAAGAGATCTGCTCCTGAACCTTTCTAGCCTTATTACAGGCTATATTAACAGTCACCTTGCAAAGGACTATATTAAG
>JAZBNV010000033.1:0-52041 GCA_036350795.1 Marinilabiliaceae bacterium
CGGTAAAAAGGGTAATTGCAGACCCGCCCAGAATTGACGTTAGGGCAGTATAGCCTGAACTTCAAAATTCCAGGCAGTCATCATTTGGATTTCCGTACAAAATTGCTATCCGGATAGTATATTTTAATTACCTTTGTGTAAGGAGTAAAAATAATATGCCAGAAGATAATAGATTGATAAACAAGCGTTTGCCCCGGTGGTTTAAAATGGAAAGAGCAAGTGGAGCCGATTACACCAGGGTAAAAAGGATAGTTGAAAATAATCACCTTCATACTATCTGTACCAGTGGTAACTGCCCCAACATCGGGGAGTGCTGGAATGCCGGAACAGCTACCTTTATGATACTGGGAGATATATGTACAAGGGCATGTAAGTTTTGCGGTGTGGCAACGGGAAAACCTTTAGCACCAGATCCCGATGAACCTCTCAGATTAGCAGAATCGATCAGAACCATGGGAATAAAACATTGTGTAATCACTTCCGTCGACCGGGATGACCTGAAAGATGGTGGTGCTGCTTTCTGGGCTGAAACCCTTAGAACAGTAAAGGAAGTAAATCCGGGTATTACAATTGAGACTCTTATCCCTGATTTTAATGGTTCGGAGGAAGATATCAGGAAGGTGGTAGATGCGGGCCCTGAGGTTATTTCGCACAACCTGGAGACAGTTGAAAGATTAACTCCACTGATTAGGTCAAAGGCAAAATACCGGAGATCACTGGGTGTAATAAAGTATCTTTCCAGGGCCGGGGTAGTATCAAAATCAGGCATAATGCTTGGCCTTGGCGAAAGGGAGGATGAAGTACTCAGGACGATGGATGATTTAAGAGAGGCAGGCTGCCGGGTATTTACTTTGGGGCAATATCTCAGACCAGGCTTTAAGCATATGGAAGTGATTGAATATATTGAACCTGAGAAGTTTGAAGATTACAGAAGGGCAGGACTGGCAAAAGGATTTGATTTTGTAGAGAGCAGTCCGCTGGTTCGCTCTTCTTATCATGCAGAGAAGCATGCAGGCAGAAATAACAGGGAGACAGAAAAAAATTGTTTGTGAAAAATACAGTACTTTTTGAAGATCTTGGCATAGGGGAGTATAAGTCGACATGGGATTACCAGGAAGAGCACTTCAACCGGTTGATCGACAAAAAAACCGGTAAGATTGATTCTGCTTCGCATCCCGATGATATACTTAACAGGCTAATATTTGTAGAGCATCCACATGTTTATACACTTGGCAAAAGTGGTTCAGAAAACAACATGTTGTTGAACTATATCCAGTTGCAGGCAAAGGATGCCAGCTTCTACAAAATTGACAGGGGAGGCGACATAACATATCATGGACCGGGTCAGATTGTAGGCTACCCTATTTTTGATCTCGAGCAGCTCGGGTTGAAATTAAAAGAGTATATTTATCAACTGGAAGAAGCAGTCATTATTACGCTTAAGCAGTATGGGCTGGAAGGTGACAGACTTGAAGGGGCAACAGGTGTTTGGCTTGACAAGAACATAGAGGGCAGGGCAAGGAAGATTTGCGCAATAGGAGTACGTGCAAGCAGGTATGTAACAATGCACGGGTTTGCGTTTAATATAAATACCAACCTTGAATACTTTGATTATATTAATCCCTGTGGTTTTACTGACAAGGGGGTGACTTCTCTTAAAAAAGAACTGGGAGAAGTACAGGATTTTGAGAAGGCAAAGAACCTTATGAAAGATAGTATCGCAACTGTCTTTAACATTGACTGGAAGAAGGATTGATTGAAATGGGTAAAAAAAACTGGGTAATAAAAGAGAAATCTGATTCGGTTGTGGTGAAGCAGCTGATGTCGGTACTTGAGGTAGGTGAACCTCTTGCCAATCTTATGGCCCAGCGTAATATAAAAAGCTACGAAGATGCAAAAGCTTTTTTCCAGCCGGGTTTCGATGCCCTACATGACCCTTTTTTGATGAAAGGGATGAATATCGCTGTTGACCGGATATCCTCTGCCATTGACAAGAATGAGAAGATACTGATTTATGGTGACTATGATGTTGACGGTACAACTTCAGTGGCTTTGCTCTATTCATTTTTAAAACAATTTCATGGTAACCTCGATTACTATATTCCCAACAGGGACAAAGAAGGATACGGGGTATCGAAGCTGGGATTGGACTATGCCAGGGAAAATAATTGCAGCCTGGTAATTACAATAGATTGTGGAATAAAAGCTGTTGACAAAGTAAGATATGCGAATAGCCTGGGACTGGATGTAATTATTTGCGATCATCACCTGCCCGGAGATGAAGTACCTGATGCACTGGCGGTTCTTGATCCCAAGCAGGAGGGCTGTGCATATCCATATAAGGAACTGTCGGGTTGTGGTGTTGGCTTTAAACTTATACATGCTTATTCGAGGGTAAACGGAATTGACTTTGATGACCTTATTCCCTACCTCGACCTTGTTGCCATTAGTATAGCTTCTGATATTGTGCCGCTTACGGGAGAGAACAGGGTGCTGGCCTATTACGGACTGAAACAGCTGAACGAAAATCCAAGAATTGGAATTTCTGAGATAATAAAGAGCTCGGAGATAAGGAAGGAAATAACCATAGAGGACGTAGTTTTTAAGATTGGCCCCAGGATAAATGCTGCAGGAAGGATGGAGTCGGGAAGCCGGGCAGTTGACCTGCTGGTTTCTCAAAACAGGACATTTGCACAGGAGATAAG
Organism: Marinilabiliaceae bacterium; assembly: GCA_036350795.1. Taxonomy (GTDB): domain Bacteria; phylum Bacteroidota; class Bacteroidia; order Bacteroidales; family VadinHA17; genus JAUVKT01. The sequence continues at coordinate 2,706 of JAZBNV010000033.1, forward strand.
TAAAGAAATTGACGGATGCAATAAGCATCGCAGGTCTGTTGACAGGAATATCACTACAGAAGCCCTGAGAATGATATCAACCGATCCTCGTCAGGCTAATTCAAGGACAACAGTTCTTTATAATCCTGACTGGCATAAAGGTGTTATAGGTATTGTTGCGTCGCGGCTGATTGAGACACACTACAGGCCAACGGTGATCCTTACAGAGTCGAATGGATTCGCAACCGGTTCGGCCCGGTCTGTTGTCGGTTATGACCTGTACCAGGCTATAGAAAGCTGTAGTCCGCTTCTTGAGAGTTTTGGTGGTCATATGTTTGCTGCCGGACTGACGATGAAGAAGGAAAATATTCCTGCCTTTATTGATAGGTTTGAGGAATATGTTTCAGGTACAATTACCAGCGAACAGATGGTTCCAAAGGTTGATATTGATATGGAACTGAAGTTTTCTGATATCGATGATAAGTTTTATAACATACTTCAGAAGTTTCAACCTTTTGGCCCTGAAAATATGGCTCCTGTATTTATGACAAGGAGAGTTTTTGATACCGGTTCGGGAAGGGTTGTCGGAAGTTCGGGTGAGCACCTGAAGCTCGATCTGTGCAGCGAAGATACCGGAACAAACAGCTTACCTGCCATAGCATTCGGACTTGGGAACAAGTATGATTTAGTATCTTCAGGAGGCCCGGTTGATGTTGCTTACTCGGTTGAGATGAATGAGTTTAAGGGTAGCAGGAATCTCCAGCTGAATATCAGAGACATCAGGAAATCAGCTCCCTAGATACTGATCCTTAGCTGTAACTTCACTTCCCAGTAAGAAAATGGTGTATTATTACGCACAAACTCTGAATACCCAAGTTTAAGCCTTGATTTTATCTTTTCAGAAATACCATAATCAAGCAGGGACGATATTCTGAAGCCCCTGCCATAGAATAACTGGATAGCTGGATTATAAAGCAGGTCGTTTTCCCAGGTATAGATTCTCGATTCGTATGATGATGTGGAGAAAGTATATATCCGGGTATTAAAACTGAGCGGTATTCCTGTAAAATTAATTCTGACATCCTGGTAGGCCAGTATCCCTTTTTCATTGCTTTGTTCAGGCCGGCATATCTCAAATCTTGAAACAAATCTTATCCGGTCGAGAGGAGTGAGGTCGACATTAATACGGGCAGAGGAGATTTTTTCATATTCAGAAGATTCTATTCCGGTATCAACAGCCTTATCCCTGAGCGTTTGCCTGTGCCAGACGCTGGCAGTAACTTTCAGGAATTCAAGGCTTTCAATCCTGAGGCGCCCTATGTACCTGGTGCTTTCAGGGAATGATGCACTCCTGTATCCATACCATAAATCCTTCTTTCTGAGAATTCCTGCATCCATATAAATACCCGGTGCAAGGTCGAGACTGATATTTGCAAGAAAGTTGTCAGTAAATGAGTTGTAGGTTTCCTTACCAGATACCTGGCCGTGGAAAGATGTGTAACCTTTCGAGCAGTGAGTCCACATAAAATTCAATATGGCCCTTTCTGCAGGTATAAGTCTTAAACCCTGGAGAAGTGCAAAAGAACCTGAAGCGTTAAGCGCTCCCTCCCCGAAGAGGTAAAGCCTTTTGTACGACAGCGAGTAGTCAGACGCAAATACAAGGTTTAGTCTGCCTCTAAAGTCATAGCTGTTTTCAATATGTTCTTCGGGAATAAAGGGAAGCGAAAAATAATTTGCCTTGACAGTGCTGCCAAGGTGAAACTTTCCAAGAGTATAATTTATATTTCCGCCTGCAGAGTATTCTGTAAGAGTGTTTCTTTTCGATTCACCATTCTCTGTGTTATGCAAACCACTTTCGTAAAGATTACTGACGGCTGTTTCATTATCGCCGGTGGTATATATACCTGCATCAATCCTGTTTGATGAAATATAGGCACTGAAGTTTAGATCTCTGCTTTGCCCGTTGAAAGCCAGTCCCCTGTAAAAATTGTTTTCATCAGTAGAGGCATAGGGATTTATTTTGCCCCTGGTTCTCAGCAGACCTGTATTAAGTGGGGATGAAGAAGGAGAGTAACCCTGCCAGGCAACCAGGCCCTGGCCGTACCTGGTTCTGAAATCTCCTATGATTATTTGCTTTATAACTCCATCAAGTGAAACCTGTAAATAGGCTGCTGTGAATTCAGGTTTGTATTTTTCGTACAGGAATGTTTCACCCATATCTTTTTCGTAACTGAAACCAAGCTTGATTCTTCCTTTTTCATATGAGGAACGATTTACAAATTTTAGTGGCAGGCCACTGTAGGTAACTGTATCGCGCGAAGAGTAGATAAGAGAATTTAAAACAGACAGCCTGGCTTTACCGGGATACCTGGTTTCTGTTCTTTTCTGAACCACGACAAAGGGACTCATTAAGGCAAGCAGCTCTTTATCAAATCCGGTAATATAGTTTATTTCATGTAAAGAGATAAGAGCACCGTTTTTCAGGGTGTAGTTTAACAGGCTGTTTACCTGGAATTCCGTAAGGAAGAATAGCCTGCTGATTTCTTCGTACGACCTGCTATTGATATTAACAGGTTTTTCAATTAAGCTGTAGAGCTCTTCTCCAAGCTCTTCTATATACAATTCATCAAAGCCCGCCGAAATAAACAGATCAATGTAAGCTGATAAAGATTCTCCTGATATTGCCTGCTGAGATCGTGATGGATTGATCAGCAGCCAGAAAAATATTCCCGCTACCAGGTACCTGTACATTCCGGGTCAGATTAGAAATACTATTGAAAGTGAAGGTGTAAGTCCAAGGTTGGTGTGGGTAATAAAACCAAGATTTCCCTGGAATACCCTGCCAGAATACCCAAGTCCGAAGCTGAATCCGGCAGGCTTACTCATTAGCCCTCCCCGGACATAAAAATCGCCATAAGCTTTATATTCCATCCCGAACCTGAGATTATTATGCCCGGAGCTGGATGCCTCAAGATCCAGAGCCGTTAGAAATACACCGGAGAATTTATATGCAGCACCCAGGCTTATAACTGTGGGCATTTCGTGGTCGCGAAGGCTGTTGGGAAGCGGGTTAAATGTATGAAGGCCAATAGCCAGGCCTGAGCCTGGCATAAATAGTATTCCAGCCTCGAAAGTAAGCTCATTTGTATTCCTGTAGTCGCCAGCCGACCTTGTCGAAAAAAGATCAGCCTGCACTCCGGCAGACAGCATCTTGCCGAATTTCATCCCATAGGCCAGCCCGGCAGTATGCCTGTTGTATTCGGAATATCCATAGTAGGAATATACCGCCCCCAGGGCTCCTTTGCCCGAAGGAAGTATAAAAGCAAATGTTTTGTTGCTCAGTTCAGCCAGCCCGAAGCGGTTGTCCTGGTTTATTCCCAGTGCAAGGTTTTGCATGTGGGCAAGCGAAGCCTGGTTGTGAAAGGAATTCCAGAAGCCTGTTGAAGCAGTTGTAGAGTAGGCCATACCTGCCTGCCTTGCTCCGGCACTTAGCCGATAGGGGTTCTGAGCATACAGTAACGGGACCGTAAGAAGAAGACAAACTGTTAGCTGTATTTTTTGCAGCCTTGATCTATTAAACATAGGAGACTCTTTTTTCCACTATTAAAATACGGAAAAAAGATCCAAAGAACAAGGTTCGGCTATCAAAATTAGCCACCAGGATCAAAATTGAGACTTTTAGTTAGTCTTATACCTGTACTTAACCGACTTTAGTTCTTCGTTGGCTTTTACAATTTTGCCTTTAAGACCTGCTTTGAAATTCATTACTGCACCTGCAACATCCTTATCGGCAAGGGCAATAATCTGGGCAGCCAGGATACCTGCATTCTGGGCACCATTAATTCCTACAGTTGCAACCGGTATTCCCGGAGGCATCTGTACAATAGCCAGCAGGGCATCCAGACCTTCAAGTGAAGCTTTAATAGGCACTCCTATAACCGGAAGGCTGGTCATCGAAGCAATTACTCCCGGCAGGTGAGCTGCCATGCCTGCAGCTGCTATAATAACCTCAATTCCCCTGTCAGCTGCTCCTTTGGCAAAGATCTCAACTTCTCCAGGTGTACGGTGAGCAGATAAGGCATTTATTTCAAAAGGAATCCCGAACTCATCCAGGATTGCAGCGGCCTTTTCCATAACAGGTAAGTCTGAGGTGCTGCCCATTATAATACTTACTCTTGGATTCATAGTAACATGTTTTTAAATTAGATTTAGCCAGCGGCAAAAATACGGTATATATTTTATATTTTCGCAATAATATTTCAGGGGCAAAACTGGTATTTATGGAGAAAATCACCGTACTCGACAAGAAGTTCAGAAGGTTTATTGGCAGCGCAAAAATTGCTGACAGGATAGACGAAATGGCTCAATCAATAAACAGTGACCTGCAGAATTCTGAACTTCTTTTTATAGGTGTCCTGAACGGGTCTTTTATGTTTGCTGCTGATCTTTACCGGAAAATTAACCTGCCTGCACAGATTTCTTTTCTCAAACTGTCTTCATACGATGGAATGGAGTCAACAGGAAATATCAGGCGCTTAATCGGCTTAAATGAAAACCTGGATGGAAAGACGGTTGTTGTGCTTGAAGATATAATAGATTCAGGCAAGACACTGGAAGGAATAATTGAAGACCTTGCCTTAAAAGGGGCAGGCAGCATAAAAGTTGCTACTCTCCTGTTTAAACCCGAGGCTTATAAAGGCAAATCTAAGATTGATTATATCGGCTTTGAGATTCCCAATGATTTTGTTGTAGGATACGGGCTTGATTATAATGGTTTTGGAAGAAACCTGGATTCAATATATACTCTTTCTGAATAATCTGATTTATAACTCAATAGTAAATAATTTATGGCAAACTTCTTGATTTTTGGCCCTCCCGGATCAGGGAAAGGAACGCAGTCTGAGCTTCTGTCTGAGAAATACAATCTTGTACACCTGTCAACAGGAGATATGCTAAGGGAAGAGATTGCATCAGTGACCAGCCTCGGACAAAGGGTTGAAAGTATTATGAGTAAGGGCGAACTCGTTCCGGATGAGGTTGTTATAGAGATGATAGGCTCCAGAATTGAAGCTAATACCGGGGCTTCCGGTTTTCTCTTTGACGGATTTCCAAGAACGGTTGAGCAGGCTATTGCCCTGGATGAGATGCTGGCTCAGAAGTCAACTCCTGTTGCTACAATGCTTGTTCTCGAAGTTGAACATGATGAACTTGTAAAGAGGTTACTAAAAAGGGCGGAAGTTTCAGGGCGTACTGATGATATGGACACGGATATTATTAAAAACCGTATTGCAGTGTACAGTGAAAAAACCGCGCCGGTTGCCAGTTATTATAATAATAAGGGCACTTTCGACTCAGTACCGGGAATGGGCGATATAAGTGATATCTTTGCCCGGCTCTGTAAAGTAGTGGATAAATACATTTAATATGGCTGGATCAAACTTCGTGGATTATGTTAAGATATTTTGCCGTTCGGGTAAAGGAGGGGCCGGCTCTGCACATCTGCGAAGAGAAAAGTATATTCCAAAGGGAGGACCTGACGGGGGGGACGGAGGCAGGGGTGGCCATGTTATCCTGAAGGGAAACCAGCAGATGTGGACCCTGCTGCATCTCAAATTTAAGAAACACATATTTGCGGGTAATGGTGTACCGGGATCTTCAGCAATGAAAACAGGTGCTGATGGTGAGGATATTATTGTGGATGTACCACTGGGTACTGTTGCAAGGGATGCGGAAAGTGGTAAGGTTCTTTTTGAGATAACAGCTCACGATGAACAGAAGATAATTGTGCATGGAGGCAGGGGAGGATTAGGAAATGTTCATTTTAAATCTGCCGTCAACCAGACTCCAAGGTATGCCCAACCCGGAGAAGACCTGGAAGAAGGATGGTTTATACTGGAATTAAAAGTACTGGCCGATGTGGGACTTGTTGGATTCCCAAATGCAGGCAAATCGACACTTCTAAGCGTAGTTACTGCAGCAAAACCTAAGATTGATAATTATCCTTTTACAACACTTACACCGAACCTGGGTATAGTGGCATATCATGATAATCGTTCTTTTGTTATGGCAGACATACCCGGTATAATTGAAGGAGCTCATGAGGGCAAAGGATTGGGCTACAGGTTTCTCAGGCATATTGAGCGCAACTCAATTCTTTTGTTTATGGTGCCGGCCGACAGTGATGATATAATGAAGGAGTATGCCATACTCCTTAACGAACTAAAGCAATATAACCCTGAGTTGCTTGATAAGAAAAGGGTACTTGCAATTACAAAATCTGACATGCTGGATGACGAGTTAATGGATGAAGTAAGAGAAGGAATAGATATTAGTCCATATATTTTTATTTCTTCCATTTCAGGGTTCGGAATAAACAGGCTTAAGGATTTACTATGGAAATCAATGACTGACTAAGCGATAAATTATGCTCGAGCAGGTTGATAAAACTATATTTCTTTTTCTGAATTCTCATCACTCACCGTTCTGGGACCAGATAATGTGGTATATAAGCGGCCGCTATACATGGGTCCCCCTGTATCTCGCCATACTTATAATGGCCGGGATAAAGGAGAAACGAAGGCTTCTTGTGCTTTTTCCCCTGATAATATTAACGATTACTCTTTGTGACCAGGTATCTGTGCATTGTTTCAAGAATGTATTTGAAAGACTCAGACCCTGCCGGGAGCCTGAACTGGAAGGTCTTGTTCATATTGTAAGAAACAAATGCCCCGGTTTGTACGGCTTTGTGTCGTCGCATGCTGCCAATACCTTTGGCCTGGCCTTTATTACCCTGAATGTATTCAGGTTAAGGTGGTACAGCATAGCCATTATTTCATGGGCAACCCTGATAGCCTACAGCAGGGTTTACCTGGGCGTGCATTACCCCGGGGATGTGCTTGGAGGAGCCCTGCTGGGTGCGCTTATTGGTTATACGATGTATCTGCTGTATAGTATAGGCGACAAACGGTTTATGAGCAGGTACAGGTTTTTTGGAGGTAAGGCGGAATGACCCTGTTAATTGATACTGCTTCTTTTGATCCGACATTCAACCTGGCTGCAGAGGAGTACCTCTTTCGTAACTTCAGCGAGGATATAATCTTTTTGTATATTAATTCACCTTCGGTAATTATTGGAAAGCACCAGAATGCTTACGAGGAAATTAACCTGGAATTTGTGTTGCAAAATAAAATCCCGGTTGTAAGGAGACTATCGGGAGGAGGCTCAGTTTTTCATGATAAGGGAAACCTGAACTTTACATTTATCAGGAACAGGCAAAGCGGGTCGCAGGTGAGTTTCAGGGAACACACCAGGCCGCTTATCGAATTCCTGGTTAAGGAAGGACTTTCACCAAGCCTGGGGGATAAGAACGAGATAAGAGAGGGCGGCTTGAAATTTTCGGGCAATGCAGAACATTTTTTTAAGAGCAGGGTACTCCATCATGGTACATTGTTGTTTTCATCACAACTGGAAGAACTTGGAGCCGCCCTCAGACAGGGCAGCGGAGTTTATAAAAGCAGGGCTGTAAAGTCGAACAGAACAGAGGTAAGAAATCTTAAACCTTTGTTAAGCAACACCGATGATATTTTTGAATTAAAGACCCGCCTGACAGCTTTCCTGGCAGGCCTGGAAGATGAAACTGAACATTATATATTCAAAAAAGAGGAAATACTGAAGATTGAGGACCTTGCCGGGTCGAAGTACAGGAATGATGACTGGAATTATGGCTATGGCCCCGACTACTCATTCAGAAATAGCATAGTGTTTGAGGATGCAAGCACAGAAATATACCTCGAAGTAGAGAAAGGCAGGATTATAAAGCTTAACATTGATGGTAAAAGGGAACTCGGGGACGTGGCAGCCAAACTGCTTGGCGAAAAGCACCTTTTTGACAGAGTTTATAATTTACTTGCTAATACTCCTGGAGGAGGAGACCCGAAACTGGCCCTGGCCTTTTTCAGGTAAATAATTATCCGGCAGTAAGAATGGTAAAAGGGAGGATACTAAAGAAGATGGGTTACCTGGCAGATCAGCAGGGAATTATAAACAGGTACCTGCGCGAGGCCGGTGGATGGGACAGTCACCTGCTTAAATGCCGTGATTATATACTTGATAAGCTTAACAAATATTCTCCCGCAGTAGTAACTGTTCTTGGGAGCGGGTGGTTGCTGGATGTGCCCCTGGAAGAGCTTGCAGAAAAATGCAATACAATAAACCTGGTAGATATAAATCATCCGCCGCAGGTTGCCAGAAAGGTAAAACAGTATCCCGGGGTAAATCTTATTAAGGACGATATAACCGGGGGTCTTATAGAGCATATCTGGAAATCGGGCACTGAAATTACTGATCCTTCTCTGGTTAAGGTTCCTGTATATTCCCCATCCTATGATCCCGGGATGGTGATATCACTGAATGTTCTGACGCAGACAGATACCCTTATTTCTGACTACCTTGGCAGGAAAGGGCACAGTGATATAAGCAGCTTAAGAGCCCTCAGGGGTGAGATTCAGAGTGCCCATCTGAGTTTTCTCCTGAAGCATCCCAGCATTCTTATTACTGATTATAGCGAGCTAATATTTGATAAAGATGCTTTATTTGCTCAAAACGAGCTGCTGTTTGTTGAACTGCCCCCTGGTAGCGAAACAACAGAATGGGAGTGGGACTTCGACAATTCAGGAGAATATTATAAAAGAAAAAGATTATTATTTAAAGTAATGGCAATTGACTATGTTAAAAGAGGATGAAATAAGGAAAATATATGTCTCCAGGCTTTCGGAGTATAAAGCTAAGCTTGAAAAAGACAGGAAGGTGATTTTGCTACTGTCACTCTTAAGACTTTTTCTGTTTGTGTTTGGTATTATGGCTACTGTATTAATGTTCAGGATTAATAATGTTGCAGGTTTTACAAGCCTGGTCGGCCTTATAGTTCTCTTTGCCTTTCTTCTCAAACTTTTCTCCGACAGGTCGTGGAGGCGCGACTTCAATTCCAATATGATCAGGATAAATGGTGAAGCTTTAAAATCTGTTAATGAAGATTACTCCGCTTTTGAAGGCGGTGCTGCCTATATCGATAGCTCACATGCTTTTAGCCATGATCTTGATATTTTCGGCAAGGATTCATTTTTTCAGTCACTAAACAGGACCTGTACAGAGCAGGGCCGGGATGTACTGGCTGGCTGGCTTAAAGATCCTTTGCCCCTGTGCAGGGATATTGGCAGGAGAAAGGAAGTTATTAATGAACTGGCATCTGAGATGGAGTGGAGGCATAAGTTTGCAGCGCTTGGCCTGATGAATATTACTTCGGGCAGCGAAACAGAACAGTTCTTCTCATGGCTGAATGAGAAAGCCCTGTTTTCAAATAAGAGCTTTCTGAAGCTTATGCTGGTATTACTGCCTGTGGCAAGCTCATTGCTTCTTGCACTAAGCATATCAGGTACTATAAACTATTCGTTCTTTATCGGACTTTTTCTTCTGAACCTCTTCTTTATTGCGATTAATCTCGGGAAAATTAACTCGGTACATGCAAAAGTGTCAAAGAGGTACTCTTACCTGGCTGTTGTGAGTTCTCTTATAGGGCACTTTGAGAATTATGATTTTAAGTCAGCATACCTGGCAGAACTAAAGTACAGACTGGGTAAGGATAATGTGTCAGCCATGGGCAATATAAAGAGACTGGCCAGGCTTATCCATTCTTTTGATTCGAGGTTAAATATGATAATGGGAGTTATTCTGAATGGCCTTTTTCTTTGGGATTACCAGTGTGTTACCAGGATTGAGGCATGGAAATCACGGCTTTCTGATAAGGTACCCCAGTGGTTCAACGCTCTGGCAGAGGCAGATGCTTTTTCTAGCCTGGCAGACTACACCTTTAATAAGCCGGGGTATGTTACTCCTGAGCTTAGCAAAGATGGCACCTTCCTCCTTGCAGAAAACCTTGGCCACCACCTTATTAATTCGCGAAAGCGTATTGTAAATGATTATCTTATTAATAAGCAGGCCTGTATAAATGTTATTACAGGAGCCAATATGGCCGGCAAAAGCACCTTCCTCAGGACAGTCGGGACCAACCTGGTAATGGCTATGTGTGGAGCCCCGGTTTGTGCCACGAGGTTTGAATTCACCCCTGCAGACCTGTTTACAAGTATGCGAACATCAGACTCACTATCTGAGGATGAGTCTTACTTTTTTGCCGAGCTTAAGCGACTGAGAATACTAATGGAAAGAATTGAAGCAGGGCACAATGTTTTTTTCATCCTGGATGAAATACTGAAAGGAACAAATTCAAAAGATAAAAGCGAAGGATCGATGGCTTTCCTCAGGAAGGTTATCTCGAAGGGAGGTACAGGCATGGTAGCCACCCATGATATATCTCTGGGTTCGCTTTTAAATGAATATCCGGAAAATATAATCAACAGCTGTTTTGAGATTGAAATTTCCGGCGGTGAAGTGATCTTTGATTATCTCCTGAGGGAAGGTATTACCACAAAAATGAATGCAAGGATACTTATGCAGCAGCAGGGAATAATATAATATCCTGTATGTTGTATTGCCACAGACCCCGACTCCGTAATATAAGTGATACGACAAGTCAGGTATTCCTTTTACCCCGGCTGTGAATACTCTTTATGTCATTGTTGAAAAATCGCTTTCGAAAGGGATGATGTTTTAGTTATATTTGCGCAAAATCCGATAATATGTCAGGTAATTATTCAGAAGAGAACATTAAGACTCTTGAGTGGAGGGAACATATCAGGCTCAGGCCCGGTATGTATATCGGTAAACTGGGAGATGGTTCTTCGCAGGACGATGGAATTTATGTTCTGATGAAGGAGGTGATGGATAACTCAATTGATGAGTTTATGATGGGTAACGGAAGAAAGATTGATGTTACCATCTCAGAAAGTGAAGTAATTGTTCGCGATTATGGAAGGGGTATTCCCCTTGGGAAGGTCCTTGATGTTGCATCGAAGATGAATACAGGTGCCAAGTACGATTCAAAAGCATTCAAGAAATCAGTCGGCCTTAACGGAGTAGGAATAAAAGCAGTTAATGCTCTTTCAAAAGTATTCACAGTTAAATCAATTCGTGAAGGCCAGGTTAAAGAAGTCAGCTTTGAAAGGGGAAAGCTGGTCGAGGATAAAGAGATTGCTGCTACCAGCGAAGCAAATGGGGTAATAATAAGTTTTGCCCCCGACAGGGATATGTTTGGGAACTTTCATTATATCACCGAGTATGTAGAATCGATGTTGATGAATTACGTTTACCTGAACTCCGGGCTGGTAATTAACTTCAACGGAGAGAAGTTCCTGTCAAAGAACGGCTTGCTTGACCTGCTTAATGATAATATGAGCAGGGAGGGACTTTACCCTATTATCCATCTTAAGGGCGAGGATATTGAAATAGCTTTTACACACGGCAGCGGCTATGGTGAAGATTATTACAGTTTTGTAAACGGACAGAATACCACCCAGGGGGGAACTCACCTTGTAGCTTACAGGGAAGCACTTGTAAAGACAATACGCGACTTCTTCAAGAAAGACTTTGATCCTTCTGATGTAAGGACATCAATTATTTCGGCACTCAGCGTAAAGATTGAAGAGCCTGTATTTGAGTCGCAAACCAAAACAAAGCTTGGCTCAAGGGATATGTCGCCCGGAGGCCCGTCAGTAAGGAATTATATCACCGAGTTTGTAAAGAAGAACGTTGATGATTACCTGCATAAAAACCCGGGAACAGCCCAGGTATTGCTGAGGAAGATACTGGACTCTGAAAAAGAGAGAAAAGCCATTTCGAGTATTAAGAAACTTGCCCGTGAAAGATCCAAAAAGGCCAATCTTCATAATAAAAAGCTGAGAGACTGCCGCATACATTATGACAGTAATCACGACAGGAGGCTTAATTCAACAATATTTATTACCGAGGGTGATTCTGCCAGCGGATCAATTACCAAGTCAAGGGAGGTTGAAACACAGGCTGTATTCAGCCTGAGGGGTAAGCCTCTTAACTCTTACGGACTAAGCAAAAAGATAGTATACGAGAACGAAGAGTTTAACCTGCTCCAGGCTGCCCTTAATATTGAAGACGGGATTGAGAACCTGAGATATAACAACGTGGTAATCGCTACAGATGCTGATGTTGATGGCATGCATATAAGGCTTTTGCTCTTAACTTTCTTTCTGCAGTTTTTCCCCGACCTGGTAAGGAAGGGCCATGTATACATTCTGCAAACCCCTCTTTTCAGGGTAAGAAACAAAAAACTTACCAGGTATTGCTATAGTGAGAAAGAACGTGATAAAGCGATTAAGCTGCTGGGATCCAACCCTGAAATAACAAGGTTTAAGGGACTCGGCGAAATATCGCCTGGAGAGTTTAAACACTTTATTGGAAAAGATATCAGGCTTGAACCTGTAAGGATGAGAAAGGACGACTCGGTAAAGGACTTTCTTGATTTCTATATGGGTAAGAATACCCCGGCGCGACAGGACTTTATTATTGATAACCTGAGGGTTGAGGAAGACCTTGTTGAGATTGGCTGAGGCAGTATAATATAAAGTGCGAGGGATAAATGTAGCAAGCATTAAGAATGAGCGAGAACAAAGAAGATATGACCTATAAGCCTGAAGACGAAGGTACCGGGGGTGCAAACGTAAATGGAAACGGAAACGGAAACGGTGAGGATAAACTGCCTATCCAGATTCAGAAAGTAACCGCACTTTCAGGAATGTACCAGGACTGGTTCCTGGATTATGCTTCATATGTTATTCTTGAAAGAGCTGTTCCGGATGTTTATGACGGGCTGAAGCCTGTTCAGCGACGCATTCTCCACTCCATGAAGAGGATGGATGATGGTCGCTATGGCAAGGTAGCCAATATTATTGGCCATACCATGCAGTTTCATCCACATGGCGATGCATCAATAGGCGATGCCCTTGTTCAGCTCGGGCAGAAAGATCTTCTTATCGATACACAGGGTAACTGGGGTAATATTCTGACCGGTGATGGCTCGGCAGCTCCCAGGTACATAGAAGCGAGGCTGTCAAAATTTGCCCTGGAAGTTGTTTTTAACTCAAAGACAACAGATTGGAAATTATCATACGACGGAAGGAACAAGGAACCCCTGGCACTGCCCATCAAATTCCCGCTTCTGCTTGCCCAGGGAGTGGAAGGGATTGCCGTAGGACTGGCATCCAAAATTCTACCTCACAACTTTCTTGAACTGATAGATGCATCAATTCTTTGCCTCCAGGGGAAAGATTTTGAAATATATCCCGATTTCCCAACCGGCGGAATGATAGATGTATCCAGGTATAGCGACGGGCTGCGAGGTGGTAATGTAAAGGTAAGGGCAAAGATCGAAAGGGTAGATAAGAAAACTCTTGCCATAAGGGAGATACCCTACAGCAAAACAACCTCATCACTTATTGAATCAATTATTAAGGCTGCCGACCGTGGCAAAATTAAGGTTAAAAGAATAGATGATAATACTGCCGAAGATGTTGAAATACTTATACATCTTGCTTCAGGTGTATCGCCAGATAAAACAATAGATGCTCTATACGCCTTTACTGATTGTGAAGTTTCAATATCACCAAATGCATGCGTGATCAGTAAGGACAGGCCTGAATTTATTGGCGTAAAGGAAATGCTCAGGAGGTCGGCCGATAATACCGTCAAACTTCTTAACAGGGAGCTTGAAATAAGGAAAGCCGAGTTACTTGAGGCATGGCACATGTCGTCGCTGGAGAAAATATTTATTGAAAAACGTATTTACCGCGATATCGAAGAATGCGAAACATGGGAAGCTGTTATTGAAGCCATTGATAAGGGACTGGAGCCTTATAAAAAATTACTGAAGAGGGAAGTGAGCGAAGAGGACATTGTTAAGCTTACCGAGATCAGGATAAAGAGAATCTCGAAGTACGATGTAAATAAGGCCGATGAGCATATAAAGGGACTTGAGAGCGAACTGGACGAGGTGCAGAATCACCTCGATAATATTATACCCTTCAGTATTAACTACTTCAGACAGATAAGGAAGAAATATGGCAAGGACAGGGAACGAAGAACGGAAATCCGGAACTTTGATAATATTGAAGCGGCTAAAGTGGTTGCCAACAATGCCAGGCTTTATGTAAACAGGCTGGAGGGATTTGCCGGAACAGGATTGAAGAAGGATGAGTTTGTTTGCGATTGTTCCGATATTGACGACATTATTGTAATATTAAGGGATGGGAGTTACAGGGTAACCAGGATTTCGGATAAGATTTTCTTTGGCAAGGACATTATTTATATTAATGTATTTCTCAAAAACGATACAAGAACTATTTATAACCTGGTCTACCGTGATGGAAGAATGGGTAATGTAATGGTAAAAAGATGTGCAATAACAGGTATTACCAGGGATAAGGATTATGACCTGACCAGAGGAAACGATAATTCAAAAATCTTATACTTCAGCGCTAATCCTAACGGGGAGGCTGAAATAGTTAGAATATATCTCAAACCTAAGCAAAGACTCAAAAAGCTTGTGTTTGAATTTGATTTTGGCGACCTGGCAATAAAGGGTAAGGGATCTATGGGAAATATCCTGACAAGGAACCCGGTTCACAAAATTACACTTAAGGAAAAGGGAGTATCAACGCTGGGAGGAAGGAAAATATGGTTTGATGATACTGTAAATCGCCTGAATGTAGATAACAGGGGCATGTACCTGGGTGAGTTCAGTGCCGATGATAAGATACTCGTAATAACCAAGAATGGCTGGTTCAGGATTACAAACTTTGATCTCTCAAATCATTTTGAAGACAATATCCTTCTTATAGAAAAATTCAGACAGGATGCTGTTTATTCGGCAATCTACTGGGACGCCGACCAGGACTTTTACTATGTAAAGAGGTTTACACTTGATCCTGGTGAGAAACTCCAGTGTTTTATTAATGAAAACCCGGAATCAAAACTGGTTAGCCTGACCGAGGTGGAATATCCAAGGTTTGAGATTATGTTCGGAGGCAAGCACAGGGAAAGAGAAAACGAAATAATTGAAGTTGCCGAATTCATAGGGATCAAGAGCTTCAAAGCCAAGGGTAAACGACTTACAAACTATTCGGTTGATAATATTACCGAGATTGAACCAGTTGTGAAGAAAGAAAGCGAGAAAGCACCTGAAACGCATGAAGATGAGGAAAATGCAGCTGATGATCATTTAAAGCCGGGTCGTGACAATGATTCAGCACAGATGTCTTTATTTGAAGACTAAATATTAATATAAGCTGAGATATGATAATATACCTGATTGGATTTATGGGATCGGGTAAAAGTACCGCAGGCCGGAAGCTGTCTGCAAGGATTGGATGGGATTTCATTGATCTGGATGCTCATATTGAAGGAATATACGGGATGTCGGTCAACACTATTTTTAATGACCTGGGTGAAGAGTCTTTCAGGGATACGGAAGCAGAAGAACTGAGGAAGCTTAGTAAAAATGATAAACTGGTTCTGGCCTGCGGAGGAGGCACTCCCTGCTATGGCAGCAATATGAAGCTGATGAACAGCACCGGCTTAACAATCTACCTGAGATTAAGCCCTGCTGCACTTGAAAGCAGGCTGAGGGGTACAAAAAACTCCAGGCCACTTATAAAAGATCTCGAAGATAAGGAACTCAGCCTGTACGTAAAGAATACACTTGAATACAGGGAAAAGTATTATATGAAAAGCAAGGAAATAGTAGAAGGATTAAATCTTGACCTTAGAGAATTGCTTGCTGTTCTGGAGGCCCGGAATCTCTATATTCCTTAATAGTATCAATCTGCAGATATCTTGAAAGGTATCTTGTTCCAAGAATAAAAGGTATAGTGTCGAGCAGGGCGCTCACCATTTTGAAAACATAGTTAGAGAGGATCAGTATAACAATAGCATGAACAGTGGTCTCACCAGGCTGTATTGTAACAGCTTCCTTTGCAAAAAACCATGATATAGTAATAACTGCAATTGAGTCTACCATCTGACTCGTAAGGGTTGAACCATTATTTCTTAACCACAGCGCCTTCCCCCTGGTTAGTTTTTTTAAGAGATGAAATACCTGTACATCAACAAACTGAGCTGTGAGGTAAGCTATCATTGATGCAGCTGTGGCCCCAAAAGTGAGCTTCCTGATGGTAAAATAAACACGCTGGAAATCATCCGGATAAGGCAAACCGTCAGGTCCCATCTCAGGGTGCGGCGGCAGTGCTCCGCCAAGCCAGAGAATAAATATTACCCAGATATTTAAAATAAGCCCGGTCCAGACTACCATGTTCGCTCTCCTTCTGCCGTATAGTTCGCTTATAAAGTCTGTGCACAGGAAAGTTACAGGGTAAGGCAGAACGCCAATAAATACAACAAAGGGAATTGTTTTTCCAAGGAACTGAAACGACAGGTCGATCTGCCTCGACATTCCTAGAATATTTAAAATAGCCAGTGTACCCAGGAAGAAACCGGATAATATTATAAAAACCAGCTCGCGCCGTTTCTTAATATGCGGATCAACTGTTTCTGTATCCCCAAACATAACTTAAAGGTATTTAATTAATCAGAAACACCAAAATTACATTAAAACAAGCTTTGACCCTACTAAAGAGCAGGTTTATCAAATATTGGGTTCCATCGGCTTGATGTAGTAAAAATTATTACTAAATTAGATTACTTAAACATACGCCGGGATGGGAAAAGATATTGCCAGGCTCTTCGGGATTGAAAAAGAGGAGAGAGGTTTAATAAGTATTTTATTAATCCAGTCTGTTTTTTTTGGTATTTTTTACGGAGTATTCAATATTACAGCACACTCCCTCTTTCTGGCAAAATTTGACGAGATCTTAATGGCCCGTGCATATATCCTATCCGGGCTTGCAGGCATTGCCCTTACCTGGCTTTATACGCGTTTCCAGTCAAGGATGAGGTTTAATAATTTTGCTCTGCTGAACCTTGTCTTCGTAATGCTGCTTACACTGGCGCTATGGTTTTTCCTGGTTGTATCGGGCAGTAACTGGGTTATATTTGCAATATTCATCCTGATGGGACCCCTGAATCTTCTTGCCCTGCTGGGTTTTTACGGCACAACGGGACGCCTGTTTACACTACGGCAGGGTAGACGGCTGTTCGGGTTGGTAGATACTGGTATAGTGGTAGGAGTGATAATCAGCTCCTTTTCGATACCGGCACTTCTTTCAATGAGTGTAAGTACATCCGGTATATTACTGATAAGTGCAATAAGCATACTGGCCGCACTTATAATTCAATCGGTAATTGGCAGCAGATACGAACAGCTGAGAGTCCTTTCAGCCAGCCAGGAAAAATCAAGGGCAACGCTGGCTGTATTCAGGGACGACAGCTATATAAGGGCAATGGGAATGTTTATTGCTTTTTCTGTTATTGTGGCCTTTTTTATCCAGTATTCCTTTATGGCAGTTACAAGAGAGAGATATCCCCTCGAAGAAGACCTGGCATCGTTCCTGGGTATGTTTGAAGGCACCATGATGGTTTTTACTCTCCTGATAAAAACATTTATTTTTTCCTACCTTATTAAAAACCATGGGCTGAAGATTACTCTCGCTGTTGGACCTGTGCTTATTGGCATCTTTGTAGTTGTAGCTCTTGTAATAGGTTCAACTATGGGTTACCTGCCTGAATCAGGAGGATTCCTGGTCTTCTTCCTTATACTGGCCCTCGGCAGACTGTTTTCGAAAGCCATGAAGGACTCGCTCGAAACACCGGCATTCAAGGTTCTTTACCAGACTATCTCTGAAAGATTACGTTATAACGTCCAATCGGCCATCGATGGTACCATAAATGAATTTGCGGCACTGGCCTCAGGTATTATATTAAGCATCCTTGGTGCTCTCTCATTTATCAGGTTAATACATTTCTCCTGGGTTCTTCTGGCATTAATACTGGTATGGATTTATACGGCTGTTAAGCTATACTCGCAATACAGGAATTCCGTCAGAAAATCAATAGACACAATTGAAAGCAAAGAAGACATCGAAGAAGAAAATATTTACGAGGAAACCATTGCCGGTACCCTGATTGAAATAACAAATAATTATTACTCTTACCTGGATGGGGAGAGCGTTGCTGCTAAACTTGAAACAAATCCTGTTTTACTGGAATCCTTCCTGAGAATAGCCAGGGAAAAACATAGTATCGACCTTTTGCCTCTTATAAGAAGGCTTAAAAACAGTAAATTTCCTGCTGATGTTACCACCAGGATCAAAGAACTGGAAGAAAGCCTTACAAGCGAAATCCCTGTTCCTTACCAGAATATCAGCGAAGGGATAATAAAGTCTGAATCGAGGGATAAATTTGTGCAATCTCTTTTTGCCAGCGGGAATGAGCTGATGATAACTGACCTTGTAAAGATGATCAGGGACAAGGATCCGGTGGTAAGGAGAGAAGCTATTTATATAGCCGGCAAACAGGAAGCAGCAGAGCTGATTCCCGATCTCTGCGATTGTCTGTCGGTGAGCCGGGTTGAGAAGGATGCCTATTCTGTTCTGCATTCCTTTGGTAAGAAGGCCTTTGATACAATGACATCCCATTATTACAGGGCAGTCGGGAATACCAGTGTGAGGCAGCTTATTATAAGACTTTTTGCTGAAACAGAGAGTGAGCAGGCAAATCCTTTCCTTTTTGAAAGATTATGGGCTGCTCAGCGGGACTTACGGATGGAAGCCCTGAATGGGCTTGTTAAATGTAATTTTGTTCCGGACGAGGATCAAAAGAATAAGATAATCCAGGAGATTCACGAGGTAATAGGTCTTCTTACATGGAATATTGCAGCCTCAGTTGCACTTCGTGAGAAGAATGACAGATTATTGCTTGATAGTTTAAATAATGAATCTGAATGGTGGATGGATTTTTTATTTGCTTTGCTTGAACTGATTTATGACAGCCGTTCTTTTGAGAAAATTAAGAGTAACCTGGAAAGCGCCACAGTAGAAAGCGTGAACCTGGCTCTTGAAATGATTGATATAGTGGTTGAGGAAGCAGTAAAACCAAGGCTTACTGCTTTGCTGGATGTATCAGGGGACGAAGAGAAACTGAAAAACCTGTTCCAGTTTTACCCCGGAGAAATTCCTGAATACGAGAGCCTGGTCATCGACCTGGTGAATACCGACTATAACCGGATAGGAGTATGGACAAAAGCATGTGCCCTTAAAAGTCTTAACAGTATTGAAAATATTGAAAATCCTGATTTCCTGGTTGCCTTATTATTCAGCCCCTTCCTTATTTTAAGAGAAGAAGCATTTAGGATTCTAAATGCAAGATTCAATAATGTGCTGGAATATTGCCGAAAAAGAATTCCCTCACAATACATGGAGCATATGGCTTTAATGCTTGAAGGAAAACTTTCAGCAAAGGATGAAATCTTTACAAAGGCCGGTTTTCTTGCAGAGCTAATGCCTGGCATACCCATGGATGATTTAGCAGACCTGGCCCGGGATCTTAAGTATACACCAGGGCTACCTGCGTCGGAAGATATAAATAACTCTTTTATTTCGTGGAATGCAGATGATGCCTCAGTCGATCCTGTAATAAGATGGAATCTGGCAGGAATGGATTCTGGATACCAGGGCAGTGAGCACAGCAGGAGCGAAATGTTTACCCTTAGTATTGAAACCCTTATCACAAAAATCTTTTTTAAACCGACTCTTTCAGAAAGTATTATAAAATACCTTGAAACCTATATCACCAAAAATGCCTTCTAAGCAAACTACCATATTCAATCAGCTGATATTAAACGTTGTGCTGCCAACACTCGCAGCACTTATGGTAATGGCTGTAATAAACTTCAGCAATACAAGGTCGCTCATCGAAGAATCCAATTTCGAGAAAAACAGGATAATCTCAAACGAGATAACTGAAATACTAGAACTTCAGGAACTTGCGGTTTCTGTTATTGAAAAAAGTATGAGCGAAAGAATGAGCAAGGCTTCCGAACAGCTTGTAAATAATTATTTCAGGTCAACAAAGAATATCTCCGGTGCAGACCTGAATGCAATAAGAGACAGGCTGGGTTTGAATCCGGCAATGGAAGATATTTATATAATCGATACATCCGGTGTAATAGTTAATACTACCTATGAAAAGGATCTTGGTTTTAATCTTTTCGGTATTGGCGAAGAACATAAGAATCACCTGCTGAATGTCTTTTCTTCCGACAAGCTTGTAAATACCCGTTTTGCAATAGAAGCATCCACAAAAAGGCCCAGGAAATATACCTACCAGGCCACCGTTGATAAAAATTTTATAATAGAGATAGGGGCTTACTCCCTAGATGCTGAGGAGGTTCTGAGTAACGTAGAAAGAATTAAAACTGATATTATCTCTGATAATTCAAATATTGTTGACCTGGAGATATTTTTTATGGCTGATACAATATTCAGCCTTAATCCCCGTGCAACGATTTATAGTGGAGGGGATCTGTTGTTGCAAACCTTTATTAAACGCGATACAATAGAGTACAACGAAAAAATAGGTAAAAGATGGTATAATTACCAGTACCTCTTTATGCCCAGGCTGAGTGCACAGTTTTACAAGGGCTCGGTTATCAGGATTATATCCGACAGAACTGCCGAAAAAAACCTGATAAAAAAGGAACTCTCGAGGTTTGTGTTGCTGTTTGTTATTACACTTGCTATTGTAACAGGACTGATTTACAGGAAAACAAGGGTTATTACACTACCCATAAAGAAGCTTGTCGATAATGTTGACAGAATTACCGGGGGTCACCTGAGCGAAAGGGCAGCGGTAGAAGGTAATAATGAGGTAACAAGGTTATCAGAGAAGTTTAATATGATGATAGACGAGCTCGAGAAATACTATAATGAGCTCGAGCAGATGGTAAAGGACCGGACAGCAAAGATTGAGGAGCAAAAAAAGCATATAACAGACAGTATCTATTATGCCAGGCGGATTCAAACAGCAATACTTCCTTCTGATGAGTTAATCAATAAGTCAATCGCTCAGAATTTTATCCTCTACAGACCAAAGGACATAGTAAGCGGTGATTTTTACTGGTTCTGTAAGACAGGGAAAGAGATTATGATTGCTGCTGTAGATTGTACCGGCCATGGCGTGCCGGGCGCATTTATGTCGATTGTTGGATATAACCAGCTGAATCATGCAGTAAGTGTTAATAAATCGAGAAACGCAGACGAAATCCTGAATGATCTTAACAGGGGAGTGGTTAAAACCCTTAGCGATAATGTCCACGAATCACAGATTGCAGATGGAATGGACCTGGCATTGTGTGTATTTAATGCTGATCTCAGCAGCGTCCAGTTCTCAGGTGCCAATAATCCCTTACTGCTGATAAGGGATAATGAAATATTACAGTTTAAACCAAATAAGTTTCCAATTGGAATATATGAAGGTGCTCTGCCCCAGGTATTTACAAAACAGGACATCGATCTTAAAAGAGGCGACTGCCTGTATATATACTCCGACGGGTACGCCGATCAGTTCGGAGGAACCAGGGATAAAAAACTCACAACAAAGAGATTCAGGGAAAAATTACTGGAAATCCATCAATACCCGCTTCAAAAGCAAAAGGCACTTCTTGAGGAATACCTTGATGAATGGAAAGGAGAACGTGAGCAGGTAGATGATATCCTGGTAATTGGTATTAAGATTTAATCAGCACGGTAATTTGAGACTGACATATGGAAAATAGAGACAAGAGCGGCAATAAGGAGAACAAGCAGAATTTTAATCCCTTCCCGGGATTAAGGCCCTTTACTCCGGAAGAAAGCAAGCTGTTTTTCGGCCGTGAAGGACAGAGCGATGAGATACTCGAAAAGCTGAAGAGGAACAGGTTCATAACAGTTATTGGAGCCTCAGGAAGTGGTAAATCATCTCTTATTTATTGCGGGATAATTCCAAAGCTACTGCAGAAAGACAGGGATTCGGAGTGGAAAGTTCTTACGCTGAGGCCAGGGAATGACCCTGTTGGTAATATGGTTGATTCTATTGCCCGTTCAGTAAATAAAAGTGATGAAGAGTCAATGAATCAGCTGGAAGCAGCCCTTCGCTCGGGATCACAGGGTCTTGATGCAGCGGTAGATATTATGGGACTTAAAAAGGGAACAAAGATACTTTTTATGATCGACCAGTTTGAAGAACTCTTCCGTTTTAAGGATTCACAGCGGCCAGGTTCTTTTACCGGCGATTCAAAACAGTTTGTTAACCTGCTGGTAAATGCAATTAATAAGTCTAAATCAGAGATCAGTATAATTATTACCATGAGGTCTGACTTCATTGGTGAATGCTCGCACTTCCAGGGTCTTACAAGCCTGATAAACAGTAGTAATTACCTCCTGCCCCATATGTCGCGGGAGAATTATTACGAGGTTATTACAGGGCCTGTAAAATATGCAGGAGGGAGTATAGATGAGGAACTTACAAACAGCCTCCTGGACGAGATAGGGAACAGGGTAGACCAGTTGCCTGTACTTCAGCATGCATTAATGAGAACATGGTCACACTGTCAAAGGCCGGGGCATACTGAAATACATATCTCAAAGGCTGACTATGATTCAGTGGGCCAGATGAAGGAAGCCATGTCAAGACATGCCGATGAAGCTTTCGAAGAACTGGATGCCAGGGGGAAAGAAATTTGTGAGGTCCTTTTCAAGACAATTACCGAGAAAGGAAGTGATAACAGGGGCTTACGGCATCCCACAAAAATTGAAACAATTGCCTCAGTTGCATCTTGCAGCAACGATGAATTATACAGGGTAATCGATGTCTTCCGCCTCGCAGGACGCTCATTCCTGACCCCCGGTCCCGCTGCTGAATTAACACCCGAGACAGTAATAGATGTTTCGCACGAAAGCCTTATGAGGCTATGGGACCGACTTGCAGTATGGGTTGAGGAAGAGGCTGCTTCAGTACAGATGTACCTGCGCCTTTCAGAATCGTCCGAAATGTTTCAGCAGGGAAAAGCATCGCTCTGGAGACCGCCTGACCTGCAGCTTGCTATAAACTGGCGGAATGATAACAAGCCTACACTTACCTGGGCCGAAAGGTATAACCCGGCTTTTGAAAGAGCAATGGTTTACCTTGAAACAAGCGAAAAAGAATACCGGGCAGAAGAAGAAAATAAGATAAAGGCTCAGAAAAGGCAACTGAGACGTAGCAGGATTACTGCAATTATTCTTGGCACGGCCGCAATAATATCAGTACTTTTTATGCTTTATGCATTTGTGCAGCAGATAGAGGCTGAAAACCAGAAGAGAGTAGCTGATGCAGAGAAGCAGAGGGCAGAGATAGAAAAAGAAAAGGCAGATTCATCAGCCCAGGTTGCCAGACGGAATGAACAACTTGCTAACACTCAGACTGAACTGGCCATAAAAAACCAGGAACAGGCTGAGTACAATGCAGCAGTGGCCGATACTCAAAGAATAAGAGCTGAATCTGAGGAGTTAAAGGCAAAAAGGGAAGAACAAAGGGCTAACGAAGAGGCAGAACGAGCCAGGTTGAATGAGCAGGAAGCACTGGAGAATGAAGCCGAAGCAAACAAGCAGAGAGAACTGGCAACTCGCCGCAGGATGGTTGCTACAGGAAAAACAATGGCCGTAAAATCTCTCCAGGTTGAGGAGCAGGGAGATCTGCAGGCCTTACTGGCTTACCAGGCCTACCTTTTCAATGCCAGGAATGGCGGAAGAGAGAATGATGCTGATATTTACCTTGGATTGTACAAGGTGAATAAATCTTTCGGTGGACCCGGTTACAGGCAGCTTAATGGCCACGACGGACCGGTACAGAGTATATCGTTTATGCCTGAAGAAAACATCCTTTTTACATCGGGTACCGATGGAAAGATTATTAAATGGAATCTTGACGATGGACAGCAACAGACAATTTTCGAGGACGAGAACCAGGTAGTCGGGAAACTTGTTACCAGCAGCGATGGAAAGATGCTTGCTGCAGGCAGCGACAGGTCGGATATTGTAGTTTTTCCCACTGACCAGTCTGGATTATCCTTTACTCTCAAGGGGCATTCTGACCGCATAAGATCACTTGCTTTTACCCCCGATAACAGGTATCTCTATTCGTCAGCAATTGACGGATCACTCTTTAAATGGGATCTCCAGACACGCCAGCACTCGGAGATTGAAAACACCGATGGATTTGTTAAGTCGCTGGATGTGTCACCCAACGGGAAAATACTCGCAGCAGGAGTTAGTACGGGAGCAGTTCGCTTATTCGATGTAAGCAGCAATGAGGAAATTAGCCTGATTAATAATAACGAAGGTTCGGTTGAAGTTGTAAGATTCAGGGACGACGGAACACTTGCACTCGGTTATCTTAATGGTAAGATAGAGTTCTGGGATGTAGCAAGCACTACTGTAACTGCAGAGATTAAGGGCCACGACACAAGAATCACTGATATAAGATTCAACACTAAAAAGAAGCAGATGGCAAGCTCCAGTTTAGACACTTATGTTAAGTTATGGAACCTGGATGACCTTGTTGAACCACCTGTAAGCCTGAATGATAATGGTGGTCATGTATTAACTATCTCTTTCAGCCCCGACGGCAGGTACATCGTATCGGGTTCAGACTTTGAAGACGGTGAGGTTAACCTGCTTGCCAGGTTAACATTTGTAGATAATATGGTCTCACAGATCTGTAATATACTGCATCGTAACTTTACAAGAAACGAGTGGAAGATTTATGTTGGCGACGATATCGAATATGAGTTTACCTGCCCGGAAAAGGACCTTGGAATAGGAGTGGAGCAAAAGAAGAAATTAAAATAATATAATAGCTTATGACTTTCAGAAAGTTTATTGCTATTCCTGTATTGTTCTGTGTATTTACCGGGGCAAGGGGCCAGGACTGCTCTGTTAAGCTCCGGGATGCAGAAAACAGGTTTAATGCCGGCCTGGTTGAGGAAGTACCGGCACTCCTCAAGGAGTGCCTTGATAAGGGCTTTACCAGGGCCGAAGAACTTACAGCCTACCAGGTTATTATCAGGTCATACCTCTATGACGACAAGATGGACCTGGCTGAGCAGACCATGCTGGAGTTTCTGCAGAAGTACCCGGAATATGAGATCAGGACAACCGACAATGCAGATTTTATATACCTGCTCGGGAAATTCAGGGTTAAACCGGTTGTGCAGATTTCGTTAAAAGGATCAGCAAACCTGAGCTTTATTTCTGTTATGGAAAGGAATTCTCTTTCGGGCGACCCTGTTAAAGGAAAGTATCGCAACGGGTCTGCTACCTATGGGCTTGGGATAGATGCCCGTTTTACGATAACAGATAAAATTGAAATAGGCGGAGGCATTGATTATTCTCAGCTTGGCTTTAATTATATGGAAGAACTGCTTGACTTTACAAGGGTTAATTATTCTGAGAAGCAGCAAAGGCTTGAGCTTCCCCTTGAGGTATATTATAATCCAAAGCATTATGGTCTGTTTTATCCCTATATAAAAGCAGGTACAGGGCTTGCAATGAATTTCAGAACTGTTGCAGTTGTGAATACCGAAAATATTGATGTTAACAATGCAGTCCCTCATACTGGTGAACCTGAAAACAGGAACCCGGCCAGGAATTTTGCAGACCCCCTGTTTATTGCCGGCCTGGGTTGTAAAATAAAACTGCCACACTCATATTTCTTTGCTGATATAAGTACACGCATGGGCCTCAGGAACCAGTCTGTTACCGAAAACCCCGGCAATCTGCCCTGGCACTATTTCTACTCTGATGACCTGTTCAGGATAAACGCACTTAAACTGAGTGTAGGCTATATATATATATTCTACAGACCTGAAAAGAGGGAGGAGCTGCCATGAAAAAGATAATATACATTCTTACAGGTCTGGCATTAATGGCTTTATCATGCGAAAAGCCGGTTCCCAGGGGAGACTATGGTAATCCTCTTATAAGGCTTTATGGCGATGCCTTTGCTGATATAGGCAACAGCATTGTTGCTTCAGACAGGGGTTATGTAATATGTGGCAGCCTTACCATTATGGACAGGATTGAAAACGAGGCGGGAAACCGCGAGATAGTGATGGGCTCAGAGCATCTTGATATGGGGGTGATATTTACAGACAGAGATGGTATCATGATTACAGAGCTGAATATCGGCACTCCGGGCCTTGACGATACCGGACACAGAATTATCCACCATGATGGATATTATTACTGTTTGGGAACAGCAACAGTAGATCGCGGCTCTGGTTCGGATAAGGATGTTATTGTTGTAAAAATTACTGAATCCGGCCAGGTAGAAGCTCAATGGTATTTTGGCGGACCTTTTGACCAGGAAGGCTATGATATTATTCCCAATAATGATAATACAGGCTTTGTGATATGCGGATCATCTGTCACCAATCTAAGTGGCAACCTTGAGATGAAACTCTGGGAGATCTCGTATAATGGAACTTTGATAAAACAGGAAACTTCATACGATTTCGAAGGAGATGATGCAATTTACAGGATAATAGATAATGGAGGCCAGGGATATATTATTACCGGTACAAGTTACCAGTTACCAGGATCAGGTGTAGCTGAGATCAGAAATATGTTTATCGCAAAAACCAATGATGAACTGCTGGGAACAGATTTTGTGATATACGCCCTGAATACGAATCTGATGCCTGCCGATATTGAAATACTTGATGATGGAGGCCTGCTCGTTGCAGGTACGGGCGAATCGGCAGGCGCATACAAAGGATTTCTTTTAAAACTGGGTCCTCCGGTAACATCATTTGCACTTACTGATTATTCAGTGAGTTTTTCAACTGCTTACGGAAGCTATAATTCAATCCTTAGCTTATCAGACGGACAAACTTATGTTATTGGAGGAAGTATTGATAATTCACAGGGAAACCTGGTCTCGTCCGAGAACATGTTTCTTTTCCTCGACTCTGATATGAACACCGTCAGGGAGAACTTCATCAGCGGTGGAATAGGAAAACAGTATATAAATGATCTTATTGAGGAAAGTGATGGTAAACTTGTTGCTACCGGGAGTAACGGGGATGATATCAGGTCTTTGATTACCTTGTTTAAATTTGATCCATGGGATTAGCAAAACAGATTGTTATGAAAAAACTGGTAGTATTAATCCTGATAATGGTATGCAGCTCTGCAGTATACTCTGGTGCTCAGAATGTATCAAACGTTACGGTTTCAGGCTTGTTTTTTGTCGACAAAACCCTTGCCGGGAACTTCAGCGCCGACTCTTCCATTCTTGTTCAGCCGCTCTCTTATTCCTTTGAATGGATGTCTGCCCCGTCAACAGGTGGTTCTGCTACTGTAATACCGGGTTCCCCTAACAGTCTCTCATATAAAATAGCCAGTTCAGTACTGGGCCGACGAATACAACTCAGGATTACTATTACTGATAATGTTGGTACTGAAGTATCCGATTCAAGCAGTCTGAGCCCCGTTGTAGGAGCAAATACGCTTCCCTATGTGATTCCCGGAACAATAAGCATAAGCCAGTATCCTGCCAACCTTAATGTCGGAACCACGCTTGTTGGCGATTATACCTATGATGACAATGAGGACGACCCGGAAGGGGCATCCCAATATCGCTGGTTAAGATCTGATTTACCTATGGGGTCATATGATTATGTTGTATCAACAAATAAGGCCTATAATATACAGTTAGCTGACCAGGGAAAATGGTTCAGGTTTGAGGTAACACCTGTGGCAGCCAATGGCAGCTCACCAGGAAATCCCGCGTTAAGCCCAGAACTTGGTCCTGTAAACAGTGCACCTTCGGTGTCAGGTGTTTCAATTTTTGGTTCACTGCAGGCTGACAGCACTGTGAAGGCAAGGTATAGCTATTTTGATGCTGATGGTGATATAGATGAGTCTACCTTTCAGTGGTATCTTAATGGTACCGAAATTGGAGGGGCTAATGATAGTGCTTATACCATACAGGGAAGTGACGAAGGCAGTATACTGATGGTTATGGTAACACCCCGGTCAGCCACCGGATACCCCAACACCGGGACACCTCAGTCTGCCAGCGTAAGTCTCGGGTATAGCAGTCTGCCCCTCGCTTTAAATGTTTGTATATCAGGCAGAAGGATTGTGAATGAAACACTTAAAGGTAACTGGGAGTACCAGTACGAGAATAGTACAGGAGAAGAAATTTCTGCACAGAGAAATTCGATTGCAGAATGGTTGTTTGACGGAGTGGTTGTGAAGACATCTGATGATAGCGATAATATTAATTCTTCTCCGTCACTCCAGGCAGCCGATCTGAATAAACGTATTGAATTCAGGATTACTCCCAGGTCAAGAACAGGTGCACAGGGTGTCCCGGTTACCAGCCAGGAAATGGCAATATTTAATATGTCGAGAACCGAGTTTACCCAGGATGGTGGTGATGAGGAGCTTATTGCCTCACCCTCAGGCGGAGAATTTTCATGTTTCGCTGCCAGTGAAGCTGTGTCAGGGAATTATTTTCGCCCCAGCCAGGTACCGGTTGGAGATTACAGCATAAGGTATTCGGTCGATATTACTCTCGGGGATAATACCTATAATCAGAAAACCTGGAAAACACTTTCAGTAACCGAGGCACTTTCTTTCTTCGATAGCTTCGACGATCATTATTGCAAGGGACCGGGACGAATCGATACAATATATGTCAGAAATACTACCTACGAGGGACCAAAATTTTCCTGGGCCTTTACACTGTCAAACCCCAGGGCTTATGCAGCTGATCTGAATGATACAACTATTGTTGTTTATATTGATAGCCTGCTTTCCGGTAGTGGTAAGGATTATTTATCTTATTCATATACCACAGCAATAACCAAACATAACGTTCCACCACAGTATTTCGTAATTGATTCTGTTGGACAACAATTGGCTATTTCCGACATTGAAGAGGCTTATTGCCAGGAGCAGGCTGCCGACTCTGTAAGTGCTGTAAATCTTTATCCTGCAGGTGGATCAGGCATATGGTCTGGTGATGTAATAAGAGATGGTTTTGAGCGCTCAGCCTGGCTGGATCCTTCACTGGCAACAGCTACAGGCAGGAATTATATTTATTATACCTATAACTCACCGCTCGGATGCAGTTTTACGGTAAGAGATTCGGTTTATATCAATCCCACCCCAAAGGCCGGCTTCAGGGTCGATGACAGGTGTATTGATTTTGCGGGAGATACTACCTGGTTCGAAAATACTACCACCTGCACCGACTCAATTTCAAGCTGGTTATGGAGCTTTGACGAGACATCGGGTTCAAGCACCCGTAAAGATCCGGGCTTTATTTACAAGTCTGGCGGCACCAGGATTGTCAGGCTTACAGCTGAATCAGTAAATGGCTGTATTAATACACTTGACACCACAATCTTAATTGCACGTAAACCATTGAGCGATTTCAGGTGGGAGGATGATTGTTACCATGAGGGACAGGATTTGCTCCTGTTTGATGAATCATATTTTACCGAATCGGTTGATTCGGCAATATGGATTATTAATGATGCAGATATATGGAGAAAGCAGGGAACAGGTTATGATACTTTATACAATAAGAATAAGGGACCCGAAATAATAAAGGTTGACTATTTGCTGGAAACCCCGGTGGATGGATGCCTGGATATTAGTTCGCGTTATATCTATATAAGGCCGGTAGAAATTATATCTGAAAAAGATTATTTTGAGAACTTCGACACGGCAAAGCTTGGATGGTTTGCCGATACTTCAACTGCCGGTAGCTGGGCAAAGGGCATCCCCCTGAGGTTTGGAGCCGAAGCTGCTTCGGCTGATTCTGCGTGGTATACAGATTACGATATGCTAAACCAGGTAAAATCAGGCTATAGTGTTGAGAGTCCTTGTTTTGACTTTACTGATGTTGAACGTCCTATGATCGTTATGGATATTATGCGCAGGTTTGACAGGGGCAGGGATGGTGCCGTTATTCAGTACAGGATAGGTAATAATGCTACCTGGGAAAATATAGGAGGTACCTTCTATGGTATTAACTGGTACCAGAACAGTAATATTTTTGGCCGCCCGGGAGAATCGGTAGTAGGCTGGTCGCCTGAAGAAGAGGATGAAAACTGGGTTGAGGCACGTCAGTACCTCGACGACCTTATAGGTTTGCAGGATGTAAAACTCAGGATTGCCTATGGTTCGGCAGGTCCCTCTGAAGGAAATCTTGAAAACGAAGGATTCGCATTCGACAATATAAGGATAAGTGAAAGGGAAAGAAAAGTGCTGATAGAGCATTTTACAAACAGCCAGGAAGCAAATTCGCCTGCAGCTGACGCAATTGTAAATAATATCCTGGAAGAAAGCCCAAAAGATGCACTTAATATCCAGTACCACACAGGATATGTACCCGGCGATCCATTTTATATTGAGAATACTGCAGACCCAAGCGCCAGGATACTTTATTACGGCCTGTCGTCAGTACCATATGCCCTGTACGACGGTGGTTTTAATACCCCGGGCTCATGGGCCAGGAAATATACCTTTGATACCGGCTACGAGGCAGATATTAATCACCTTCGCAACAGGAGCCTTATTGATCCTCTGTTTGAGATATCAGTTGATACTGCTGAGAGTAAAACGTGGTATAAGGTAAGAATGGAGGCACTGGAGCATATCAATGTCGAGGATATAACTCTCTTTATTGCTATTGTGGCAGAAAAAGCTACCTCGGATGGTATAGATAACGGTCAGACAGTATTTCGTAATGTGCTCAGGAAAATGCACCCCGATGCAGGAGGATCGTCAATGCTTACAGAATGGATGCCGGGCGATTCATATACAACAGAAGCATTTAACCTTGTCAATATTGTTCCGGGAAGTTACGATATAGATTCTGTAAGGGTGATAGCCTTTCTACAGAACAGCTACACCAAGGAGATATACCAGGCAGCAGTTTCAGACCCGCTCAATGTGAATCTTACATCAACAGGAAAGGTCAGGTATGAAGAGGCAGAGTTCTCGATATTCCCAAACCCGGCGAATAGTAACCTGACCCTCCTGCTTGATAAGGAAGTAAGGGGCGATTCAAGGTATACTATTTACACCGGTACAGGTATAGCAGTAAGGCAGGGCAGGATGCAGCCGGGTAGCCGGAGAATAAATATTGAGAATCTCGGGCTGGCTGATGGAATATATATTGTAAGGGTGCAGATCGATGGCAGACCTGCAGGTTACAGGAAACTGATTGTTGCCAGGAGGTAGCAGGCCGGGGAGAATAGCTAAAACATTTTTTATTACCTTTGCAGGGGTGTGTCTACAGGGCAGAGAGTCTTTTGATACACCCCTTTTATTTTAAATAATTTATAAAAGATGGATAAACAAAAAGTGCTGTTGATGATTCTCGATGGCTGGGGACTGGGTGACGGGTCAGAGGCTGATGTAATTAAGCAAATGCCTACACCAAATATGGATGCTCTTAATGCAAGATACGCAAATTCATATTTGCTTGCATCGGGCGAGGATGTGGGATTACCAGAAGGCCAGATGGGTAATTCAGAGGTGGGTCACCTTAATATTGGTGCCGGAAGAGTTGTATACCAGGATCTTGTAAAAATAAACAGGGCAATAGAATCGGGAGATATTTTTAATAACGAGGTTCTGAAAGAGGCCTTTATGTATGCCCGCGAAAATGGGAAGCAGGTTCACTTTATGGGTCTTATGTCGGATGGGGGTGTGCATTCTCTTGATTCACATCTCTATACCCTTTGCGATATGACTCTTAAATATGGTATTGAGAAAGTCTTTATCCATGCTTTTGGCGACGGACGGGATACTGATCCCAGGAGTGGAGCGGGATATCTTGAGGATCTGCAGAAACACTTACAAAATTCAAATGGTAAGATTGCTTCGTTTGTTGGCAGGTACTATGCCATGGACAGGGATAAGCGCTGGGAGAGGGTAAAGATTGCCTATGACCTGCTGACAGCTGGAAAAGGAAAGAAAACAACAGATATAGTTGAGGCATTGAAGGAGTCGTACACAGAAGGAGTTACAGATGAGTTCGTAAAACCGATAGTTGTGGTTGATGAAGCGGGGCAGGCCCTGACATCGGTACGCAATGATGATGTGGTGGTCTTTTTTAATTTCAGGAACGACAGGGCAAAGGAACTCACTATTGCTCTTACTCAAAAAGATATGCCTGAACATGGCATGAATACCCTTCCGCTCTACTATTGTACAATGACTCCCTACGATGCAACATTCAGAGGCCTCAGGGTTATCTTCGGAAAAGATAATGTACATAATACACTGGGGGAGGTACTTGCTGCTGCAGGTAAAACACAATTACGGATTGCCGAAACCGAAAAGTATGCCCATGTAACCTTTTTCTTTTCGGGTGGAAGAGAAGAAGTATTTAAGAATGAAAGCAGGAGACTTATTCCCTCTCCAAAGGTTGCTACCTATGACCTGCAGCCCGAGATGAGTGCCTTCCAGGTAAAAGACGCGGTTATAGAAGAAATAAAACAGAATACCCCCGACTTTATCTGCCTTAATTTTGCCAATGGTGATATGGTTGGCCATACAGGCGTTTATAAGGCAATAGAAAAAGCAATAGGCACGGTTGATACCTGTGCAGGTGAGGTAGTGAATGCTGCTGTTGAGAATAATTATGAAGTTATTATAATTGCCGATCATGGAAATGCCGATCATGCTCTTAACCCCGACGGCTCTCCCAACACAGCTCATTCGCTTAACCCGGTACCCCTGATAATAGTCAGCAATAGATTTAATAAGGTAAACAGCGGGATTCTGGCTGATGTGGCACCTACTATTCTAAGGATGATGGATATTGAAATTCCATCTGAAATGACCGGTAAAATACTGGTGTAATTATAATATATATGCTTTCGATAGACAGAACGGTTATTTCGATGAATCTCTTTGACAGGAAATTCTGTTGCGATCTGGAAAAGTGCAGGGGAAGTTGTTGCCGCTATGGTGATTCAGGGGCTCCCCTTGAAGAAGCTGAGGCTGTTATACTTGAAGAGATTTGGCCGGTAGTTAAAGATTATATGCGTGCAGAGGGAATCGACGCAGTAGAACATAAAGGGACAAGTATGATCGATTCTGACGGGGATACGGTAACTCCCCTTATCGGGAATGCCGAATGTGCCTATGCAGTTATTGATGATGGTATTTACAGGTGCGCTATTGAGAAAGCCTGGACCGATGGCAAAATAAAATTCAGAAAGCCCGAATCGTGCCATCTCTTCCCTGTAAGGATAAAGAAATACCGTGAATTTGATGCCGTAAACTACGAAGAATGGAAAATATGCAAAGCAGCTCTGAAAAAGGGAGAAGAACTCGACCTGCCTGTATATAGATTCCTTAAAGAACCGCTTATCAGGGTTTATGGTAAATCATGGTACAGTGAAGTTGAAAAAGCTGCCGGGGAAATTGAAAAGAGTAAGTATTTTAAGTAGTTATTCTTTAACACTTTTGTACCTTTATTAATTGCTAATAAAAACAATATCATATGGAACAGATTAAGAATTATATTGAGAAGAATAAAGACAGGTTTCTGGAAGAACTGTTTGAATTGATAAGAATTCCCTCGGTAAGCGCAAAGGAAGAAAATAAGGAGGATATGCTTAAAGCGGCAGAGCACCTTAAGCAGAGCCTGCTTGATGCAGGGGCTGATAAAGCCGATGTTTTTGCTACAGACGGACACCCTGTTCTTTACGGGGAAAAGATGGTCGATCCTTCGCTGCCAACAGTGCTTGTATACGGGCATTATGATGTTCAGCCAGCCGAACCTTTTGAGTTGTGGGACAGCCAGCCATTTGAACCCGAAGTAAGGGATGGTAAGATCTGGGCTCGTGGTGCAGACGATGATAAGGGACAGCTGTTTATGCATGTAAAGGCTTTTGAGATGAT
The DNA here is from genome assembly GCA_036350795.1 of Marinilabiliaceae bacterium. Lineage (GTDB taxonomy): Bacteria > Bacteroidota > Bacteroidia > Bacteroidales > VadinHA17 > JAUVKT01. The sequence goes on from JAZBNV010000033.1 coordinate 36,572, forward strand.
GATGCAAACAGGCACCCTCAGCTGTAATGTGAAGTTTATGATTGAGGGAGAAGAAGAAATTGGTTCACCCAGCCTTGAAAAATTCTGTGCTTCCAATAAGGATATGCTTAAGGCCGACGTAATACTTGTATCTGATACTACCATGATAGACAGTGATATACCTTCAATTACCACAGGCCTCAGGGGACTTGCATATATGGAGGTTGAAGTTATTGGTCCAAACAGGGATCTTCACTCAGGTCTTTACGGGGGTGCCGTGGCAAATCCCTGCAATATGCTTGCTAAGATGATTTCTTCGCTTACCGATAATAATAACCGGATTACTATACCGGGCTTCTACGATGATGTGCTGGTAGCTTCTGATGAGGAACGTGCTGAAATGGCCAAGCGGCCATTCGATGAAAAGGAATACATGGAAGCCATTGATATTAATGCCCTGGTTGGCGAAAAAGGATATTCCACTCATGAGAGACTTGGTATAAGGCCCTGCCTTGATGTTAACGGTATCTGGGGTGGCTATATCGAAAAGGGAGCAAAAACAATACTGCCTTCGAAAGCATATGCCAAAATTTCGATGCGCCTGGTGCCTGACCAGGATTCAGATAAGATTGCAAAACTATTTGAAGATCATTTCAGATCTCTTGCTCCTGAAGGAGTTAAGGTTAACGTTAAGAGTTTGCACGGAGGCCAGGCCTATGTCAGCCCTATTGATACAGTTGAATACCAGGCTGCAAGTAAAGCCATGGAAGAGGCCTTTGGAAAGAAACCGATTCCTGTACGAAGTGGAGGCAGCATTCCTATTATTTCTACATTTGAGAGGGTGCTGGGGATTAAGTCTATCCTGATGGGTTTTGGACTTGATTCTGATGCCATCCATTCTCCAAATGAGAATTACCCTCTTTATAATTTCTATAAGGGAATTGAGACTATACCCTTGTTTTACAGGCACTATAGTGAGATGAAAAAATAGGGAGACGTATATCCCGTCCCACAGTTAAGGGAAGGGAAATATACCGGCATTATAATAACGATTCTTATTTCCTGGAGGCGGTCAGTACCAAAGGAGATCAGGTGCTTACTTTATTATTTTTACATTGATAAGCTCCAGCCTGGTATCGGTTATTTTAAGAATCTTGAGACGTATGTTTTCTATCTCAATAACCTCGTTTATCTTGGGAATGGATCCATGATGGCTGAATACCAGGCCGGCAAGTGTTTCATATTCCTCCGAAGCAGGAAGGGAGAGTTTGTAGGCCTCATTAATGTAGTCTATCTCCAGCCTTCCTGAGAACAGATATTCCGAGTCTCCGATCTTTCGTTCGGTTAAGCCCGAAGAGTCGTGCTCATCTTCTATTTCACCAACTATCTCCTCAAGAACATCCTCCAGGGTGACTATCCCTGAGGTGCCTCCGAACTCATCTACTACCAGGGCCAGTTTCTTGTTTTCTTCAACAAATAATTTCAGAAGGTTATTGGCAGCCATACTTTCAGGTACAATAGGAATTTTCCGTATAGCCGAATTAATGCTATCCGGGGTTCTGAAAAGGTCGCGCAACCTGAAATATCCGGTTATCTTATCAATGGTGTCTTCGTATATTAGGATATTAGAATGTCCCGTATCTATAAATGTCTGCTTTAGATCATCCAGTGAACTGTTTGCCGGGAGAGCTACAACTTCAGTTCGTGGAACCATACAGGCCCTTACTTTAACATTTGACAGGTCTAAGGCGTTCTGAAAGATCCTGATATCATGTTGCTCCAGGTCAGATTCATTATCCTCTTCATTTACCTCGTTTACAAGGTTATCGAGGTCAACCTTTGAAAAAACCATGTCTTCCGGTTTCTCCTGGCCCGATGCACCAAAGAATATTCTTAAAAGTCCGTTTGATAGTTTAATTATAAGCCAGGTAAGAGGGAAGAAGGTAATATAAAACAATAGGGTCGGGAAGCTGAGATTATTGAGAAATGAGTTCGGTGCAAGCCTGAAAACAGCCTTGGGTAAGAACTCGGCAAGAACAAGGATAACGAATGTAGAAATTATTGTCTGGGACAAAAGAACAAGTAAATCAGATTCAATTAAGCTGCTCAGAAAGGGTTCAAGTAATTTCGCTGTAAATAAACCATATATCACCAGCGAAATATTATTGCCTATCAACATGGTAACAATATAAACTCCCGGCCTGTCAATAAACCTCTTAACAATACCCGAGCCGAATCTCCTTTGCTTGTAGTCTATTTCAACCCTGAGCTTATTGGATGACACAAAGGCAATTTCCATCCCGGAAAAAAATGCCGACATTATAATAGTAATTACTATTACCGTAAGGGTGCTCATATTGTAAAGTTAATTCTTTTTTTGTTGATTATGCCTGAACCAGGCCATAACGAAGGCTGCTATTCCCATAAGCAGTAAGAGAACAAATTTACTGCCATCAGAGAAGAACCTGTTATGTATTGAAGCTGCAATACAAAGAGACCCAACAATTACCCAGGCAATTTTAAGTATGATGAGGCTTCTGTTATTCATCATCAAGGTATAAAGTTGCAGTTACATTTTTTATTGTCCATTTTCTGAAACGTGGATCCGATTCCAGTCCGTAACCCCTTATTATCTGATCTTCCTGTGTAATGCGAACAAATTTATCGGTATAGATAATGTCTTTAGGTTCGTCCCAGTATAGTAACTCGGTTTCCAGGATATCATTATTTTCGTTTATGGCAACTACGCTATCCCTTACTTCCCAGAGCTCGGCTGCTTCATGGTACCTTGCATAGCGTGCCGAAATCTTGCCTGTTGGCTCTTTGTTGCCATCATAGAACCAAACAATAATGCCCCGGGTAAATTCTGAGTAGGGCTCTTCCATTTTACCATAATACTCCATCAGGGGCGCTTCCATTTTTATCTGTAGAAGTGCTGAATCAGAATATGATGTGGTGAAGTCAGTTACTGTTACTGTGGGCGTGTCCTCGCTTATAGAACGGTTTATTATTTCTATCTCGTCGCGACACGAAAAAAACAATGCAGTTCCGGCAACCAGAACTGCAATGTGTATTTTATTTAATATTTTCAGTACCTGTTTCAATTACTCTTTTCTGAAACGCACGGTGGTACTCTCGTTAATCCATCCGCCAACACGGTAGGCTATGCCTTCGTCCATAATTCCTTCGAAGAACAATTCTTTCTTCTCAGGGAAGACCTTCTCGCACTGGGTTATCATATTATTAATTCTTTCAGCAAGATCAGGATTTTTCGCTATAGCCTGCTTAAAATAGTCGACAGCCACCCAGTATACGGCCTGGTTCTCAATTTCCTTATCACTTATTTTCTGACCCGCATAGGCGTTCCCGACAAGCATGTATGCTGTACCATTTCCGGGATCAAGGCTGATGGCTTCCTTTGCATAATCACGTGCTTTCTGGTTGTCCTGCTTGCTAAGCCTTATAGTAGACATCTTAATATAATAGTTTGCCTTCTTAATTGGATCCTCTTCCATTGTAATGGCTTCGTTGTAATAGATCTCGGCCTGATCATAGTTCAGTTTCTCGGCATTCATTTCGGCCAGGGAATAGGCAGCCAGGGCTGATTTCTCCTGCCTGTAAAGATTTTCAGCAGCTTCGTAGTAAAGATCTGAGTCATTGCATCCTGCATCATTTAGTAGTCCAAGAACCTGTTTCAACAGGCCAATATCGCCCGGTGAGGCTTTTACCTTATCTGTAAAGAGTCCGATAAGTCCCTCACAGGTACCGGCACCTCCTGCTTTAAAAATTGCATCGATATTTTCTTTGGCTCCAACATCGGGAGGTCTGTTTGCCCTCTCAATCCTGGTATCCAGTATTTCTGAAATACGGCCATAATTATTAATAACGTCTTCGTTGGTCAGAGTACCAATCTCAAAAAGCTTCTGGGAAGCTGCCATATAAATCATCAGGACATTCGGGTCGGCTTTGAAGGGCTCAGTCTCCAATGCCTTATCAAGTGTTGTGTAAGCCAGTTGAAGCAGCTCGGGATGATCAGAACCAAGGTTCCACAAATCCATTCCTTTTCTGCCTTCCTGTTCTGCTTTTTCACCAAAGAATTTGATTCTTGTGTCGTATACGTAAATCAAAGAATCTACATAAGCCCTGTCGCCTGTTTGTTCATAGAGGGCTTTATACATTCTTACACCATGGATATAGGCATTTTTAGATGACCTGGGACATTCGTTTATTACCATGCGCCAGAACCCCAGGGCCATATCAAAATTTTCCTGGTTGTAATAGGTTTTGTAAAGCGACAGGTTTTTTCTGCAGTTTGCACTGTCCTCATTGTGTCCATACTTACTGCCATCTTCAATCCCTTTTTGCCCCATTAAAGGCAGGGACATAATTGAAATAACAACAACTGTAAAAAGCTTAAGTAAACTTGACTTCATCTTCTCTATATTTTAATTAATCGTATTTTCTTTTTAAAAACCAGTAATCATAGAAATTAAAACTTAGTCCCATACTGTAGCAGGTTTCGTTATGCAGACCCAATTCAAGTGATCCCTTCCTGCTTCCATATTCAAAGAATACATTTATATTCGATTTACTACGTCTTAACGGTATACCAGCTCCAAAAGTAATGCCAAATTCTTTAAGTTGTTCGCCATTTACCACTAAATGGCTGTCAGACATACGACCTCCAAGCCTGTATTCAACCCTATTTAAGATATTATAATTGGCAAATTTATCAGGAATATAGCTTAATCCGACATTTATGCTCTTACTTGAGGTGTAATATTCTTCATAACCCAGGAAAGATGATTTTGACCAGTCTGAGAAAGTGTAGTCAGCAGCCAGTGTCAGTTTATTTTCTATCCCGAAAGCGACTCCTAATCCCAGGGCTGAAGGGAAGGTTACAGTAGCTGAGCTTAAAGGAGAATACGAAATGGTATCAATTGAATATGTAGAGCCGGTATAGACCGAGCCTCGTGCAAGTAATTCTTCTGTCTCGGCCCCCAGGTCACCCTGGTTTGTATACTTAAAACCAAGACTTCCGAAATAGCTTTCGCCTATATTAAAATGATACTGAGCCCCTATATCAAAATTAAGTCCCCTTAAATTTATCTTCTCCCTGTATGTATTATTAAAATAATTGTTGTCTTCAAGAAAATACAGGTGATTTTCCCTGAATATCTCACCAAAAATAAAGTTCATACTGGCTCCTGCAGAGAATCCCTTGAACAGATCAATTCCCAGTCCTACAAAGTATTTGCTGAATCCTCCCGCTCCATTATGAGTTTCTTCAATCTCTCCAACAATCGGATCATAATCAGGATCATCAATTGAGGTAATGCTGTTCATATTATAATAGCCAGTGCTGAAGGGTGTTATTCCTGTGGCAAAACCGATTTTCCGGCTTAGTGGAAAACCTATAATAATATGATGCAGGTTCATATCGTCAGAGCTATAACTTTCTTCTCCGTTATCGAGCCCGATAATCCTGTAATCCATTGCAAAATCAAATACGAAAGAATTAGTATCAATGCTGCTGAATGATGCCGGGTTCTGGTAAAAGAAATTCTGAGGATCGCGCAGGGCAATACCTGTACCACCCATCCCGAGACTTTTAAATGTCCCCTGCTGCTCCAGCAATCCTACTCCGAACCTTGCATAGGGTGAATTAACTTCTTTCTGCCCGTGCAAAAGCTGGGATGATATAACAAGTATTACAATAAGCTTAAAAAACCTGAGCATTATATATTAATATATAGTTTAAACCTTCAATTACCAGGTCCTTTTCATAGCTGACCTTATGTTCTGTTTTTCCCGACAGGTAAATGCCATCTCCACCAGTCATAACTATTTTAAGGTTCCTGTGTGTTTTTTTCAAGTTGCGAATATACTCATTTATTTCGAAAACCAATCCCTGTTGAACCCCTGAGCGGATAGCATTTTCGGTATTTCGGCCAAGTATATCATATTTATTATCAGGTGATACCAGAGGTAATCTTCCCGTAAATTCATTAAGAGCCCTGTACCTTAATCCAATTCCCGGCGAAATATTCCCTCCTTCAAAAATGCCCGACTCATTAAGTAAATCGTAAGTTACTGCCGTACCGGCATCAATAAGCAAAACGTTACTTCCCGGGTACTTATTGTATCCGAAGGCTAGTGCAGCTATGCGATCAGTACCCAGGGTCCGGGGAGTTTCATAAAGGCTTCTGAAAGGGAGCCTGCTTGTATGGCTTAATTTATGGAGACTTATGCCAGCTTCACCAAGCATATTTTCAATGCTCTCATCTTCCCTGCGAACGCTGGAACAGATTGCCTTAATAATTTTATATTCCTTTAGAAGATATTCCAGGCTCTTTGCATCAAAATCCCGGTAGCTTTCGACAAACAGTTTTTTTTCGTTGTCAAAAACGCCAATCTTTAAAAAACTGTTTCCTATATCAATTGCCAGATTCATATGTATGTGACAAAAATATCAAATCCCTGTCTGCCTGTCAAATAAGTTTAGCTTATTAAATATTTTTTAACGTTTGGCGTGATATTCTTCCATTTCAGCGAATATTCGTATTGCAGCATCTATGGTGCCTACATCTTTTATTGTAAGACTGAGTCTCTTTTCGCTATGTTTTACCTTGATCTTTGAGTGCCTGGTGTTGATATAATTAAGAATTGAAACAAAAATGTCGCTCGAATAGAAACCCGAATTAGTATCAGAAGTAAAGTGGATAATCATAAGCGAAGACTTAAGAATAATACGTTCAACACCCATTTTTACAGCTATCCTTCTTAATCTTACCAGGTTGAACAGCTCAACAGCAGGAGGAGGCAGTTCTCCGAAACGATCGCCGAGACGTGCTTCAAAAGCACCCAGGTCTTTTTCATCCTGCAACTCATTCAGCTCCTTGTACAGTCTTATTCTTTCGGAAATATTCGATATATAGCTGTCAGGAAACATAATCTCCATATCTGTTTCTATCTGGCAGTCTGATATATAATCCCTTGTATTTTTGCCTGCATCATCATCTGCGCCGATAATTCCCTTCAGTTCGTTTTCTCTTAGCTCATCAATTGCTTCTTTTAATATTCTCTGGTAGGTTTCAAATCCCACATCAGAAATAAAGCCACTCTGTTCTCCTCCAAGCAGGTTTCCTGCTCCCCTTATATCAAGATCCTGCATAGCAATATTAAAGCCGCTTCCCAGGTCAGAAAATTCTTCAATGGCCCTGATGCGTTGGCGGGCTTCCTGTGTCATTACGCTTACCGGAGGGGCCAGGAGGTAGCAAAAAGCTTTTTTATTCGACCTTCCCACTCTTCCCCTTAGCTGGTGTAGCTCCGAAAGACCGAAATGATGAGCATTATTTATAAAGATTGTATTTGCATTGGGAATGTCCAGTCCCGATTCAATAATTGTGGTCGCAATCAGGACGTCGTAGTCCCCGTTTATAAAATCGAACATAATATTTTCAATCGAAGAACCATCCATCTGTCCGTGCACAACAGCCGTCTTGATATTCGGAAGTATTCTTTTTATAATTACCTGCAGGTCGAGTATATTGTCTACCCTGTTGTGTATAAAGAAAACCTGGCCGTTCCGGTTTAGTTCATATTCTATGCCTTCCTTGATGATATCTTCGTTAAAACCGTGCAGCTCTGTTATTATCGGCATCCTGTTAGGTGGCGGAGTATTTATAATAGATAAATCCCTTGCTCCCATAAGAGAAAATTGCAGGGTTCTTGGTATTGGAGTGGCAGTAAGGGTAAGTGTGTCAACATCAGCCCTCAGGCTCTTAATTTTTTCTTTTACTGCCACACCAAATTTTTGCTCCTCGTCAATTATCAGTAAGCCCAGGTCCTTAAACCTTATATCTTTTCCTACAAGCTTATGTGTGCCAATTATAATGTCCAGGTCTCCTTCCTTAAGCCTGCTTATTATCTTTCTCTGATCGGCTGTCTTCCTGTGCCTGCTTAAGTAATCGATTGTAACGGGAAACTCTTTCAAACGACCGGTAAAGGTCTGGTAATGCTGCAGGGCAAGGATGGTGGTAGGCACCAGGATGGCAACCTGTTTATTGTCGGTGGCTGCCTTAAAAGCTGCCCTGATTGCAATTTCAGTTTTGCCAAAACCTACATCACCACATATCAGCCTGTCCATGGGGTGTCCCTTTTCCATATCTTCCTTAACCAGTTTAGTTGCTGTAAGCTGGTCAGGTGTGTCTTCATAAATAAAAGATGCTTCAAGCTCCCTCTGGAGAAAAGAATCGGCAGAGTAGGGAAATCCATCAAGAGTCATGCGCTTAGCGTATAGCAATATCAGGTCTTTGGCAATATCCTTAACTTTTCTTTTGGTGTTGCTTTTTACTTTCTGCCAGGCTGCAGATCCCAGTTTATATATCCTGGGCGGGGCCGAGTCTTTACCCTTGTACTTTGAAATCCTGTGAAGGGCATGAATACCTACATATAATATGTCGTTATCCTTGTATACCAGCTTAATGGCTTCCTGGGTTTTCCCATTTACATCAATCTTTTCCAGTCCGCCGAACCTGCCAATGCCATGGTCAATATGAACCACGAAATCTCCCGGGTTAAGTCCGGTTATCTCCTTAATTGTGATGCTCTCCTTCCGGTTAAATGCTCCCCTTATCCTGAACTTATGGTACCTGTCAAAAATCTGGTGATCGGTAAATATTGCCAGACCCAGGTCAGTATCAGTAAATCCCTGGTGCAGGTTGGTTATCATTGTGCTGAATTCAATATCAGGCTTAAGTTCGCTAAAAATATCCCGGAGCCTGTTTATCTGCGATTCACTTTCAGAAACAATCAGATTCCGTATCTCATTTCCTGTATTTAAAGCCAGTTTTTCACCGAGCAGTTCGAAATTTTTATTAAAAGCCGGCTGGGGACTTGTGCTGAAAGAGAACTTAATATCTGCTTTAAAATGCGCCTGGGAGCTGAATTCAAGTACCCTGAATTTATCGAGGGCACTTTCAAAATGTGATCCTGTGATAGCCAGATCCCTTTTACTTTGTGATTCTTTTTCTTCTTCGCCCGACCACGAGGCATTGTATATAGAATTGATTCTGTCTATAGTGAACATAGCATCCTGTACCCAGACAAGTGATGAGGGCGGAATAAATTCGGTGATATTTTCGCTGGTCTTTTCAAGAGTAATATCCTGTATATTAGGGATAACCGATACTTCTTCAAGAATATTTACTGAAAGTTGATTATCAATATTGAAGCTTCTTATCGATTCCACATCATCTCCAAAAAAGTCAAGCCTGTATGGCTTGTCGGCAGAATATGAAAAGATATCAAAAATACTTCCCCTTATTGAATATTGTCCCGGTTCATATACAAAATCCACCCTGCTGAAGTTATATTCATCCAGTACCTCTTCAAGAAAATCAATGCCCAGTGAGTCGCCTTTCCTGATTTTCAAGGTGTTCTTTTTAAGGGTAAGTTTGCTTATAACTTTTTCCATTACCGACTCCGGGTAAGACACAACAACACACTTTCTTTTGCCCGAAGCAAGGTGGTTCATCACTTCGGTGCGCAATACTATATTTGATGAGTCGGTCTGCCCGTATTGTATTGATCGTTTATACGATGAGGGGAAAAAGAAGACCAGTTCTTCTCCAATAAGCGAAACAAGGTCGTTGTAGAAATATGCAGCATCTTCCTTCTCAGGGAAAACAACAAAGTGGGTGGTTGGTAAAGCACCGAATAATGACGACAGAAGGAGGGCTTTTGACGAACCGCTCAGTCCCTCAAGTGTTATATTTCCCTTGCCTGTTTCGCCCAGCCGGGTCTTAATCTGTTCGTAAAGAGGGTGTTCAAGGTATAATCTACCCAGGTCTTTATAATTCATTCTTCCTGCGTTTGAACCGCAAAAATAGCAATAGATACGGGCTGGTCAAATATTCGGCTTTTAAGCTGACTCTTCTATAAATTTTTCCACCTTCTTTACCATCTCGGTAGAACCAACATAATAGGGTACTTTCTGGTGAAGCAGTTCAGGCTTGATATTAAGTATGTTGCTATAGCCGTTACTCCCTTTTCCACCAGCATGTTCGGCAATAAACGACATAGGGTTGCATTCATACACCAGTCTTAATTTTCCGCTTGGGTACGACTCTGACTCGGGGTAGAGGAAGATACCGCCTTTCAGCATATTACGATGAAAATCTGAAACAAGGGAACCTATATACCTCGACAGGTAGGGTCTTTCTGTTTCCTCGTCTCTCTCCTGGCAATACTTGATATATCTCTTAACCCCATCCGGGAATTTTATATAGTTGCCTTCATTTATCGAATATATCCTTCCTTTTCTCGGAAGAGTCATTGATGGATGCGAGAGACAGAATTCACCTACAGAGGGGTCAAGCGTAAATCCGTTTACACCATTTCCTGTGGTATATACAAGCATGGTTGACGATCCGTATATTATATATCCTGCAGCTACCTGCATATTGCCGGGTTGCAGAAAATCATTCACAGTAGTAACCGTTCCCCTGGGTGAAATACGCCTGTAAATCGAAAAGATTGTGCCTACCGATACATTTACATCTATATTCGAAGAGCCATCGAGAGGATCCATACATACTATGTATTTACCGTTTATTGCAGGTTCATTGCTGAAAGCTATAATCTCAGGGTTCTCCTCCGATGCCACACCGCAGCACTCAGCACTTGAAAGGAGAGAGCCGGTAAATACCTCATCGGCATATACATCCAGCTTTTGCTGATCTTCTCCCTGGATATTTACACTGCCTGCCTCTCCCAGTATGTCAACCAGGCCGGCACGGTTAATCTTACTGCTTACCATCTTCGCTGCAGTACCTATATGGTGCAGGAGTCGTGAAAATTCTCCCTTCGCTGTGGGGTAATCTTTCTGACGCATAATAATGAAATCATCCAGCGTCACTATGTTGTAACTTTTCATTTGCAGGGGTTTAAATTTAGGCTGTACTAAAAGTAGGCAATGCCGGGCAGTTTTAAAAGGAAATTAAACAGGGGTCATCAAAGAAAATAATACTTTTGTGTAAAATCATGGAAAATGGAGGTTTATAAGTTTGGAGGGGCATCGGTAAAGGATGCTGACGGAATCAGGAATCTTGGAAGTATTGTTAAGGAATATAAGGGCGAACTGCTTGTTGTAGTGTCTGCGCTGGGAAAGACTACCAATGCACTGGAGAATGTAGTGGCGGAGTATCTTGAAAAAGGCTCAGCCCCGGAGAGCAAAATTGAATACCTGGAGTCATATCATAAGAATATTATTGAGGAACTGGGTCTGCAGGGCGGGGTGTTTGAAAAAGTTGGGAAAGAGTTTTCTGATCTGGGTGCTTTTTTCCTGGAAACAGATTCCGGTGATTATGATTTTATTTATGACCAGGTGGTTTCGCGGGGAGAGATCTGGTCGACAATTATTGTAGATGCCTGGCTCCGGGAATGTGAGATTGATACAGAGTGGTGGGATATAAGAAAATTACTTATTACCGACAGCAGGTTTCGTGATGCCAATATAAACTGGGAAGAGAGTAGGGCCAGGATTAAGCAGATGTACTTGGGCCGGAAGAGCGGGGTGGTTGTTACCCAGGGCTTTATAGGCGGAGCTGAAGGAGTATATGCGACAACCCTGGGACGCGAAGGATCAGATTTTACGGCTGGTATTATTGCCAATATCCTGGATGCAGAAAGAGTAACTGTATGGAAGGATGTTCCGGGGGTTATGAATGCCGATCCAGAATGGTTGAGCGGAACACAGAAACTTTCCGTTATTAGCTATAAGGAAGCTGTAGAGATGTCATTTTCAGGAGCAAAGGTTATTCACCCCAAAACAATCAAGCCTCTTCACAATAAAGGTATTCCCTTAATCGTTAGGTCCTTCCTGAATCCCTCTGATCCCGGGACAATGATCTCGGTTGATGAAAGCATTGCCCAGGATGTGCCGCTGTTTATTAAGAAAGAAAAGCAGGTTCTTGTATCGCTTGTGCCAAAAGATTTCTCATTTGTTATTGGGGATAACCTGGCTATACTCTTCCATAGGTTCTATGAGAAAGGAATTAAGATAAACCTGGTTCAGACCAGTGCGGTAAGTATCGCTGTAAGCGTTGATGAGGATATTATGAAACTTAACGGGCTGATTGCTGTTCTGTCAGAAGAATACAAAGTGCTTGTTAACAGGGATGTTGAGCTTATCACCCTCAGGTATTACAGCGATGAAGCCATTAAAAGAGTAACGTCAGGACGCGAGGTATTGCTTGAGCAGCGCACACGCAGATCAATCAGGTATGTGCTTGGCTGAAATCAGAAATCGATCCTGAATGCTGCCAGGTAAGCTGTCCTGTTAAGATCGTCAGGATCAATCCTGTATCCGAATACTATTGATCTTATCTTTTTTTGTATGCTGTGGCTTGATGGGATAAAGTACCAGTCTTCCGTGAATTGTATTTTTCCTATCCTGTCCCTGCTGTATTCATCCAGGCTTTCCAGCTTCTTAATATCTTTAATATCAAGCTCTTTGCCGCTATGGTAGTCGCTAAGCCTAACTTTTCCGGCATAGACCGATTCAAAAATACCATCCACAAATTCCTTATCGTTGTAACCTTCCACCATCTCCTTCAACCAGGGGTCATCTTTCTCGGCTTTTACAATTACATCATAGATTATTTTTTCTGCAACAAGGATTCCTTCCTGGCTCTCATTAGATGGGGTTGTCGCAGGTGCATTGCTGTCTGCACTGTTTTGCCTGCATGATGATAATATTGCCAGAATTACCAGGATGTAAAACAAATTTCTCATAGTCATCGCTTAAATCTCAGTAGTTCCCCGGGCGTTTCATTAGCGATTTTCCCCCTGGAGTAAACTATATTACCATTGACTATTGTTGTATCGATTACTGTATTAAAGGCAGTACCTTCAAAAGGCGACCACCCGCACTTATAAAGTATATTGCTCTTATCAACCCTGGTAGTGCCTGCAGGGTCAATAAGGCAGAGATCGGCCTTATATCCTTCCCTGATAAATCCCCTGCCTTCGATTTCGAAAAGGATTGCCGGGTTATGGCACATTTTTTCGACTATTGTTTCTATGTCAATTTCTTTCCTGTGCCAGAGCTCAAGCATTGCCAGCAGTGTGTGCTGTACAAGGGGTCCTCCTGACGGGGCCTTTGTATAAATGTTGTTTTTTTCTGCCATGGTATGGGGAGCATGGTCGCTTGCGATAATATCAATACTGCCATCTTTAAGGGCATCAATAAGTGCCCTGCGGTCGCTTTCTTTCTTTATTGCAGGGTTCCATTTAATCAGGCTTCCTTTTTCCTTATAATCCTTTTCGCTGAACCATAGGTGGTGCACACATACTTCGGCTGTAATTCTTTTCTGGTCAAGCGGCATCTCGCCGTCAAACAGATCCATTTCATCTTCTGTTGAGATATGCAGTATATGAAGTCGCGTTCCGTATTTCATTGCCAGGTCAACAGCCAGGGAGGATGATTTATAACAGGCTTCCCTGCTGCGGATAAGAGGATGGTATTCAAAGGGAATATCTTCGCCATACTCTTCAGTATATGCTTTCAGATTGGAACGTATGGTACCTTCGTCTTCGCAGTGGCAGGCTACTATTGCGGGTGCGTGTTTAAATATTGCCCTCAGGCTTTCCTCCTTATCTACCAGCATATTACCGGTTGATGCACCCATAAATACTTTGATGCCACATACCGTTTTTGGATCAATGGCCTTTATCTCTTCTATATTATCATTTGTTGCCCCGAAATAGAAGGAATAGTTACAGAGCGAGTTTTTGGCTGCAATTTCCTGTTTTTGTTTAAGTGCCTCGCTGGTAATTGTCTGGGGCATTGTATTCGGCATTTCCATAAAGGATGTAATCCCGCCTGCAACCGCGGCCCTCGACTCCGAATAAATATCACCCTTGTGTGTAAGTCCCGGCTCCCTGAAATGCACCTGGTCATCTATCACCCCCGGAATCAGTAACTTCCCTCTTGCATCTCTTACCTCCCCTTCTCCCATTCCCCTGTCCTCCGTAGCCCTGGAGAAGGAGGAGCTGCTCTCTGCTCTGATTATCTTCCTGATAATTTCCCCTTCTATCAGAACGGATCCGGTAAATACTTTCCCTTCATTCACTATGGTGGCATTACGAATAAGTAGCTTTTTCATAACTATAAGTTAATTGTATGAATATACTGTAGCTTAACGCTTGTAGCTTCTGAAGAAGGAACGCAGTTTCATCCTGATAACTCCCCATAGCGCTTCGTTAAAAATGCCCCCGCTCATTTTGGAGGTACCCAGTTTACGGTCGGTAAATACAATTGGAATTTCTTTGATTACGAATCTGAATTTCCATGCTGTAAACTTCATCTCTATCTGGAAAGCATAACCTTTCGACCTTACATTGTCCAGGTCTATAGTCTCGAGCACCTCCCGTTTATACGCCTTAAAACCTGCGGTAGTATCTTTTACCCTGAGTCCCGTTACAATTCGTACATAAATGGAGGCCATATACGACATAAGTACCCTGCCCAGGGGCCAGTTTACCACGTTTACGCCCGAGATATATCTTGAACCTATTGCAAGGTCCACCCCGTTAAGGCATGCCTGGTGCAGTTTAAGCAGGTCGCCGGGGTTATGCGAGAAATCGGCATCCATTTCGCAGATAATATCAAAGCCGTTTTCAATGGCCCATTTAAATCCTTTTATATATGCTGTGCCCAGTCCCAGTTTGCCTTCGCGTTTTACAAGGTGGAGGTTTTTCCTGGTTTTCATGGCTTCCTGAACTATATTGCCGGTACCGTCAGGGGAATTATCGTCTACCACCAGAATATCGAAAGGCACGGGCAGAGATGATACTGCATCTATTATGGCTTCGATATTTTCTTTTTCGTTATATGTTGGTATTATAACCAGGTTTCTCCCTGCATCCATAATGCGAAAATAATTATAATACAGCTATAACAGTTATTTTTAACAAAATTTTAATAAAGGAGAACATAAGGCGTAGAGCTCAGAGCTCAGGGTTTTATGACTCCGGAGGAGTCGCACAGAGCTAGTAATACAGGCATTTACACACCAATTTCCGCGCCAACCCGACCTGTTTAAAGATTTGAAGCAGCGTGGCGCGGTAACTTTGTGGGGTGAATTATATAAGCTATTCTCTCTGGTCCCCCCGGGACTGCAAGGCTCAGCCTGCCTGCAAGGCAAGGCAGGTGCGCAGAGCGCAGGGTGTATTGACTCCGGAGGAGTCACACAGAGATAGTATTACAGGCATTTACACACCAATTTCCGCGCCAACCTGACCTGTTTAATTAGATGAACTCTTTTGGCGCGGTAACTTTGTGGGGTGATTTATATAAGCTATTCTCTCTGGTCCCTCCGGGACTTTAAGGCTCAGAGCGCAGAGCTCAGGGATTATTGACTCCGGAGGAGTCACACAGAGATAGTATTACAGGCATTTACACACCAATTTCCGCGCCAACCAGA
>JAZBNV010000034.1:0-16490 GCA_036350795.1 Marinilabiliaceae bacterium
GACGATGGGGTTAATATTGTTAAGAAAAGAATCAGGGAAGCAGAAAACCTTAGTTCACTTAAACATTGTGCTTCAACTTACGACCTGCAGTCCAATATCGTGCGACCCGGGATAAGTCACCCCGGCAAGCGTATTATAACTTTCGACAGTATACTGAAGTACTCTACCTTTCCGCTGGCAGATATTCTGAATAACCTGCTCGAACTGGGACAGAAGGAAATGGGTAACCCGATTGAAATAGAATTTGCAGCTAACCTGGAAATGCAGTCGGAGATGCCCAGGATATTTAACTTTCTTCAGATCAGGCCCATAGTCGATAACGACCAGTCGCAGCAGGTAAACCTTGACAACCTTGATGAGAAGGATGTTATTATACAATCAGAATCGGCTCTTGGCAACGGATTGATAAAGGGCATTACCGATCTTATTTATATAAGGCCCGAATCATTTAAAGCCGAGAATAATAAGAAAATTGTGTCTGTTCTTGAGAATATCAATAATTCATTTGTTCAGGCAGCCAGGAACTATGTGCTTGTAGGACCGGGCAGATGGGGATCGAGCGACCCATGGCTTGGCATACCCATAAAGTGGCCCCAGATATCCCAGGCAAGGGTAATCGTTGAGTCAGGTTTGCCTGACTACAGGATAGATCCCAGCCAGGGAACACATTTTTTCCAGAATATTACTTCTTTCAGGATAGGCTATTTTACCGTTAACCCTTATATAAAGGAAGGATGCTATAATGTTGATTACCTCAACAGTATGGAAGCTGTGTACCAGGATGAATTCCTCAGGCACGTGGTCTTTGACAAACCTTTAAGAATAATGCTGGATGGCAGGATACATAAGGGCGTCATACTTCTGCCCCTTGCATCTGAAAAAGAAGAAAAGTAGAAGCTTGATAAGGCGGTAAACTCTATCAACTACATCAACTTTAAAACTTTCTTCCGGACTATAGTGCCAGGTTTTATGATCCCGGAGGGGTCACACATAGTTAGCTAAGATGGATTGCCTTACAAAGTTCCGCGGCAATCAGTACTTATTCATTTACCAGGCTACCTTGCCGCGGAATTGATGATTCAGTCTGTACACAAAATCTAGAGATCAAGAAGGCCCTGTGCTCCCTGTACATTTGCATTGCGGTCGGCCTTCCTGATTAGTCCCTGGAGTACGGATCCGGGTCCTGTTTCAGTAAACATTGTAGCACCATCAGCAAGCATATTAAGGACTGTTTGTGTCCATCTTACGGGCGAAGTAAGCTGTGCAACCAGGTTTTCTTTTATTAAGTCCGGATCGCTGAAAGGCATAGCATTAACATTCTGGTACACCGGGCATATCGGTTTACTGAATACAGTTTCCTTAATCGCTTCTTCAAGCTCAGCTCTTGCCGGTTCCATCAGTGGTGAGTGAAAAGCACCACCTACGGCAAGCTTAAGAGCCCTCTTTGCACCTTTCAGGGTCAATAGCTCTATAGCCCTGTCAATTCCTTCTATACTGCCCGAAATAACTATCTGGCCGTTTGTATTATAGTTGGCGGGAACAACAATGTCGTCAATATTTTTACATACCTCTTCAACAACAGCATCTTCAAGTCCCAGTATGGCAGCCATTGAAGATGGCTGTACCTCGCATGCTTTTTGCATGGCTAAAGCCCTTTTTGAAACAAGCAGCAGACCATCTTCGAAAGAAAGAGCCCTGTTTGCAACAAGAGCTGAAAACTCGCCCAATGAATGGCCCGCAACCATATCAGGCTTTAAGCTATCGCCAAGTGCAGCAGCCATAATGGTTGAGTGAAGAAAAATAGCCGGCTGGGTTACCCTGGTCTGCTTGAGGTCTTCATCTGTACCTCCGAACATAATTTCGGTGATTCTGAAGCCAAGAATCTCATCTGCCCTGTCGAACATTTCTTTGCAGAGCGGATTGCTCTCGTACAGGTCTTTTCCCATGCCCACAAACTGAGCTCCCTGTCCGGGAAATACATATGCATTCATATAATTATTTTTTGTGTCGGATTGCAAAAGTAATAATAAATCACAAAAGCCTATACCAAAAGTATTCAAGGCACCTGCTTCTGGTAAGCTAAGTCACTTAAGCTATTTATCTAAAGTCCTTTGCCTGCTAGTGTAATTTGCGGCCGATAATGTGGAAAAACTCTTCTCTTGTCTGTAAATTCTTAAGGAAGCAACCGGTAAAGGCAGAGGTGGTTGTAACCGAGTTTTGCTTCATAACTCCCCTTATCTGCATACACATGTGCTGTGCCTCTATTACAACTGCCACACCTAGAGGGTTCAGGGTGTCCTGTATACAGTCGCGTATCTGTGTTGTGAGCCTTTCCTGTACCTGCAGCCTCCTTGAGAATGCCTCCACAACCCTTGCAAGCTTACTGAGGCCGGTTATCTGGCCATCAGGTATATATGCAACATGGGCCTTACCGAAGAAGGGTAACATATGATGCTCACAGAGCGAATAGATATCGATATCCTTTACAAGAACAAGGTGCTGGTAATTTTCGGTAAACTTGGCCGAGTTTAGTATATCAACCGGGTTCTGGCTGTAACCCTGGGTAAGAAACTGCATTGCCTTGGCAACTCTCAGGGGGGTATCTTTCAATCCTTCCCTTTCAGGGTCTTCGCCAATAAGCTTCAAAATTTGCTTATAATTTTCTGCAAGCTTCAGTGAAGCCTCTTTATTCCATCTTTCAATTTTATTATATCCTGCATCTTCAATTAATCCTGAACCATTGTTTATTACTTCCATCTTTATATGTGATTTAAAATAGTTTGCGGGCGACTGACTCACCCATAATACTCAATTGAGTTATTCTCTGTTTCTTCAATCTTAACGCAGTGCAATTCTGCACCTTCTTCCCTTACAGGCTTCTCAAGTACTTTCCATATAGCAATTGCTATGTTTTCAGTCGAGAGTAGTACTCCTTCAAGAAAACCCACCTGGGTATTCAGATTCTTATGATCAAGCTTTTCAATTACCTCTTTTTTGATTAGATCCTTTAACCTTTTCAGGTTTATTACATACCCCAGATCCGGGTTAATCTCGCCCTTCACCGTTACGTACAGTATGTAGTTATGACCATGCCATTCGGGGTTTGAACACATGCCGTAAATTTCCATATTTTCATTATCCGACAGTTCTGGCTTGAACATCCTGTGTGCTGCACTGAATCTCTCTCTCCTGGTAAGGTATATCATCCTGGTAAAACTGGTTTATACTTTGTTGTACCTCAAATTTGAAGCTTTTTTAGCGGAAAACCAATATCTTTATCAATTACTTTCTATAAATACCTTAAATCAATTGAAGGCGCACAACACTTTAATAGTTGCCGCAAGCCGGCGAGAGGCAGAGAGCCTTAAAGACTATTTTGCGCAGGCCGGGCCAGCAAGTAAGCTGAAGATACCAGTCCTGGTAACAGGTGTCGGCAGTGTTAATACCCTGTGGTCGATTATGGACTACCTTGCTAAGAATCCTGCCCCGTCGCTGATTTTAAATATCGGAATTGCAGGCTCTTATAAGCGAGAGATTAAGTTAGGCGAGCTTGTACTGGTATCAGATGATTGCTTTGGAGATCTTGGAGTTGAGGACGGGGAAAACTTCAGTACTGTATTTGAAGCCGGTCTTGCAGGAAGTAATGAATATCCCTTTGTTGATGGTAAGCTTTATCCTGATAACACCCTCTTAAATATGCTCAAAGAAGAGTACAGGGCTGTATCAGGGATTACGGTGAACAAAGTTACCGGCAGCCGGGTAAGTATGGAGAGAATGAAAAAGAAGTTTAATGCAGATATAGAAAGTATGGAGAGTGCGGCTGTATACTATGTAGCTGCAAGGGAAAATATTCCTGCCATCGGGATAAGGTCAGTATCCAACTACGTTGAAGCCAGGGACCGGGATAAATGGGATATAGACCTTGCATTAAGCAGGCTTGGCAGCGCACTAACAAACATACTTAATAAACTTTACCACTGATGAAGCTTACACTGGGATTTTCTACCTGCCCTAACGATACTTTTATTTTTGATGCCCTGGTAAACTCCAAAGTTGATACCGAAGGGATTAAATTTGATGTGCATCTGGGTGATGTTGAGGAGCTTAACCGAAAAGCTTTTTCCGGTGAGATTGATATAACGAAACTTAGTTACCATGCTTACGCTTACCTGGCCGATTCTTACCGGCTGCTTACATCAGGTAGTGCACTGGGCCATAATAACGGACCGCTTCTGGTAAGCAGGAGGAAGATTTATCCTGATGAGCTTGACACTGCCAGGATTGCTATTCCGGGTAAGTATACAACTGCAAATCTTCTGCTCAGTATAGCCTGGCCCGGAGCTGTGAATAAAACTGAATATCTTTTCAGTGATATTGAGGAAGCAGTACTTGAAGGTGAGATGGATGCGGGTCTGCTTATACACGAAAACAGGTTCACCTATGAAAAAAGAGGCCTCAGGAAAATTGCCGACCTTGGTGAATTCTGGGATACGCTTACTGCTAAGCCTATACCGCTGGGAGGAATATGCATAAAAAGAAGTATTGAAGATAAAGTGGCACTTGCAGTAGACAGGTCCCTGAAAAGAAGCATAGAATATGCTTTCAGAAATCCTGAATCATCATATAATTATGTAAGGAAATATGCAGTAAGCATGGAAAAGGAAGTTATGCTCAGCCATATTAAGCTCTATGTAAATAGGTACACCCTTGACCTTGGAAGCGAGGGAAAAGCAGCTGTAAATGCCCTCTATAAGGAAGCCTCTGAAAGAAAGATAATAAAAGTTGTAAGGGAAGATATTTTTGTAAGCTAAGCTACACGCGAATAAACAGCACGTGGTGCCATAATCGTCATGGCAATACCCCTGGCTATCATAAATAGTATAAAAGCAAACCAGAGTCCATGATTGCCCAGGTATTTCCCTGATAGCAGGTAAACCGGGAAGAATACTGCCGCGGTGGCTATAAGCATCGAATTCCGCATTGCCTTACCGGCTGTTGCTCCAATATATATACCATCCCACAGAAAGGCTGCAAAAGAAATCAGGGGAACAAGAACTACCCAGAACATATATTCAGCGGCATTGTAGCGCACGGCATCAAGATCAGTAAGTAATCCGATAATTGCTTTGCCGGCAAGAAGATAAACAAGGGTAAAGGCAAGGCCAATACCTGCACCCCAGGTAAATAGTATTTTTACCAGTTTTTTGAGTGAGCTCCTGTCGCCCGATCCTATAAACCTTCCTGTGAGGGCCTCTGATGCATGTGCAAATCCATCAATAAGGAAGGAAAAGAACATAAAAAACTGCATCAGAAGTGAGTTTACCGCCAGTATTGTTTCATCTCCTGTACCCTGTACATCGCTTGATGCAGACCTGGCAGTAAAAAAGGAGAATACAAGCACCAGGCACATGGTGCGGATAAAAATATCAGAATTTACCAGCATAAATTCCCTGAGCCTGCTCAACTGTAATATGGCTTTTAGCTTCCAGTGTTTCATTAGTTTACGGAAATACCTGTTGAAGAATGCCAGGGCAACAGCAAGTCCGCAATACTGTGCTATTACAGTTCCGTATGCCACACCATCCGAGCCCATGTCCCATTGGAGCACAAACAGGAAATTAAAGCAGATATTTACAATGTTGCTTACGATGGCAATTGTCATTGGTATCCTGGCATTCTGCATACCTATAAACCATCCCATAAATGCGAATTGCATCAGGGTTGCAGGTGCGGCCCATATCCTGATTCTGAAATAGCTTAGCGCAAGTGCTTCCACCTCCGGTTCTCCTTTCAGAATAATAAAGGAGATCCATTCAAGCGGTCTCTGCAGCAGGATCAGGGAAATTCCCCCCGCAAGGGCTACCAGCATCGCCCTTGCAAATACATTTATCGTTTCAGGAAGGTCTCTCCGGCCCCTTGCCTGGGCAGTAAATCCGCTGGTTCCCATCCTCAGGTAGCCAAAACCCCAGTAGATAAAATTGAATATCAGCGTTCCCAGTGCAATGGCACCAATATATGTATCCGATTCCATATGGCCCATAAGAGCCAGGTCCACTATACCCAGCAGGGGTATTGTAATATTGCTGATAATATTCGGGATAGCAAGATCCAGGATACGCTTGTTCATTCCGGGAAATTTGCCCGAAGGTACATATAATTTTTACCTTAATTATCCCTATTATTTTGAATTGACCTGAACATTTCCGAACTTGATAGTGTTGATCTTATAGGACTTTATATTAATCAAATATTTATAGGAAATGATACACGAACTACCAAAACTGCCGTATAAACTGGATGCTCTTAAACCTCATATCAGCGAGGAAACGCTTGATTACCATTATGGTAAACATCACCAGGCCTATGTAAACAATCTGAATGGGCTTATTCCCGGAACAGAATTTGAGAATGCTGATCTTGAAACCCTGATTAAGAAGGCTGATGGTGGAATCTATAATAATGCCGCACAGGTATGGAATCATACTTTCTACTTTAACTCATTCTCTGCTGCTGGTCGGCGGGAGGCAGTAGGAGAACTGGCTGATGCTATTAACGAAACATTTGGATCGTTCCAGGCTATGAAAGAAGAGTTTAACAAAGCAGCTGCCACTCTCTTCGGAGCAGGCTGGGCATGGCTGGCGCTTGATGATAAGGGTAAATTACAGATAGTTAAGGAATCGAATGCAGGTAACCCCTTGCGCGACGGGCTGAAGCCAATAATGACCTGTGATGTATGGGAGCATGCATACTATATCGACTACAGGAATAAGCGCCCCGACTATCTTAAATCGTTCTGGGAAATACTTGACTGGGATATTATAGCCACAAGAATGTAAAGAGGCTGATAAAAAATATAATTATAAAAGCCCGGGAGTTCATTATTAATGTACTTTGCGGGCTTTTTTTATAACTTTACGCATAGAAAAAGCTCTTTTTTGAGATGAATATAAGTGAACTCGTAAAAAAGAACAGGTCGTACAGGCGATTCAGGCAGGAAACCAGGATAAGCCGGGACAGCCTGACATCCTATATTGACCTGGCCAGGCATTCTGCTTCAGCAACTAACAGGCAGCCTCTTAAATACCTGCTCTATACCGACGAATCAGACTGCAGCAGGATTTTCCCCTATACCAGGTGGGCAGGCTATCTTAAAGACTGGGACGGTCCGGAAGAAGGTGAAAGACCTTCGGCCTATATTATTATTCTCGGCGACAGGTCAATTACGGATAATTACTATGTTGATCATGGAATTGCCGCGCAGTCAATATTGCTTGGGGCGGTGGAAGATGGTTATGGAGGTTGCATTATTGCATCGATCGACAGGAAGGGTCTTGTTGAGGAGATCAGGCTTTCAGATAAATATGAGGTGCTTCTGATAATTGCACTGGGCAAACCGGCAGAAACAGTTGTTATTGACAGTGTAAAGGATGATGATATTAAGTACTGGAGAGATGAGAATGGCACGCATCATGTCCCTAAAAGAGGGCTTGATGAACTTATAATTTCTAAATAAGATGAGAAAACTAAAGACTCCGGCTATACTGCTTATGTTATTTCTGCTTTTTGTCAGCGCAAGGGGTCAGGAAATGCAAAGAGACCTTGTGTTGCTTCATGGTGTGGTTATGGACGCGTCCAGCCAGAAATCTATCCCGAATGTGCATTACCTGCTAAACAGGGCTACAGGCGGGGTTAGCGGACCTGATGGTAAGTTTTCTCTGTATCTCGATCGGAGAGATACAGTGATATTCTCCTATGTAGGTTACTCCGATTTTGTATTTAACCTGAGCGACACACTTAAGGGAAATAGCTTTGTTGCCGCGGTTTTTCTTCAGAGCGATACAACAAATATTGGAGAAGTAATAGTAATACCAAGGATGGCAGACCTGAGGTCGGAGTTCAGAACAACAAATGTTACCGAAGCTCCTGAATTAGCTAACGCCCGTAATAACCTTGAGGTAGCTACCTACCAGGGATTAAACAGCTCAGTGTCGCTTGGCGACCCCCAGGCCAACTATGAAGTTTTAAAGAGGACCCAGCTAATTACTGCATATGAAAAAGGAGGTATCCCGTCCGACAAAATGCTTTCGATCAATCCAATTAGTTTTATCCCGGCAGCAATATACCTGCTTGCCAATGGCTTACCCCAAAAACCCGAACCACCCAGGCCCTATATTTCTCCACGCGAAATGAACCTGATGATAGAACAGTACAGAAAAAACCTGGAAAGAAAATAAACCCATCCACTCTTCACTCTTCACTCTCAACTCTCAACTCCCAACTCTTCAATCCTATCCCCTGATAAAGATTGCTTTCATAATATGCCATGCCATTTTCGGATTTTCCTTAAGCCGGCGTGTTGAATAGCCAAACCATTCTTTGCCAAAAGGAACATATACCCTCATGGTATGCCCGGCGTCAACTATGGATTGACGAAGTGAAGGTGTAACGCCATAGAGCATCTGGAACTCATACATATTCTTTGGAACCTTGTACTTTTCAATCAGCCTGTAGGCACCTTCAATAAGAGCTTTATCATGGGTGGCAATACCAGGGTAAATCTTGTTCTGGAAGATTAATTCGAGGTCTTCCAGGAAGTGCTGGTTAACTTCTTCATATTTTTTAAATGCTATCTCCTCCGGCTCAACATATATGCCTTTGCATAGCCTGTAATTCAATGGAATCTCGTCCGAATTCAGGTCCAGCATGTCTTTTATATCCTGGTGGGTTCTTCTGAGATAAGACTGGAGTACAAGACCAACGTTCTTCGGAAATTCAGCTTTCAGTTTTCTGAATAATTCAATCTCCAGGTCTACGCAGGGGGAGTCTTCCATATCCACTCGCACAAAATTGTTATAGCTGGCAGCCAGGGCTACAATCTCCCTGATATGCGAGTAGCAAATATCCTTATCGATTAATAAGCCAAAACTTGTTGGCTTAAGGGAATAGTTACCGTCGATCTTATTTTTTTGCGTAAGATCAATCAGTTCCAGGTATTCCTTTTTATTGGCTTCTGCTTCGCCCAGGTCTTTAATAAACTCACCCAGTACGTCCAGTGTAACTTTAATACCCTTATTATTAAGCTCCTTTGAAGCTTTCATGGCGTCATCCATAGTTTCTCCTGAGATGTAAGGCTTGGAAAATATCCATACAAACTTACGGGGGAAATAAGGCAGTATAGCCGCAATTAATCTGTTAAACATATCTTTTGGTTTTTCCTGTTATTTTTTTACAAATATAGTTCAAAGATGGGGCGATTAAATGACGTTTATCAGTTTGATAAATAAATATTGTTGCTATGAAACATATATATATTATTTTCGTTGGAGAATCAGAATCGTAAACTGGTCTGCATGCTGAGTTGTTTTATGAAAATTATTGTCCCTTTTCTTATTCTGTGTGCAACCATTTTAATTACTCCAAAGTCTAAAATTTGGTCACAGGAATGATGAGCGACCAGGAAATAGTAAAAGGTTGTCGTAATAAAGACAGGTTGGCCCAGAAAAGTCTTTATGATCGCTATTCAGGACTTCTTTTGGGTATCTGTATAAGGTATGCCACAGATGTTCCTGAAGCCGAAGATATTCTACAGGAAAGCCTGGTTAAGGTGTATATGAATATCGGAGATTTTACAGGAGAAGGTTCTTTTATAGGATGGATGCGGAAAATTGTTATCAACACCGCTATCACTCATTACCATAAGCATCTCAAGCATAAGCATTATGTGGAGATCGAGGAAGTATATACAAGCGAGGCCGGTAAGAGTGATATACCCGATACTCCCTATACGGCAGAAGAGCTGATGAAGATACTCGATCAGCTGCCACCGGGGTACAGAACGGTATTTAACCTGTATGCTGTTGAAGGATATAAGCATAAAGAAATAGCCATAATGCTGGATATTGATGTAAATACTTCAAAATCACAGTATTCAAGGGCAAGGAGTTTTATACAGAAGAAGCTTGAGAATTATAAATAGAGAAAAAGCGCGATTAATTAAAAGTAATAAATAAGGAAGTTAGTACACAATAGTGAAATATTAAATTGAGCAGGAAAAACACAAATAGAAACATTGAGGAGTTATTCCGTGAGAGTTTCAGCAAATATGAGCTGAAACCATCCGCAAGACTCTGGGGACGGGTGCAAAGAAGCGTCAGGATAAGGGAATTCCTGCGTTTTAATCCCGGCAGTTTCAATGTGTACTACATGGGAGCTTTGATTGTGGGTGCTTCAATAGCAGGTATACTTGGTATTAATAGTAATACTGAAGAGGCTGCTCTGTCTCAGCAAATTTCGGAAAGTATAAATATACCGGCTGGTACCGAAGCCCTGAAACCTGGTCCGGAACAGAACAGGAAGCTTGCAAGCAAAGGCTCAGCCTCGGCTGCCGAAAAGGTTAGCAGTGTTGATGTCAGGGAGCTTATCGATAAAGCTGATAAGCCCTCACCTCAGACTTTAACTGAGGATGCCGGCACCCCAGTTAAGACAGAGAGTTCAAAGGGAAGGGTAGTGGTAGTTGAGCCCGAAATTATTATTAACAAACTGGCCACACCTGCACCGACTTCTGTGTTCAGCAGCGATAATCTTTCAGGCTGTGTTCCGCTGAAGGTTGGCTTTGAGAATATGTCGGCCAACTATGATTCATTATTATGGGAATTCGGAGATGGTGGATACTCTACCGAGAATGAGCCTGTATGGATATTCGACGAAGCGGGAGAGTACAGTGTTAAACTACTTGCTTTCGGAAGCGAAGGCAGAATTTCAAAGTCAGAGGCAAACATAAAGGTATATCCCGGGCCCAGGGCAAGATTTGAGGTAAGCAGGGGAGACCCTGTGCTCCCCGATGAGGAGGTAATGTTTTATAATTACTCTGAGAATGCTATAGATTGGGAATGGGACTTCGGAGATGGCTCTACATCAAGAGATTTTGAACCATCGCACCACTATACCAGGAATGGATCATACAGTGTTAAGCTTACAGCAATATCAGCTTTTGGCTGCAGGGATAGTATAATAATTACCGATGCCTTTGGAGAGAATAGTTGTTTCCTCAGGTTCCCAAATGCTTTTATGCCCAATGATGGTGGTCCTACGGGAGGGTATTATTCCACAAGGACCGATATCCAGTCAGAGGTCTTTCATCCTGTGTGGTCGGGTGTAACAGAATATAACCTCAGGATCTTTACACGCACCGGCCAGATAGTATTCGAAAGCGATGATATTGAAATAGGCTGGGATGGCTATTACAGGGGGCAAAAAGCAGACCCGGGAGTATATATCTGGAAGGTAAGAGGGGTATTTAAAAATGGTGAACCCTTTGTTAAGGGAGGCGACCTTACCCTTATACCCAGGAAGTAATAAGCAGCTTAAATCTTATAAAATCAATACATATTTCAGTTAAGTTTTACCTGCCTGTGAATAAAACTGTGAATAACTGTAACAATATAGTGGGTAAAAAACGTATTATAGTTGTACAAATTAAGAACTATTAACTATTTTCGTATTTAATCAAGGCTTAACTTAACTGACTTGCGACCTGTACTAAAATATATCTGGCTGTTCTTTACAGTCACATTGTCCGTTATAAATCTGAATGCGCAGGATCCGCATTTCTCACAGTTCTATGCCAATGCCCTGTACCTGGCGCCATCATTCGCCGGTGCAATAGAGGAGAACAGGCTTTCGATTAATTACAGGAACCAGTGGCCCGCAGTGCCCGGCGTTTTTCACACTTACAGTGTTTCGTACGACAGGTATATGCCCAACTTCAATTCGGGCATTGGTGTACTTGCTACCTACGATGTGGCAGGTTCAGGAGACCTGAGTACAACCAATATCGGGCTTATTTATTCTTATGATGTTCAGCTAAACCGCGACTGGCACTTCAGGCCGGGTATAAATTTTAAGTTTACTTACCTTGGACTTAATTATGGAAAGTTAATCTGGAACTCCATGATAACGGCCGGGGGTACCACCCCGTCTATTACCCCACCGCCCTTCGAAAGTGTTGCTGATGTGGATTTTGCAACATCTGCCCTCTTTTATAACGACAGAATCTGGGCAGGTTTCACCGTAGACCACCTGCTTCAGCCAAGACAATCATTTTATGGCGACTGGGAAACAAAGGTGCCCATAAAGCTTAATGCATTTGGGGGTTACCAGATTACCAGGCGAGGTCGCCTTATTCAGAAACAGAAATATAATGAAGTTTTAAGTATTGCGGCCAATATAAAATACCAGGATAGATTCTGGCAATCTGACGTGGGGCTCTACTACTACAGGGATCCAATTATTTTCGGACTCTGGTACAGGGGTATACCACTCGTAACAAGCCAGGCAGGCGATGCGGTTATCGGACTTATCGGTATAAAAACAAATGACATCCATATTGGTTACAGCTACGACTTCACCATCTCCAACCTGATTTCATCGACCGGGGGAGCACATGAGATTTCAATGGTTTACGAGTTTGTAACTACCAGCCTGGGCAGCAGAAGAAGGTTCAGGGCCGTACCCTGCCCCGAGTTTTAACCTTCTGTACGGCTAATTCATTTACCCAATTCTATAATACAATTATTTAATTATATTTGTCACCTGTTAAAGTTTAACCAATTAACTAGTTGAAATGAAGAAGTTGCCATTGATCTTAAGTGTTGTATCAATACTTGCAGTCTTAGTATTTTTTGTTCTTGAGTTTACCGAAAAGGATAATGATGAGAATCACCTGGATGGGGTTGAAACAGTAAGCAAATCAACAGGAGCAATAGCTTATGTAGATATCGATACCATTATATACAATTTCGATATGTATTTTAAGCTCAGGGACGACCTGATGAAGAAACAGGAAAGTTCGGAAGCTGAACTGAACTCTAAGGGGTCGCAATACGAAGCAGGAGCAAAGGATTATGAGGAAAAAGTGCGTAAAGGCCTGGTTACCAGGGCTACTGCTGCCCAGATGGAGCAGGTGCTTATTCAGCAGCAACAGGAGATAGTCAATCTCAGGGATCAGCTTCAGTATGCGCTTATGGAAGAGGAGCAGGTTATGAACAGAAGCATCCTCGACTATATATATAAGTACCTCGAAGTTTATAATAAAGATCATAACTACGAATACATACTGGGTAAAACCTTTGGAGGACCTGTTCTCCTGTCAGACAGTGGCAG
The DNA here is from genome assembly GCA_036350795.1 of Marinilabiliaceae bacterium. Taxonomy (GTDB): domain Bacteria; phylum Bacteroidota; class Bacteroidia; order Bacteroidales; family VadinHA17; genus JAUVKT01. The sequence goes on from JAZBNV010000034.1 coordinate 13,162, forward strand.
CAATATTACTGCCGAAGTGCTAAAAGGACTAAACGAATATTACGCAGAAAATAAATAGCTCAAATGAGCTTTGCCTCAGAATACCTGTCTTCCAGGGTTCTGTATCCACCATTTATAAGTAGCGATCCCGATAAGGATACAGGGATAATAGTTATTATACCCGCTTTCGATGAACCCGGGATTTGCCGGGTGCTGGATTCATTGTTATTATGCACCCGGCCTGCATGCGGGGTGGAAGTAATAGTTCACCTCAATGCCGCATCCGGTGCAAGCGATGAGGAGCTAAGGAGAACACTCGACAGCGAAAAGTTAATCAGTGAATGGAATGGAAATAATAATCCATTCTTCAGCCTCTTCTGCATAAATACCCTGAATAATAAGTCCAGGGACCGGGGTGCCGGTATGGCACGTAAGGTAGTTATGGATGAGGCACTTTACAGGTTTAATACCACAGGCAATGCCGGGGGGGTAATACTATCGCTCGATGCAGACTGCAGCGTTTCGGAGAATTACCTGGTTTCTGTTTACAGTGAGCTGCTTCTCCACCGCGAAAGAAAAGCCTGTTCTCTTGCTTTTGAGCATCCCGTTTCAGGCAGTGAATTCGACAGTGAAGTTTATTCTGCAATTACAGCCTATGAATTACACCTGCGCTATTATTACCAGGCACTTAAATACTCAGGCTTCCCCCATGTTTTCCATACTGTTGGCTCAGCATTTGCAGTAAAGGCGCTACCCTATGCCGCTGCCGGCGGAATGAACCGCAAACAGGCGGGCGAGGATTTTTATTTTATCCAGAAACTTATTCCGATGGGGGGTTATTTTTATCTTGATTCGGCTACGGTTTACCCTTCACCAAGAATATCCGGGCGTGTTCCCTTTGGTACCGGTCCGCTTATCAGGTCTATGCTGGAGCAGGGAGATACTACGATGTACACCTATAATCCCCTTGCCTTTTCTGCCCTGGGTGAATTGTTTAAAAGCATTCCTGCAATCTATGATGGTGAGTCAGCTGCCCTGAGGGAAGCAGAAAAACACTTTAAAGCGCCCCTGGTAAAATTTCTTGAAGATGAGGACTGGCATAAAAGGATGCTGGAGATACGTTCAAATACCTCATCACGTGAATCATTTATAAAAAGATTCAATAACTGGTTCAATATGTTTAAAGTGGTAAAATTCCTTAACAGGGTACACTCTGATGGAAGCTATAAAAAGGAGCCGGTTGAGCTGGCAGCAAAAAAACTCCTGAAAACTATTGGTGAGCCGGATTGTGATTATGATATGCCTGGCCTGCTAAATAAATACAGGAGCCTTGAGCACTAGCTTATTTCTCTTCTTTCTTCTCTTCTTCCTCGTCAACAATAATAAAAAGATCTTCATTATCTTTTTTCATAAAGTACTGTTCGCGTGCAAACTTCTCCAGGTTGTCGCTGTCGGTCCTTAACTCCTTAAGCTTGCGGCGGTCTTCTTCAATGCGCCTGGTATAATAATCCTTATCCTGCTCCAGCTGTCGCAGGTTTTTTAAATCATGATACCTGTCAATAAGATTGTTATTATCAAAAAGTAAAATCCATACAAAAAAAACGATAAGCGCAATAAGATACCTGTTCCTTAAATAACGGGGCAGCTTATCGTAGATCCTGGTGAAAATATCTTTCATATCACAAAACTACAAAATTTTCAAATGTCCCTTTCCTGCTTTTTCAACCCTCGATAGTAAGTTTTCAGCCTCCGCTCATAAGGTAGAGCATCTGCACATTGTCACCTTCATTAATACGGGCAGTTGAATATTCTTCTTTCCTGATAAACTTTCCGTTTATTTTTATTACGCGCATCCTGAATGAGAACTTCTTAATCTCAAGCATCTCATCAACAGTTATGCTGTCCTGCTCAAACTCTTCGGGCCTGTTATTAAGTGTAATTTTCATCTCTCTTCATCAATATTTCCATTACTGCATTAGCCTGCATATTTGCAACAATAGCCACCCGGGCAGAAAGGGGCGGATTATCAGCACTTACTTCTGAAACTTCATCACCGCATACAACAAGGTTATCACCAATATATCTTTCCTTAAGGAGATTGTTATTACCCCAGCCGGCCATTCCCGATCCCATCACCAGGACTTTATCGGGCCAGCTGCCCAGTACGGTTTCTGCAATCATCTCCTTCATTGCCGAATCATCAAAAGCTTCTACTATTATATCACAGTTGGCATAAATTTTCAGAATGGATTCAGGATCGAGCCTGGTATCATGGGTTTCAACAATAATCTCACTGTTGATCCGGGAAATATTCTCCCTGAGCGCGTATACTTTCTTTTCTCCCAGCTGGTTTGTGAAGTAATACTGCCTGTTCAGGTTGCTCCAGTTAACAGTGTCGAAATCGGATATTATCAGCTTGCCAATACCAGCTCTTGCGAGTGCAATTGCACAATTGGATCCCAGGCCTCCTGCCCCGGCAATACCAACGCAAAATTTCTTAAGGTGCGAATATATCCTGTCCCTGTTCATAACACGGTTTCCCTTCTTATATATACCTTATCCAGGTATTCCTGGAAACTCCTGGTTCCATGTCCTTCTTTAATTTTCTTAAATACCCTTGTGTCGTTTTTCCCGAATACCGATCCAAACACAACTTTGATATTCCTGTACATAAACATATCTTCTGACAGTATGTTCGAAGGACCCAGAAGGTAGATTGAACAATCGTCAGAAGTACGCTTAACGATATCAAGGAAGGTAGAATTAAAGATAGTCGTCCCGGTAAGTACCATTGTCTGGCATTTCTGTACTGCCCTTCCAAATTCGCTCAGGTCTGTCAGTACATGACTTTCTTTCTGAATATCAAATACCTGCAGCCTGATGCCGGCTTTGGAGAACTTCTCAAATAAACTCTCAAAATAACCTACCATAACTATATCAGGCTTTTCCCTGAAGTCTATGCTGTCGAATATATCCACAATATCAGGATATTCCTGCCTGTAGTTGCATACCGAAGAAAACCAGGCATTTAATATTATCCTGTGCACCGGGTCGTTTAAGTCGGGATCGCCTTCATAAAAGAGCCTGTCGTTCATCTCAGTGCCCAGGGTTGCACAAACACCCACCTGTCCGTCAGTATTTAAGAGCCCAACATACATATCACCTATTACCCAGTCGGCAATGGCCGACCTGTCAAATCCCTCCTTGTTCAGAAAATGTGCTAAAGGTTCAAGCATCGGATCTTTTTTCAGACTATAAAGTTAATTTTTATTATTTAGAAGTTACAAGTTTGAAGATTCAAGCTGTAATAATTCAGTTCTGGCCCCATGCCCGTACCCCGTACCCCATGC